>CAZOUP010000110.1:0-17466 GCA_964583035.1 uncultured Akkermansia sp.
ATTTCGTGATCGAGAAACCGCAGCACTCCCCGCACTATCAATACCATCTCCACGATCCAAACAACCCCGAAAGCCACCGCCGCACGATCTACCGCTTCGTCGTCCGCTCCCAGCCTCAGCCGATGCTGACGACACTCGACTGCGCCGACCCCGCCATGAGCGTCCCGCAGCGCGATGAATCAACGACCGCCCTCCAGGCCCTGACCCAGTGGAATCATCCTTTTGTCGAGGCGATGGCCGGACACTTCTCGGAACAGATCGAAAGCGAAGGCATCGAAACTACCTACCGGGCTCTCACCGGTCACCTTCCCGATGATGCCGCCCGAAAAATCCTCACCGCTCATCTCCAAAGCGAGGGTCCCGAAAGCCTCTCCCGGATTCTCTATAACCTGAACGCCTTCGTCTATGTCGACTAGCTCTCTTCCATCCAACCGCCGCCAATTCCTCGGCACGATGGCGGGTTCCTTTACCGGACTCGCCCTGAACGATCTCCTCGCCCGCGATGGTGGTGTCATGTCAGGCACCTTGCATCATCCCCCGAAAGCAAAACGCGTCGTGCAACTCTTCATGGCCGGTGCGGCAAGCCATGTCGATACTTTTGACTACAAACCGCTTTTGAAACAAAAAGACGGCGAGGACTGGGATCCCGGCGAGACGGTCGAACTCTTCCAGAGCACCCCCGGCGCGACCTTCGCGAGTCCGTGGGAATTTTCACCCTATGGCCATAGCGGTAAAATGATGAGTGACATCGTTGCCCCGCTCGGTGAGGTCGTCGATGACATTGCTTTTGTGCACAACATGGTCGGGAAGACAGGAGTCCACAGCCAAGGCACCCTCTTGCAAACGACTGGCTTCAGTTTCCCCGGGTTTCCCAGCGCGGGATCGTGGGTATCGCATGCCCTCGGGAGTGAGAGCGAGAACCTGCCGTCGTTCGTCGTCCTCCCGGATCATCGTGGCCTCGCCTCGAACGGCGCGAAGAATTGGGCCAATGCCTTTCTTCCGGCTCAACATCAGGGCACTGTCATCCGCCCCGGCAACGACGCGCCCATCGCCGATCTCTTCGCCCCGAAAAGCGATTTTATCACCCCGCAGAATGATCACGCCGGTCTCGCTGCGCTCTTACAACTCAACAGCCTCCACGCCACGGAACGCCCCGGCGACGACCGTCTCACCGCCCGCGTCCGCAGCTACGAACTAGCCGCCGCGATGCAGCTCAGCGCGACCGACGCACTCGATGTCGCGAGGGAGCCCCAATACATCAAAGACATGTATGGCCTCGCACCCGAAGGGCCTGGGGTCGATGACTCGGGCAACATCAACGTGAAAGCCGAGAGCGAATTCTTCGGGCGCAAATGCCTCGTCGCGCGCCGCCTCCTCGAGCGGGGCGTCCGCTTTGTCCAAGTCTGGAGCGGCAACGACAACGGCTTCCCGCGACGCAACTGGGACAGCCACGGCGATGTGAAACGTGACCATGAACCGCTCGCCCTCGGCATGGCAAGGGGAGCCTCCGCCCTCATCAAAGATCTTAAACAGCGCGGCATGTTGGAGGACACCATCATTCTCTGGACGACCGAGTTCGGTCGCATGCCCTGCTCCCAGGGCAGCAAAGGCCGCGACCACAACCCCTTCGTCTTCACGAACTGGATGTGCGGCGGAGGTATCAAGGGCGGCACCTATGGTGAATCCGACGAATGGGGATTCAAACCACAGGACCGCAATCGCTACACCACGAATTACGACATTCACGCCACGCTGATGCATCAGTTAGGGATCGATCACGAGCGGCTCTCGGTGAGAAATAACGGCATCGACCGCCGCCTCACCGATGTCCATGGGCATGTTCTGAAAGAGATGCTGAGCTAGCCAGCGGACGCAATTCAAACCCGAAACTTCTCAGCTCATGAATCGCTTCGCCCAGTTGTAAACCGGGCCTTGCGTCTTCCTGACGACTTTCCCATCGATGAATTCTGCGAGGAACCGATGCGGTGTTTCGAAAGAACTGTTGTCGTAAATTCGCACGCGGGGCAGTTGCTGAATCGCCCGTTCGAGGTTGTCGAGCGAGCGCTCGTAGCGTCCCGCCAATTTTTCGACGGGGACATCATGCCCACCCGCAGCCACGCGGGCTTTGACGCGGCGGGCGGAAAGCTCTGCATCGACAATGCCAATGTAAATCAAGGTGACATCGAAGCCGGACTCGACGGCCGCTGCCAGCGCCCGCACCTTCTCCCCGACCGGATCGGAGAAAACGGTTTCGGTCACGAAGCCCTCTCCGCGGCGAATCATCTGATCTCGAATCGACGCAATCGTATCGGCGGCGGTGTAGGCATCGATCCCCGTCTCGCGAGCGAGGATATCGGCATTGAGAAAAGGCAATCCCAACTGCCGAAGGTGAACGTCAAAAAAGGTCGATTTCCCGGCTCCGTTCGGGCCGGCTAACATCACGAGGAGAGGTGCGTCCATGCCCGGGTTCAATCTGTGGACTCGACTGAACCCGTAGCTCGCCGGATCGCTTCCTGCGTCTTCGCGATGCCTGCCCCCGAATCTACTTCATCGAGAACCGCATCGAGATCAGCACGACCGGCCTCCTTCACTTTCTTCTCCGCCGAATACGACAGGACCGGCTCCATGACCCGACCGATCTGCGCCCAATGCTCGATTTGCTGGGGCGGCGAACGATGCGCGACCTTGGCCGCTTTCTCCGCCTCCGCAGCCAACTCATTGCTAATACGGATTGATTTGCTCATGAAATACAGTTGTGGCAATTTGCCACAAAGTCAATCTCATCGTTCCGCCGCTCACAGGAAAAACGTAGTGGTGATTTTTAATCGCCACCCGCAATGCCGCGCTCGATGAGGTGGCGATTAAAAATCACCACTACCGCCAAACGAATTTTCCTGCTGAAATGATTGCACTCCTCACGCGCTCACCTGCTGCCCCCCAAAAAAAACACCCCGTCATTTCGCTGGATCATTCGTCCCGTTGGGAGTACGCACAGGCAATTCGTTTTTCCTATGAGTGCCGGACTTGTTGCCCTTCTTGATGATGTCGCCAGTATTGCTAAAGTTGCAGCATCTTCGCTCGATGACATCGTCAGTCAGGCGGCGCGGACGAGTGTGAAATCAGCAGGCATTGTCATTGATGACGCGGCGGTGACGCCCAAATATGTCGTCGGTTTTGCGGCGGATCGCGAGCTGCCGATCATTGCCCGGATCGCGAAGGGCTCGCTCAAGAACAAGCTTCTCTTCCTGCTCCCGGTCGCGATGTTGCTCTCATTCTTCGCGCCCTGGTCGATCACTCCTCTGCTCATGTTAGGCGGTGCCTACCTCTGCTATGAGGGAGCGGAAAAAATCTTCGAGCTGCTCGTTCCCCATGCCGCTCACAAGCATGAGGAAAAGCTCGCCCCCGCCTCGAAAGATCCTCAGGCGCTCGAAGACGCCAAGGTCGCCGGCGCGATTCGCACCGATTTTATTCTCTCGGCAGAAATCATGGCGATCTCGCTCGCGTCGATTCCGGAGGGAAATTTCTGGATGCGCGCGACCGTTCTCGCCCTTGTTGCGATCGGCATCACCGTCGGCGTCTACGGGGCTGTCGCACTCATCGTCAAAGCCGACGATATCGGTCTACGGCTTGCGCAAGTGAAACGCGAGGGAGGATTCGGCTCGCTCCTTCGTGGCATTGGTCGCGGACTCGTCAAAGGGATGCCTTACTTTCTCAAAGGCCTCACGATTCTTGGCACGGCCGCGATGCTTTGGGTCGGCGGTGGAATTTTCGTCCACGGGCTTGAGGAATTGGGAGTCAAAGAACCCGGCCATTTCATTCATCATCTTGCCGAAGTCGCAGGACATTCCGTTCCGCAGATGGAAGGACTCGTGAGTTGGCTGGTCTCGGCAACTGGATCGGGAATCTTCGGTTTGCTCTTGGGCTTTGCCCTCATTCCCGTCGTCGGCAAGGTCATCGCGCCACTGCTAAAGAAGTTGTCTCGTAAGTAGTCGAAGCCCGGGGAGACCCGGGCAGTCTTCGAAGAAGGCGTGCGTCTATCAATCTTCGACATAACCGGTGTCTGGAATCATGGAGTAATACTTCGTCAGTTGCACGCACTGCATAGATGAATCAATTCGCTCGTCTGCCTCTGGAAACCAACAGTAAACAACTCATGAAAACCATCTTAGCAGCAACTCTGGCCATCTTCAGCATGGCACTCCCACTTCAGGCCCAAGCTCAATTCACGGTCGATGACCTCACTCAAGCAGCCGGCGAAGGAAACCAGAATCGAGTGATCGCGATTCTTGATTCCGGCGTCGATCTAAATGCAAAAGACAGCAAAGGCTGGTATCCAATTTCCAAAGCAGCTGCTCATGGTCAAACCCGCATCATCGCCCTTTTGACGACACGAAGAGCCAACATCAATGTCATGACAACCCGAAGAAATACACCCCTCCTTTTCGCCGCATCTCGGGGCCATGAAAGCGCGGTTCGCTTTCTCCTCAATGCAGGAGCGAATTCATTCATCGCCAATGTTGACCGGGAACTTCCCGAGAGCATCGCCAGACAAAAGGGATATCCACAGATCGCTGATTTGATCCATGAATTTCAAAGGCGCTGATTCGCTATCACGAGAAGGATTCAGACACCTCTGTCTGAATCCGAAAAATGTACGGTAGCCACGTCAAGAAAAGCGGGTATGGCGAGCCTATCTAGGGAGCCTTGCCCGGCTCGACGGAGGGCCAAACATGACTCCCGGCGAGGATCTCGCGGTAGAGTTTTTTCATCTTGTCAGGAAGAGGGCTTCCATCCAGCGGTAAAGGATTTTCTTCGCTGAGATCGGTCGATAAATCGTAGATCTCGAACTCCCCCAATTCCGCTTCCTGAATTTTCGCGAGATTCGCCTCATCGAGCTGACTCGTCGTCGCCGCCTCTCCGAGAACCGCGCGGACCTTCATGTCGCCGTCACGCATCGTGACTGACGCGACATAACCTCTTCCATCATAGCTGTGGTGGTAGATCCACATCAGTGGTTTTTCACGGACAAATTCGTTCTCGGCCCCCAGCGCGGGAAAGAAATTGGTCCCGTCGAGAAGGAGCCCCTCCGGAACTTCTCCTCCGCTCAGTTCCGCAAAGGTCGGCAGAAAATCGAGCGAGCTGACGGGGGTATCACTCTTTTGTCCCGGCGCGATTTTGGCGGGCCATTTCATGATTCCGGCAACGCGCGATCCCGCTTCATGCGTGTGTAGCTTCATCCCGCGCAGCGGTCCAGGTGTGCCGTAGCTGCGATTCGCGCTCTTGTATCGGTCGAGCGTTTCCGGCCCGTTGTCGGAGGTGAAAATGATGAGGGTATTCTCTTCGTAGCCGAGGTCGTTAATCGCATCGATCAGTTTCCCCGTCGCGGCGTCGAGGTTCTCGACATTGGCGAAATACTGCGCTTCATCATGATTCCGGGCGGCACCTGATTCATACTTTTCGACGAGATCCGCCGGGGACGCGACCGGCTCGTGCGGTTCATGGTAAGCCACGTAGAGAAAGAAAGGTTGCTCCGGCGAGGCTTGATGATGCTCTTCCAGCCAACCGATCGCTTCATCGGCGACGATCTCGCAACTGTACCCCTCGACCTCGCCCACCTCTTCGCCATTTCTAACAAAGTTAGTCGGATCCTCATGCGATGGTGCCGCGTTGTTTTGCGTCGCAAACCAGTGATCAAATCCATGATCACCCGGCTGTGCCTGTCGCTCGGAATTGAAGATCGCATTGCAGTGCCATTTTCCCGATAGACAGGTCGCGTAACCGCTTGCTTTCAGCATCTCGGCGATTGTGAATTCCTCCGCCCGCATTTCCACTTGATGACGCGAGACCGTGATTGGCTTGTCAGGATTCAGCCCCGGAATCCAATCGTAAACGCCCGCTCGACTTGGCATCCGTCCGGTGAGGAGCCCGACCCGCGAGGGAGAACAAACCGGAGCCGCAGAGTAAAAGCTACTGAACTGTATCCCCGACTCCGCCATTTCCATGAGACGCGGTGTTTTGATGTGCGGATGGCCGTAATTTTCTAAATCGCCCCAGCCGAGATCGTCACAAAGAACGACAACAATGTTAGGGCGATCTTCCGCTTGCGCGGCGAAGAGGAAAAGCGAGAGGACGGCGAGCGATAGAGACAGTTTCATCAGGGCCGAATTCACCATAAAATGACCGGCAAAGAAACGACTTTCTTCGCTTCAATGCGTGAAGCTGGAGTGAGGGCTTCAGCCCTTGGCAGAAGCACGGGCAGCCGGCTGGATTCTTTGCCAAGGCCTAAAGGCCTCACTCCAGCCCGGCCCCTACGCCAAAATCTCCGTCACCACATTCCCCGCCGTGTCCGTGAGCCGAAAGTCGCGACCGGCATGACGATAGGTCAACTTCTCGTGATCCATGCCTAACAGGTGTAGAATCGTCGCATGCCAATCGACGATGGGCACCTTGCCATCGACAGTCTCGTAGCCGTAGTCATCGGTCGTGCCATGTGAGTAGCCGCCCTTGACGCCACCCCCGGCCATCCACATCGTGAAGGCCTTTGTGTTATGATCGCGGCCATCGGAGCCCTCGGCGTGCGGGGTGCGTCCAAATTCACCGCCCCAAATCACAAGGGTATCTTCAAGGAGTCCTCTTGATTTCAAATCTTCGATCAGTCCACGCAGGGGCTTATCGACCGCTCCGCAGCTCGCGGGGAGTGCGTTTCCAAGATCACGATGATGATCCCAGTCGCCGTGATTGATTTCGACAAAGCGAACCCCGGCTTCGACCATGCGGCGGGCGAGGAGACATTTTCGACCAAAGTCCTCCGTCGCCTCGTCGTCGATCCCGTAGAGGGCACGAGTCGCGGGGGTTTCCTGTGCGATGTCCATCACCCCGGGCATCTCGCTTTGCATCCGATAGCCGAGTTCGTAGGATTTGATGAGGCCATCGATCTGCGGAGCTTCCCCTTCACGAGCGAGCTTTGACTGATTGAATGACGAGATCAGATCAAGTTCCCGACGCTGAGTCTCCGCCGCCATCCGGGGCGAAAGATTCGCGACCTCGGCTCCTGCGATGGGGCGCTTCGAGGTTCCAATCGGTGTCCCTTGATGATGAGCCGGTAGAAACGCGCTGCCGTAATTCTGAGCACCGCCGAATCCACTCGCCGGCGTCAGGGTGACAAATCCGGGGAGATTTTCATTCATTGATCCCAACCCGTAATGCGTCCAGGCACCCAGCGAGGGCCTCACGAATTGCGCGCTTCCGGTGTGCATTTGAATGTAGGCCTGCGGGTGCGCCGGGATGTCAGTCTGCATCCCTTTGAGAAAACAGAGGTCATCAGCGCAATGCGCAAGTTCCGGGAAGAGTTCGGACATCCACTGCCCGCTCTGACCGTGCTGCGCAAATTTCCAGCGCGAGCCGAGGAGCTTCGTTCCAGGACGCCCCCCTGCCTTGCCCGTGTCCGCATCGAGCTTTGGTTTGTAATCGAAGGTATCGACATGCGAGGGCGCTCCCTGCATGCAGAGAAAGATGACGCGCTTCGAGCTTTTGACAGCAGACTCGGCGGCGAGGGCGGACAGGCCGAGCCAGCCGAAACCGAGGGAGGAATTTTGGAGGAAATGGCGACGATTCATGGTAAAAAATGTTTCAATGTTAGTTAATGAAGAGGAAGTCGGCACTCGCGAAGAGAGCACGACAGATGCTGGTCCAGTCAGTGAGGTCGTCGCCCCGCAGACCACGGGCGGCACCAAGTTCTTCGCGGAAAGGCTCGCGTCCCCAGACGAGTCGGCAGGCGAACGAAAAGCGGGCGTCGAATCCGTTGGCACCTTGCATGACCCGTTTCGCCAGTGCCGTAGCCTGCTCCTCGACGAATTCGCTGTTCATGAGATAGAGCGCCTGGGGCGGAACAATCGTCGTGTTGCGCGACCCGAGGACGACACTCGGTTCCGCGAAGTCAAAGACCGCAAGCATTTCGGGCTGGACGTTGCGGGCAAGCGGGAGATAGATGCTGCGAAAGTTCCCGTTCGCCGAGGCCAGCTCTTCTTCTTTGAGGACCTGAAAGCGCTGTCCACCGACAGGACCGTCCCCGGCGCGGGCGACGAGGGAGCCTTCCTGCCGCGTCCGGTCGAGTTGACCGCTCGCAGCGAGGATGGAATCCCGAATCGTCTCCGCATCGAGCCGGCGGGTGTTGTGGCGCCAGAGTAGCGCATTGTCAGGATCAGCGGCGAAGTTCGCTTCGGCGTGAACGGTATCAAGCTGGTAAACCCGGCTCGTCACGATCCGTTTCACGAGAGTCTTGATGCTCCACCCGTCGGCGATGAACTGACGGGCGAGATGATCGAGCAGCTCGGGATGACTAGGAGCCGTTCCGCTCGCTCCGAAATTATCAACCGTCTCGACAAGGCCTCGACCAAAAAGCCAACGCCAGACGCGGTTCACGGTGACGCGAGCGGTGAGCGTGTTTTGCGGCGAAGCAATCCAGTCAGCGAGTTCAAGCCGTCCGCTGCTCTGCGCAGGGATGTCGAGGCTCCTACCGCGCGAAATAAATCCCGGCGCACCACGGGGCACGGTTTCCTCCTCTTTCTCAATATCGCCACGAGCGAAAAAGGGACTGTCGGTGATCATTTCAAATCCACTGCTCTGACGTCCGCCGCTGTTGGGGCCGCCAACACGACGGCGGCTCGTGCCACTCTCCTCGACCGGTGCGGTGACCGGCTTGTCCTGCACCCCGATGATGCGGGGCTTTGCGGATCCGTCAGGGTTGTAGGCTGCGAGTTCAACTTCGATCTGCTTCGCCCGCGTCATCATCCTGACAATGTCAAAACCACTCATTTCCGTATCTGTGCCGCCGCCGCGACGGGACGCGAGGGCCTCATCGCGGCGCGAATTGATGGTCTCGAGTTGCGATATTTTCTCCGCATATTCGTCGGCGTCCATCGGTGCAATGAGTGAGACGAGCTCCGCGGCCGGACTCACTTCGAGAAGGTCCGCCGCATTGCGTGCCCGCACTCCGCCGGGGGTGCCGAACTTCGTGTCGGTGCTTAGAAAAATGCCGGCGACCGCCGTGTAATCCGCCTGAGTGATCGGATCAAATTTGTGATCGTGGCAGCGAGCGCAGGAAACCGTCATTCCCATGAAAGCTTGTGTCACGGTATCGATCTGCTCGTCGGCGATATCAACCGCGAACTGGCGGGGGTCGGTTTCGTTGAGTCCTTTCGGACCGATCGCGAGGAACCCGGTTGCGATGAGGTTTTCGGCACGGTCTGATTCGCTTTTCGCGGTGAGCAAATCTCCTGCGATTTGCTCTCGGATAAATTGATCGAAGGGTTTGTCCTGCGTGAATGAATCAATCACGTAGTCCCGATAGCGCCACGCTTCCGGCATCGTCATGTTCACATCGCGCCCCGTCGTTTCCGCGTAGCGGGCTACGTCGAGCCAATGCCGACCCCAGCGCTCTCCGAACTGAGGCGAGGCGAGAAGCCAGTCGACGATCCGCTCGTAGATATCCGGGGTGGGACTCGCGAGATACTTGGCGAGAAAATCCGGATCCGGAGGGAGGCCGGTGAGGTCGAGAAAAACGCGCCGCAAGAGCGAGGACGGGTCGGCATCCCGCACCGGAGCGAGGTTCTCCGACTCCAATCGGGCGAGGATGAAACGGTCAATCGAGGAGCGGGACCACTCGGCGTTTTGCACCGACGGCACCGCAGGATTCAAGACCGGCTGATAGGCCCACCAGTCTTTCGCGAGCTGTCCATCATAGATTTTGGTGAGCTTGGATTCCCCGTCGCGAGGGTCCGGCGCACCCATAGCGATCCAGGTTTCAAAGTCGGCGATGACTGAGTCGGGCAGCTTCCCACCACTCTTCTTCGGAGGCATCGCGATGTCGGTGTCGACGTAGCGAATCGCCTCCATCAGCAAACCCTCCCCTGACTCAAACGGGACGATGGCGGCACCACCCGCACCGCCTCGCAGGAGGCCCTCCCTCGTGTCGAGAAGCAATTCCCCTTTGACCTTCTCCGAGGTCTCCGAATGGCATTCGTAACAGTGTTTTGAGAGAACCGGTCGGATCTTTGCTTCGAAAAACTGAATCCCTTCGTCCTGGGCAGAAACGTTGGAGGCGAGGGCGAAGAGAAGGAGGAATGGAAGAGTTCTCATGAGCATTGGGATGGATTCAGCTTTTGAGAAGAAACACGAGGCAACCTTTCAGTTTCGTGACCGGGTGGATGTTTTTTGAGATAATTCCTTCGCTTCCCGAATAGTGGCATGGGCATCCTGCCCATGGACGGCAGGAAAATGGTGAATCATGCAGTAAAATGAACAAATTCAGGGGACTCGTCGAATCACTCCCCGGATCATGGGAAGGATGCCCATGCCACTTTAGAAGCGCGTAAATGCCAACCTAAATCGGAAAGCGAAAGGTAAACACCGAGCCCTTTCCGAGTTCGCTCTTCACACTCAACTCGCCGCCGTGCGCCTGCGCGATCTCATGGGAAATCGCGAGACCGAGGCCGAAGTGATGACTCTCGTGATCGGCGTGCGCCTTGTCCGCGCGGTAGAAGCGATTGAAAATATTCGGCAAATCCTCCCTGGAAATGCCGACGCCATTGTCTTCAATCGCGATCACCACCTCGTCAGCATCTTCGGTCAGTCTGACCTGAATCTTTCCGCCCTCTCCTGTGTAGGCTACGGCGTTGTTGAGAAGATTGATCACCACCTGTGTGATTCGAACCGGATTCACATCGGCCTGAATAACCTCGAGCTGCGTCTCGATCTCGATGGATTTATCCTCCGCAGCAGGGCGCACCATTCGGATACATTGGTTCACGAGAAGATCGAGATCAGTCGCTTCTCGATGGAGTTCGCTTTCCCCGGCATCAAGCCTCGAAAGTTCGAGTAACTGATCGACCAATTGCTTCATGGAGCGGGCCGTCTCGACGCAACGATTCAAACTCGCGCGACATTCATCACTCGTCTTCGGCTTCGACTGTCCCTCGGCGAGGATCGCGGTGATGGGGGTTCGCAACTCGTGCGAAGCATCCGAGGTGAACTGCCGCTGACGAAAAAGGCTGCCTTCCAAGTGATCGAACGACTCATTCAAAACGAGCGACAAATCCTGAAGTTCTGAGCTTCCTTGATCGACAGGGACACGCTCATGGAGAGAGCCGTCCGCAATCGTTCGCGCAGTGTTAGAGATTTGCCTGATTGGACTCAGCGCCTTCCTCGTTAGCCAATAGCCGGCCATCACGAACCCGAGAAGGAAGAGGGCCTCCCAAGCGATTAAACGAATCACAAAGCGTTTCAGCCCTGCCTTCTCCGAAGTCATGTCGACTCCGACGAGAATGACATAATTTCGCACAGCACGACTCAGCATTTGCCGATCCTGACCGTTCATGCTCATGACTCCGTCAGCCTCGATCTCGCGGGGAGAGGGAACGACTTCAGTCCATGTCGGGGCCTGCGGCGATTGAAAGATCAGCGTTGTCGTTCCCTCCGCCGCTTCCCAAACACGATAGTAAAAACGTTCATCCCCTTCCTCCGCCTGCGATCCCGGGAGCTGCGGCAAGGCCGGTGCGCGGTCCGACTCCCCATCATCGCTCTGGGCTTCCGTCAGACCTCTGAGGTCGTGCCGCACCATCATCGAACTGATGCGTCGCGATTGAAGCTGGAGGCTTTCGTCCACGCCGCGAAGCATCTCGGACTTCCGGTTTAGAAATCCGAAAACGCCAACCCCGATCAACGCAAGAAGGACGAGCAACCCGTAGGAAAACTGCAGCTGCCATGAGATCGAGCGGAACATGCCTAGGAATTAATCGAGTAGCCAAGCCCCCGATGCGTAAGGATAAAGTCTTTCCCAAGCTTTGATCGGATCTTGGAAATTCTGACGTCCAGGGTATTGGAAAAACTGGCACTGTCCTCATCGAAAAGATGATCGAAAAGTTCAGTTCGGGAAACCACCTGATCACGACGCAAGGCAAGGAATTCGATGAGGGAATACTCCAGGGCGGTGATCGCGACGGGTTCGCTGCCGGTGAAGAGTTTTTTCTGATTGAGATCGAGAGAATACTTTCCGAGGAAGATCGTCGCTTTCGCTTCCCCCGCCGAGCGCCGGATCAAGGCCCGAAGTCGCGCCTCGAGCTCGTCCATTTCAAACGGCTTCGGCAGGTAGTCATCAGCCCCTTCATCGAGGCCGCGGATGCGATCCTCGACCGAATCGAGCGCGGTCAGCATGAGGACCGGCGTGCGGCTGCTTTCCCGAATCTTTGCGAGAACCTCCCAGCCATCCATGACCGGGAGCATGACATCGAGGATCACGGCATCGTATTCCGAGTCTTCCGCCTTCCAAAGACCCTCCCGCCCGTCAGCGGCGACATCAACCGCGTAGTTCGATTCCCGAAGCGCCCGCGCAATGCTTTCGCGTATGCCGGGGTGATCTTCGATTAAGAGGACTCTCATGGAAAAAGGTTAGGGTGAAAAGAAGCCCCGGCGAAGGAAGAATGTTACGCTGACTTCGCTAACCGCCGGCCTTCTATTTTCCCTCAAAATCCCAGCGCTTCGCCCCGCCGTTTCCTCCGGTGAATTCAATCACGTCGAATTCGGTGCTCGTGCTTGTGTCAGGAAGATAAAGTCGAACCGTCGCCGAGACTCCCTCGACCGGAATCTTGACCTCGACGTCCTCCCACTCTCCGCCACCAGACAGGGTATAGGCGACGACTTGACCCTGTTCAGGGAAGTCATCCTGCTGTGCCGTTTTCCACTGGATGCGTCCGACGCCACCGGAAGTGCCGCGGACTTTCAGGGTCAACTCTAACGGGCCGGACAGTCTTACCTGAGCAGTCCCGAGAAAGGCATTCTTTCCGGTCGGGGTGACCGTGAGGATACCGTCCTTCACGACCGACTCAGACTGCCTTGGGAGCAGTCCGAAATCCGGCTCACGCTGCACCTGCGCAGCACTCTCGCGATAGTTTGGATTCGGCTTTGGCGCGAGGGCACCGGTTTTCTCGATGAAGTCATCGATCAGCGCAGAGAGCTCCGCCACTGTCTCCGGCATCTTTGCGGCGAGGTTTGTCGTTTCCGCGAGGTCTGATTCCAAATCGTAAAGTTCGACGAGTTCGGGGAAATCACGATGAGGCTCCCAACGCTTGATCAGTTTCAAGTTCCCCTTTCGAACGGTGACGCCTCCCTGAGCAAACGGAAACCAGGAAAAGATCGCCTCGCGATCAAGTCCTCCCGTGCCTTCAATGACCGGGAGCAACGAGAGCCCGTCGGCCGCCTGGTCGGGCTGCTTGAGACCGGTCGCGTCGAGGATCGTGGGATAGAGATCAATCGCATGAACAACTTCAGAATTTGTCGTCCCCTCCTCGACATGCCCCGGCCAGCGAATCATGAGGGGCACGCGCTGGCCACCTTCGTAGATTTTCCCCTTCCCTTCACGGAGCGGCGAATTGTTAGTCGGCGCTTCACCTCCAGCCCACTTTCGCCAGTCCTGTAAAAAATCATACTTCGAGTGCCCCGGCTGCACACTCTCCAGTTTCACATCGTCCAGCTTGTTGCTGTGAGTATTGCCGCCATTGTCGGAGAAAAAGATGAAAAGCGTTTCTTCGGTCAAGCCCTGCTCGTCGAGGGTGTCGAGGATACGCCCGAGACTGTCGTCCACGCTTTTCAACATCGAGGCCATGATCGGATTTCGCTGCTCACCGCGTGGGTCCGTCTTCTCCATGAAATGGCGGGTGTATTCCTCCTTGTGCCCCCACGGGCCGTGGACGCCATACTGCCAGAGATTGAGAAAGAACGGCCCGTCGCCACTCTCCTTGATGAACTGAATCGCCTCGTCAGTGAGACGGTCCGTGATGTATTCCCCCTCGGGACCATCGGTGATATTCCCGACCCGGTTTCTTCCCGCAGGAACCCCTTCCGCAGAAACGCCGTAGGGGGAAAAGTAGCTCGGCGGCCCGGGGTCCGGCGTCGCGATCCAGATTTGATCGAAGCCCTGCTGATCCGGCCAGTGGGCTTGCGTCGCGCCGAGATGCCACTTTCCAAAATGCCCCGTGCGATAACCCGCGCCGCGCAACACTTCAGCAACCGTAACAATGTCAGGGTCGAGATAATTTTTGCTCTCCGCGTAGAGAAACGGTCGCGTCGGTGCAGCGGTTTCGGGATATAAGGATACCCCTTCCTCCTGCGGAGGCTGATGCCCACTCGCCGTTGTGATCCCGTGACGGGACGGATACTGACCACTCAAAATCGTCGCCCGCGTCGGGGAGCAAAGCGGAAGGGCGTAGGCATCGGTGAAGCGCATCGACAGCTTCGCAAGCCGCGTCATGTTTGGTGTTTCGTAATATTCAGAACCATAGGGTTCCGAATCCATCCAGCCCATGTCATCGACGAGAAAGAGAACAACGTTGGGTTGGGAGTCTTCCGAAAAAGAAAAGCCGGGGGAGCTGACCAGAACAGCCAGGGAGGAGAGGAGAAGAGATACTTTCATCGTATTCCCTTCACTGGATCTCGCGGTCGGGAAATTACAAGTGGCCTGATCCGTGATATTCCACTGAAACACAACTTCTTGAAGAGCGCTTTCGAGGCACCTGCCGTTTCCGGCAAACTTGTCAATTTCAAAACTGGCATGCCACCCATGCTTCCCGTAAACTTCAATCTCTATGAACACCACCACCCTGCGCCTCCTCGGCTCGCTCTCTTTCCTTTTTTCCCTTACCGCCTCAATCTCCATTGCAGAAGAGAAAGAGAACTGGATCGACCTTTTCAACGGTAAGGACCTCTCGGGCTGGACACCAAAAATTCGCTATGAGGAATACGGGGAAGACTCGCGGGAAACCTATCGCGTTGAAGATGGCATCCTCAAAGTTACCTATGAGAACTACGAGGAGTTCGGAGAGAGCTTCGGTCACCTCTTCTACGAAACGACTTACTCAAACTATCGACTGCGCCTCGAATACCGCTTCACGGGAGAACAGGCCACAGGTGGACCCGGTTGGGCTTTTCGTAACAGTGGCGTGATGGTTCACGGTCAGGATCCAGCGACGATGGTTCTTGATCAGGACTTCCCCGTCTCGATCGAAGTGCAGCTTCTCGGCGGCGACGGGAAAGCTGAGCGCACCAATGCGAATCTCTGTACCCCCGGCACGCATGTCTTCATGAACGACGAACTCGTCAAGAAGCACTGCGTCAGTTCGAAATCGAAGACCTTTCACGGCGACGACTGGGTCACCGTCGAGATTGAAGTTCGCGGCCACGAAGTGATTCGTCACCTTGCTGAAGGCGAAAACGTTCTTGAGTATCAGAAGCCGGTTCTCGATGGGACAGACCCTAACGCAGCGAAGATCATCGAAAAAGCAGACGGTAAAATCGAACTCTCCGGCGGAACAATTTCACTGCAGTCCGAGAGTCATCCTGTCGAGTTTCGGAAGGTCGAGATTCTTGAACTCAAGGACTGAGCCTCTTGCTTTCATCCAAATCATATCGAATGAAACGCTACTGCCTATTCCTCATCGCCGGCATCCTTGCTGCGGTGCAAGTCGCATCGGCGCAGTCTCCTTCCACGGAACGGCTCGCCTCCTGGCTCAAGCGGTTTCCAGACGCGGACACGAACAAGGACGGGGTTCTCTCTGTTGAAGAAGCAAATATTTATCGGAAAAAGCTTCGCGAAAGCGCGACTTCGGCGGGACGGAATCCCGGGGCACCGCGAGAGTTCGCAGTTGATCCCGGCTGGGAGGCGGAAAGCTTTCCGGAACACGCCATTTCCTATCTGGAGCCAGAAGCAATTTCGGCGGCATATGCGAAGCGAATTCGGGAAGGGGAAAGAGTTGTGACCTCTTTCGACAAGCCGGAGAGCGGAGCGCTTCGGATTGTCGGAACCGGTCATAGCTTCATGGCTCCGGGCTACCGGACCTTCCCGCAAATTTGCAAGGCGGCTGGTTTCGAGCAACCACTCTTCACTCACACGGGCGGCGGCATGACTGGAAGCGCCCGCTACAAATGGGAGCAGGAGAATGGGATCTTTGAGTTCGAAGGACGCGCCATGCCGAAGCTTCTCGCCTCAATCGCGAATGCCGAATGGGATGCGATGATGTGGGGTCCCTACTTCAATGATCGCCCCGAGTATTATTCCTGCTGGATCGACTTCTGCCTCAAGTATCACCCCAAAATGAAATTCTTTCTTTCCGATGCCTGGCCGCAACTTTCGCAACTGGGAGATAACCCCGAGTCAGAGGATTTTTTCACCGACGAACTCCTCGACCGGATCGGCAAAGAAAAACGGGACCTCTACGTCACCCTCGTCAAGCAACTGAGAGAAGACTATCCTGACAAAGTCTTCATTCTTCCCACCTCCGACGCGATGACTCTCGCCGCGAAGCGACAGATCCTTGGCGAGCTTCCCGGCATCGACGGGGTCCACGCTGTCATCGGAGGAAATGAGCGCTCACTCTGGCGCGACCAACTGGGCCATCTCGGCCCCGGTTTTGACCGACTTGAAGGCTATGTCTTCTATGCGACCGTTTACGGCAGGTCACCTGAACTGATCGAGGGCGAAGTGGACTTTGGAACACAATCCCCGTTCCCTAGTCCGGAACTGGATCGCGTCTTCCGCGAAATCGCGTGGGAGGCAGTCAGCAGCCACCCACTCTCTGGAGTCGCCGATGAAAATGGAGACGGACTAAAAGATGAATAAGTGAAGGTCCGGTCACTCTTTCTCCAGCGCGAGGACCGCGTGATCGAGATGCGACATCATCGCGGCGAAGTCTTCAAGTGACTCCACCGCAGCGAGAATGACCTGGCGGCTCGGCGTTTCATCATCTCCGATAATGGCTTGATCGAAGGGTTGCGGGATCGCTTTGAGCCGCTCGATGATTTCGACGATTTTGCCATCAAAGTCGGCGACCTCCCCGGGGAGAAAAGTTCGCACGAGGGCACGAACGCCGGTGCCGCTGATCGGTTCGCCGGACTCGGGTCGATAGGTGCCGCGATAGACATTCTGGATTCCGATGGCGTCGTAGTAGGCGTCGAGATGGGTCGTGTCGCTGAAGCAACTGTGCTCGTCCTCCTGATCCTGCGTGTCCCAGGCGACGAGAAGGCGCTCACCGGCGAGCTCTTTTCCGCTGAGGGCGTGGAGTCCGTAAACAATCGCGCGGACTGATTTGGCCGGGTCGGCGGCGATGAATTCTGCACGATAATTATCGCTCTGGTCCGGTGCCCATTCCGCGACAAGATCGGTGAGGTGATCGGTGAGTAGGTCGGCGCAGGCAAGGAGGTAAGCACCGCGGCGGTCGGCGTTGGCGGCGGCGGTGTAGTCGGTGACGGGGCGATCACCGGGGCCGTCGTCGTTCCAATCCTGCCCCCAAAGCAAAAACTCAATCGCGTGGTAGCCGGAAGTGATTGCGGTTTCGCCTGCCTTTTCGTTGAGACTCGCGATGAGCTCTTTGGTGATGTCAGGGTAATCGTCAGGCGCATTGATTAATCCGCCGAGGGGCG
>CAZOUP010000111.1:0-17213 GCA_964583035.1 uncultured Akkermansia sp.
GGAAAGTAGGAAAGTAGGAAAGTAGGAAAGTAGGAAAGTAGGAAAGTAGGAAAGTGGTTGTGCTTATATCGTCAGCGCATCTTTCCAACATCCAACATCCAACATCCAACATCCAACATCCAACATCCAACATCCAACATCCCGGCCGCCGCGCGGAACATCCAACATCCCCTGACGGGAACGAAGTCTGAATCTACCAAGATGAAGTGTCCAAGAGACGGCTGGGTGTTGCGGGATGGAGAGATTGAAGGCGTCCCGGCCCATCGCTGTCCGCGTTGCAATGGGGTTTCGATTGAATTGCGGGGGAACGATCAGTTGTCCTTTGATCCTGTCATGCTGAAAGCAGCGGCGTGGGATTCGGCTGAGAATGGAGCGACCGAGATTTTGATTTCCCCAAAGAGTGGCGAGCTGATGCGGGTCTTTCACTATCGCGGGGTCGAACTCGACTACTGCGCAGCTTCGAACTCAGTCTGGCTGGATCGAGTTGAATTGGAAAAAATTTCACGCGCCTATCTTTCCAAGTTGAAGCGGGAAATGCCGAAGAACCACTTCCTTGAAGGACTGGATATCGCGTTAGGCGGAGTCGATTTCGTCGGTTTTATCGGCGAGGCAATCGGTTCCCTGATCGATCTTTAGGCAGCGCTACGCACCAACTTCCGGTCCGTTCTTCCAAGATCCAAGATCCCGCTCCTACTTCCGATTCTCCAACGCTGCCGCGACGAACCCTTTAAAAAGCGGGTGTGGCTTCGTCGGCTTACTTTTGAATTCCGGATGGAACTGCACCGCGATGAAGAAGGGATGATCAGGGATTTCAATGATCTCCCCGAGGGTGCCGTCGGGTGAGGTGCCGACGAGGTTGAAGCCTTTTTCCTCCAACTGCGACCGGTAGTTGTGATTGAACTCGTAGCGGTGGCGGTGACGCTCGTTCACGGTGTTCGAGCCGTAAAGTTCAGCGGAACGACTTCCTTCAGCCAGCTTTGCCTCCCAGGTGCCGAGTCGCATCGTCGCTCCCATGTTCTCGATTTCTTTCTGGTCGTCGAGAAGGCAGATCACGGGGTGCGGGCTTTGCGGTTCAAATTCGGTGCTGTGAGCGCCAATGAGGCCGCAGGCGTTGCGCGCAAATTCGATCGTTGCGATCTGCATTCCAAGGCAAATGCCGAAGAAAGGGAGGCCGTTTTCACGGGCATATTGAGCGGCCATGATTTTGCCTTCAATGCCACGATCACCAAAGCCACCGGGGATGAGAATCCCGGCGATGTCATTGAGATATTTTTCGGCACCATGCTCCTCAATGTCACCGGAGTCGATGCGGACGATCTCCACTTTCGTGTCGTTCGCGGCCCCGGCGTGAGTGAGTGATTCGTAAATCGATTTGTAGGCATCCTGAAGCTCGACATACTTTCCAACGACGCCGATCTTCACGGTGTGGGTCGGGTTCACAATGCGATCAACCATGTTGCGCCATTCGATGAGATCGGGCTCGGGCGTTTCAAGGCCGAGGCGGGCACAAATGATGGAGTCGAGATTCTGATCGTAGAGCTTCAAAGGGGCCTCGTAGATCGAGCCGATAATGTCAACGAAAGGGACCACGGCCTCTGGTTTGATGTTACAAAACATCGAGATCTTGCGTTTGATCTCGTTGTCGATCGGATATTCGGCGCGGCAAATGATGACGTCGGGGGCGATCCCGATTTCCCGAAGCTTGGCGACAGACTGCTGGGTCGGTTTTGTCTTGAGCTCTTCCGCCGCCTTGATGAATGGAACGAGGGTCGCATGCATGTAGGCGACGTTTTCGTGACCGACTTCGTCTTTGAATTGACGGATCGCTTCGAGGAAAGGGAGCCCCTCAATGTCGCCGGTCGTGCCGCCGATCTCGGTGATGATGATGTCCGCATCGGTCGACTCGACCACATCATAGATGCGCTTCTTGATCTCATCGGTGACATGGGGGATGACCTGGACGGTCGCGCCAAGGTAGTCACCCTTGCGCTCTTTCTTGATGACGTTTTCGTAGACCTGACCGCTGGTGAGGTTGTTGAGCTGCGAGAGACGACCGCTCGTGAAACGTTCGTAGTGACCAAGGTCAAGATCGGTCTCGGCTCCGTCGTCGAGGACGTAGACCTCACCATGTTGAAACGGGCTCATCGTACCTGGGTCGACATTCAGATACGGGTCGAACTTTTGCATCAAAACCTTGAGCCCACGCCGCTCCAGCAAAGTTCCGAGAGCAGCGGCGGCGAGACCTTTTCCAAGGGAGCTGACGACCCCACCCGTGACGAAAATATACTTCATGAAGACAATTGTTGATTGAGTATCGCCGCCTGCTCTGGAGTGTCAACGCCGGGCGACTCGTCATCGGTTAAAACCACGCGGATGCGGCCTCCGTTCTCCAGGGCACGGAGTTGTTCGAGCCCTTCGGTGCGTTCGAGGAGGGAGGGTTCCCAACTTACAAAATCGAAGAGAAAATCGCGGCGGAATCCGTAAATGCCTTTGTGGCGGAAATACATCAGACCGGCGGGGACGGTTCGCGGGTGGGGGATGAGGCTGCGGGAAAAGTAAAGGGCGTTGCCATTGGAATCGATCGTCACCTTGACGACATTGGGATCTTCGAGGACGGGGTCGCCGGGCGAAATCGGGTTGGCGGCCGTGATCATCGGCAGTCCCGGCTGGGCCAGAAGATCGGCGGCGAGGCGGTCGATGAGCCCGGTATCAATGAGTGGTTCGTCGCCCTGAATATTGATGATGTGACTCATCTCCGGAAATGCTTCCGCGACTTCGGCGGCGCGATCCGTCCCGCTGGGATGATCCGGCTTTGTCATCGTGACATGACCACCGAAAGCACGCACCGCATTGGCGATCCGCTCGTCGTCGGTTGCGATCGTGAGATGAGCGAGATTTTTGCATTGGAGGCATCGATCCCAGACGTGCTGCACGAGCGCTTTCCCGGCAATGAGGTGGAGCGGTTTTCCGGGGAAGCGGGTCGATCCCCATCGCGCGGGGATGACACCGAGGACTTGCTTGGTTTCAGTCGGCATGATCAGTCTTCACGAAGTCGAGATTCGGGCATTAAGCAAGGGAATCCCGTTTCAGAATCCGATTGAATTCACCGGCATGATGGCGGAAACGTGCCTCAACCTTAGCCAAATCGAACCGTGGAAATTGCCTGTTTAGACCTCGAAGGAGTCCTCATTCCTGAAATCTGGATCAATGTCGCCGAAAAAACCGGCATCAAAGAGCTCCTCGCGACAACTCGGGACATCCCTGACTACGACGTGCTCATGACGCAGCGTCTCCGGATTTTGGCAGAGAATAATCTGACGATTCACGATGTGCAGGAGGTCATCGACAGCCTCGGGCCGCTCGAAGGGGCGAAGGAGTTTCTCGACTGGCTCAAATCAGAATTTCAGGTCGTGATCTTGTCCGACACCTTTTACGAGTTCGCCGATCCTCTGATGCGACAGCTCGATTACCCGACGCTCTTTTGCCACAAGTTGGGCATCGATGAGACAGGACGCATCACGGACTACCACCTCCGCATGCCGGACCAGAAGCGTGAGGCGGTGAAGCGCTTCCATGAGCTGCAATTTAAAGCGATTGCGGCAGGGGATTCCTACAACGACACGACGATGTTGAGCGAAGCGGATCGCGGGATTCTTTTCTGTCCCCCGCAAAACGTGATCGACGAGTTTCCCCAGTTTCCGGTGACTCGAAATTATGAGGAGCTCAGGGCGGAGTTCATCAAGGCGCGGTCTGAGCTGTAGCGAGAACGTGAGACTGGCGTCCCGCCAGTGGGTTGCTAGAAATCACTGGCGGGACGCCGGTGTCACGTTCCCGTCCTACGCCGAAAACTCGGCCCACGAACTCGACGTCTCCCAGACTTTCACGGAGACGACTTTGACGGAGTCGCGGAGGGGGAACTCTTTTTCTTCGCCGCGGCGATAGGCGTCGACCGATTCCTGAAGGTGCTTAAAAATGTCCCGCGCGAGAATCTCGGTGGTGGGATCCTCGGACTCGTAACCGATGACGCGGTCGCCGTAGCGCGCTTTGAATTCCGCGTAAGCGGGATCGTCGGTGTTCATGCACATGGCATGGTCATACTGATCGAGATACTCGCTCAGGACCAGTTTCACGACTTTGAAGTCGCAGACCATTTCGCGGCCGTCGAGATCGGGGGCTTCAAGGACGCACTCGACTTTGCGCGAGTGTCCATGGGGAAACTTGCACTTGTCGGGGTGCTTGCTGAGCATGTGACCGTTTTCGATCTCAAAGATTTTGCAGATGCGATAGGGCATGGCGTTTCAGGGCCGCGAATGTCCTCGCCGCAGAGCATTTGCGCAAGTCGCTTCGAGAGGAAACTTTACAGAACGAGCGGGAGCGGCTTTTCTGTCTCTCTATGGAAATCGTCGCAATCATCGGGTGCTTTATCATGGTCGCGCTGCCGATCCTCTTCGTGCTCGCGCTGGTCATGGCGATCACGCGGAAGTCCAAAGCGTGGACGGCGGGGGCGATTGCTCTTGGGGTGCTCGGGGTCATTGCGGTCGTCGTTTTACTCGTTTACGCCGGGAAGCAGGCGGCTTCCAAAATGGCGGAGATGAGTCAGCCGCGAGCTTTTGTGACGACGGATGGCCTTGTGGAAATCACGGCTCCGGGAACCTGGACGGCGCATGATTTTGATAATGAGGCCGCGACTCTTCAGATTGGAAATCTCATCGGGGTCCAATATTTACTCGTCATTTCGGAAAGTAAGCGGGAGTTCCCGCCGGAATTCGGGATCGAAGAATACGCGGAGGTGGTGAGCGGACAAATGCGGGAAGTGGTCGAGGGGTCGGTCGAATCGGAGCTTTTGCCGATGGAAATTAACGGGCTCACGGCATTTCGACAGGAGCTGGAGGGGGATGTGGAAGGGACTTCGATCGCTTACCTGAACACTTTTATCGATGGCAAAGAGCATTTTCATCAGGTGCTGACCTGGACCTTGCGCGACCAAAAGGAGCGGCATTTTCCGGTATTCCGCGAGACGGCGGATTCATTCCGGGAGATCTCCGACGGTGGGGAGTAGGTCGTGTGTCGATATTAGCTCAGATTGTTTCAAAATACGCATAGCAGGCCGGCTGTTTTTCTTCGAAGGGTAGGCACAGGATTTGCGAACTTCCTTCCTCAACCCCATGAAAAACAGAAACACTCTCAAAGATCGAATCGGATTTGACGGCAAGGCCGCCCCCACTGGTATCGTTGATGACGGACTCACGCGAGATTACATCAATCTGAAGCTCGCTTCGCGAGGGTTTCCGATTGTGGGTGATGAGGAGGATTACCCTTTTCTCGAGATGGCGAGGTCTCTGATTCTGAATTTTCAGGAGCGGTTGCGAGTGCTTGAAGATTATCGATCTCCGGTTGATCAGCACATCACGGACTGGCTCACGGGGTATCTCGAAGGGACGGGTGCTTTCGCGGAGGGCGAGCCAATGCTGCCGAACGCGCTCATTCTGGAACGCCATGGTCTCGCCCGTTTGCTTTCGCTTCCGGCAAAGGGGGACAAATTTGAATCCGACATCGTTTCCAGTTTCCGGACCTGGCAGGGGGTCTGTCACAATCCGGCGAAAGACAAGCGGACGACAAAGGGCGTTTTTCACGTCGCGGAGGGCGGGCTTCCGATCGCGGCGGACAAGCTTTCGGTGCCACGCCACACCTTCGGTTTGATGCTCAAAGCGGCGCTGAATCCTCCGGAGAGTCTCATGACGATTCCATTCACCGCCGAAGAGGAAGAGCCGGTGCGGGCGTTTGTCTCCCTCATGCTGCGGCCGATGATCAGCCCGGAGGTGCCGGGTTTTTCGGAGGAAAAAACGATGGAGACCCGGTTTTTTGTCCCCGGTAATCTTGTGAGCAATCTCGACTTCGTGGAGTCAATTTTTGGAAACGCCGGTGATCCTCTGCTTCCGCAAAACGATGCCCGGCTCGATGTTCGTCATTGGTCAGGCCACACCGGTTGCGTGATTTTGGCTCCTCACCTCACGACCGTGAAAAAGAAAGACGTCGGGCTGCCTCACATCTCCGAAGCGACGGAGCAGCAGAAAGCGCAGGGGATGTGCTGGGAGTCGGAGGATGAATGCTACAACAACGGCTCCGCCTTTAAACTCACGACGCGGGATGAAAAAGGAGTCGTCGTCACGCTGATCGCGGACAACTATTTCGGCTACTGCAAGAAGGAGGTCAAAACTCAGATCAGCTACGCGACGAACCTCTACGGTCTCGCCGAGGAGGAGCATGCCGGCGGGGCGCTCGTTTTCCCGGGTTTTGATTTGGGAGAGCATTTTTCGCTGAGCGAATACCGCCGCCAAGTCGATCACTCATTTTCCGAAGTGGTGGAGCGATACGGGGATCTCATGGAGGTGAAGCCGGAGGGCTACGCGGTTGACCGGACCTACGACAACATCATTTACATCCCGGAGGACGCCTACCTTGACCTGCATTTGCAGACCGTGAGCTGGACCAAAGATGGAACGCCGCAGAGCATCCCGCTGGAGCCGCAAGTGACCTATCTCCTGCCTTCCGGCTACAAGGTTGAAATGTCGAGGCCTTCGGTCAACGGGCGCTGGAGACTGGTCGGAACGAATGCGGAGGGCACCTATTGTCACAAGCCGTGCACCGTTTCGGGAGGGGGGAAATCGGAGATTTCGAAATCGCTCGCCGACGCGATGCAGGAAGGGCCGGTCATCATGCCGCGATTTGAGCAGGACATGTTTCTCGTCGAGGCGCTTCTGACTCGTGACTACGGCGACCGCTATGCGAATCCGAACGAGCCGGGCAAGCCGAGTCGCGGGATTCTTGACCCGGAGCGATCTCTCGGATCCGTGATGCGTCTTTTCTCCCCGAGTGATGCCTTTACCGCGGAATATAACGAATTCATCAACACGATTCCACGGACGGTTCGTGATTTCATCCTGACCTTGAAGCGCTACTGGAAACCGGATTGGGGCGATGACTGGAGAAGCCGTTTCCGCGTTGACCGGGTCAATGGTGAGCCGGGGTTTCTTCTCAAATACCGGCTCGAGACGGTGACGAGCCGCTACCTGCGGGTCGGGTATCTCAGCGACGGGGCCTGGCGAATGTTCGGGCTGCGGAAGGATTTCGCCCCCGCGACGAAGTTGCAGCGGGAGGATGATATCACGGCTTCGCTCATCGTTCCGGCGGAGCAGATTGACGAATCGCTCCTCCATCCTGAGGTGAGATTTCCGAGCTACAAGTTCTCAGAGAATTGTGAATTTAGACTCTTCCAGCGCCCCGATGAGGCGATCCACCGCGGCTACGATAAGCAGACGGAACTCGACTTTTCCAAAGGGGGGAATTTCTTTTCTAACTACGAACCCAAGTCGCGCGAGGAAGGGAAAGCGATGGTGGATGACGCGATTCGATTCGATCATTTCACGAAGCCGATCAAGAAAATGCTCAAAGGTTTCGCCGGGGCGAAATCGGGGCCTTCCTATGTCGTGAGCCCGGCGCATCCGCGAATTGTCGAGGGCACGCCGACGGAGAATCCGCGGTATTTGCAGAACCGTCCGGATCTTGAGAATCCGCGCGGTGAGTATCTCGGTGATCTCGGTTCGCGACTTTTCCGGCGGCTGGGACTGGATCAACCGGTGCTGAATCCGGTGCATGCGGTCCTCCCGGGGAGGCGGAATAATCCGGCGAACTATGAGGCGGGGATTCGTCCGCTTGCGGTCTTCGGACCGGTCCATTATCAGGAGCTGCCCGAGCTCTTCATGGACTTTGTCGCGAGTCTCACCGGCAAGTCTCCGTCGACGACGGGGGCGGGCTCAGAGGGCGCGCTCACGAAAGGGCCGTTCAACGCCTTGCTTCCGGTCGTGGATCTGAATGCGGCGCTTCTCGGCTACATCATGACCGGCCAGGAAGGGTTCAGCACGGCGGCGGGTTACATCGGGCCGAAGTATCGCGTCGATCACGACATCAGTTTGGTCGTGCCGGAAGTGTGGAGCCGGATGTTTCTTCACGAGAGGCGGCCTGAATTTTTGATCAAGGAAGGTTATCTCGAAGCGCTTCAGGATTTCGATGAAAATGGGGAGCTCATTTCCGCGAGCCGCCTCGGTTATCGCATCACCTGGAAGTTTGTGGAAACCTTCTTCGGTCGCATGTTCGCGGAACCGCGCAGTGTCTTCACCGACGATATGCTCCGCCCGGAATTGCAGAGTCACGATCAGTTCGTCGATGGAATCAAAAACATCACGGAGACCCACACAAAGGTAGCGCTGAGTTACTTCGAGGACGGGGGCATTGATCTCGCGATCCCGCCGCTGCGCGCGATCCTCCACATCATGGCTTACGGGGAGTTCGAAGGGAAAACGATCCATGACTCGGAAGTGCGGGACCTTTTCAAACGGGAGCATGTTCTCGTGAGCGACTGGTATCGGAAACGACTCGAAGCGAAGAAAGATTTACGACTCCGCATGATCAAAGATCACGTGCGCTGCCTCGAAGCGTTTCTCCACAAGGAGAGCTACGCGATCGAAGCGGAGCGGCTTGAGCTTTCGACAAGGCTTGAGGAGACACGCGCTTCGTTGGCACACTTTGAAGCGAATCAGGGTGAATACATCGAGCGCATCACCGGCACGATCGGGGTGGAGCCTAAGCTCTACGAGTGATCGGTCGGTGGCCGTTTTTTTGGAGGTCTACGCTGCGGTCCACACTTTCGCTTTGAGGCGAGCACGTCTTGTCAGCGTTTCCGGCGGTAGTGATTCACCAGTCCGGCGGTGACGCCGTCGGCGTACTCCTGATAGAGGTTTTTGCGGTAGATGCCTTCGATCTCCCTGAGGCCGGGGTATTCGCCCTCCTGCACCCGTGCGTGGATCTCGCGGTGGTTCATGCAGTAGGGCTCAAAGAAGATGACGGGACAGAAAAAGGCGCGGTTTGCGAGAAGGTTTCGCGCCCAGACGAGTTCGTTGTCATTAACCGACATGCCGTTGGTCCCGTCGTAGTGAAAGGCGGGGAGCCGCGTTTCCTTTTTCATGGTTCGCGAGATTTCATCGGCGAGTTCCAGTTCCTCGTGGTAGACGCGGTTCAGGATTCTCAAAATCATTTCGCAACGGGTGTCGTCTTCCTTCATTTCCCCGCCGGAATAGCATCCGTTGATGAGGAGATGAAGGTGGTTCGGGGAGCGGAACGAGGGGCGGCTGGAAGTCCAGGGCGAGGCGTTGAAGTGGAGGCAGAGGGCGACATCGGGCTGGATGCTGTCGTTGAGGATTTCAGCCCGGGCTTTGATCTCGCTGGAAATCGCGAACATGGCTTTTGCGGTGCTGGCGATGAGTCCGCTTGAAGGCACTTTGTTTCGACTGTAAAGGTAGCGCCTCGCCTCCTCCTGAAGAGTTTCGACGCGGTCGGTTGTCACCGGCTCATTGGCTTCACGCGTGAGGAAAACGTTGGCGCCGAGCAGGGAAAGATCACGATGAAGGATTCGGGCAACTTTTAGCGTCATTTCCCCTTCACGGACCTCGATAGTGTCTTTACCGATTCTGAAATGGCGATCATCCCAGGTGACCCACTTTCCCCCGATGTGCCCGGGATCGATTGCGATATTGATCCCGGAAAGCGGTCGCGTTGAGTTGGCGGGCAAATCCGGCAGTTGCGTAGGACTGCGCCAATAAACGGGAGCTTCGGACGAGAGATGATTTTCGTTCCGGAATCTCAACTCATACCAACCGGCCTCGGTAAAGGTCGATTGTTTCAAAATCAGAGCGCGGTCCGGCTGGAGATAAATGAGTCCTTTGTATTCCTCCGGGCTGCGGGCATAGCAGTGATTGAGGAGGTAAATGAACTCCTCGCGGCTGATCGTCTCCTGAAACGGGTCAAGGCGGGACCAGTCCGGGACGCCTCCCAACCGGGCGATGTAGGGATCCGGTGGGGTAAACTCGCCCGGTTGAACGGTCGGCAAAGGGGCTGATTCCTCTCCGGCGCAGGGCGAGAAATGGGCGTCATGCAAAAAAAGCCCCGCAAGCATGAAGACAAGGGCACTTCGGCATGAGGAGGTCTGCATTAGGTGAATCGCGCTAAGCATCTCGCTGAAATTTTTGGTTTCCACGGAAGGAATTTCCGCCGAAGGAAGTGAAGCATGCTGAGGATTCTATTTCTAGGAGATATTGTGGGTGAGCCGGGACGGAAAGCCGTCATTTCGACGCTGCCGGCCATTAAAGAAGAGGAATCTATCGATTTCATCATCGCTAACGGGGAGAACTCGGCTGGTGGACGGGGGATTACACCCCGCATTGCGATCGACCTTATGAGGGCCGGTGTGGCCGTGATCACGACGGGGGACCACATCTGGGATCAGGCAGAGATCGTCGATTTTCTCAGCCTCGAGCCACGCGTGCTTCGTCCCATCAACTATCCCGAAGGGACGCCGGGCGGCGGCTCAATCGTTCTCAATACGGCGAAGGGACCGGTCGGAGTGATCAATGCTCAGGGTCGAACTTTCATGCAGCCGCCGCTTGAAAACCCTTTTCTCGCGGTGGAGGCAGAAGCAGTCCGTCTTCGTGAAGAAGAGGGGGCCCGGGTCATTTTTCTCGACTTCCATGCGGAAACGACCAGCGAAAAAATTGCGATGGGCCGCAGCCTTGATGGCCTCGTTTCGGCAGTCGTGGGGACTCATACTCACGTTCAGACCGCTGATGAGCAAATTTTTGAAGGAGGAACCGCGTTTCTTTCCGATGCCGGGATGTGCGGCCCCCTTCATTCGGTCCTCGGGCGGGAGGTCGAGCCGGTTGTGGAACGTTTCCGCACTGCGACTCCGCGCCGATTCCCCGTCGCAAAAGGGATTGTTGGTCTTCGGGGGGTGATTGTAGAGGTGGAAGAGACCTCAGGTAAGGCCGTGGAAATCAGGCGTTTCAGCCGGGATATCGAGCCTGAGGCCACTCAAAAATGAAGGCTTCTCGCGGCGGATTGCCGCTGATAACGAAATTTTTGAGGATTTGGCAATAATTTTTTGACAGATCGATCCGGTCGAGTAGTTTTCGCGGCTAAATTTGCAGGAACGCCCGGACGCCTCAAAGCTCCCTTCCCGAAAGGACAGGTTGCCTGAGGTTTATTGGCTTTTTTACAAATGTAGCGGCCTGAGTTATGGGACTTTTTTGTTTCTGATGCTCAAGGTGCTGAAAGGCTCTTGTAGCTCAGGGGTAGAGCACTTCCTTGGTAAGGAAGAGGTCATGGGTTCAATTCCCATCAAGAGCTCCATCAACTTAGAGTAGCAGGAAAAAGAAGAAGAGACCCAAAACGAAGCGAATCCGCAGCGGTAAATTAAATAACCCTGTCGCTGGATAGTCGATTTTAAACGACAACAACAACCTAATAAAACCAAACGACAATGGCTAAAGCATCATTCGAACGAAACAAGCCTCACGTGAACGTGGGCACGATCGGCCACGTTGACCACGGCAAAACGACCCTCACGGCTGCGATCACTTCGACGCTCGCTGAAAAAGGTTTCGCCGAGAAGCGTGCCTATGACGAAATCGACGGAGCTCCAGAGGAGCGCGAGCGCGGTATCACAATTTCAACCGCTCACGTTGAGTATGAGACGGAAAACCGTCACTATGCCCACGTGGATTGCCCCGGACACGCTGACTATGTGAAGAACATGATCACCGGTGCGGCGCAGATGGACGGCGGAATTCTCGTGGTTTCTGCTGCTGACGGTCCGATGCCTCAGACTCGTGAGCACATTCTCCTTGCTCGCCAGGTTGGTGTTCCTTCTCTCGTGGTTTTCCTCAACAAGGTTGACCAGGTTGACGATGATGAGCTTCTTGACCTCGTTGAGATGGAGGTTCGTGAGCTTCTCAGCCAGTATGATTTCCCCGGTGATGACATCCCGATCGTTCGCGGTTCTGCGCTCAAGGCGCTTGAGGGCGACGCGACGCAGATGGAGAATATCATGAAGCTTATGCAGGCAGTGGATGAATACATTCCACTTCCGGAGCGTCCCGTTGATCAGGATTTCCTTATGCCGATCGAGGACGTGTTTTCGATTGAAGGCCGCGGAACGGTTGCGACCGGTCGTATTGAGCGTGGTATTATCAAGAAGATGGAAGAAGTTGAGATTGTCGGTATTCGCGACACGATCAAGACGACTGTCACGGACATCGAGATGTTCCGTAAGCTTCTCGACGAAGGTCGTGCCGGTGATAACGTGGGTATCCTCGTTCGTGGTCTTAAGAAAGACGAACTCGAGCGCGGCCAGGTCATTGCTAAGCCCGGATCCATCACTCCTCATAAGAAGTTCAAGGCCGAGGTCTACGTGCTTTCGAAAGATGAGGGTGGCCGTCACACGCCTTTCTTCAACAACTACCGTCCCCAGTTCTACTTCCGTACCACTGACGTGACCGGTTCTGTTGAGCTTCCTGAAGGGGTTGAAATGGTCATGCCCGGTGACAACGTGGCGGTAACCGTCGAGTTGCTTACCCCAATCGCGATGGAGAAGACAATTCGCTTCGCGATTCGCGAAGGTGGTCGCACCGTGGGTGCTGGTCGTGTCTCCGAGATTCTTGACTAATCTCATCAAGGGAACGGGCGTTCTTCGGTTCGCTCGGGCTTTGCTAATTTTGGCATTGGAGGGGACCCGATTCGTCGGCTCCCCTCTTTCCGCCGCTGGAAGAATTTTTTAGATAGGGTAGTAGCTCAATTGGTAGAGTAGCGGTCTCCAAAACCGTTGGTTCCGAGTTCGAGTCTCGGCTGCCCTGCCATTTCACGTTAGAGAAGAAGTCTGATTCACAAATTGTTATGACCAAGTTGGGAAAATATTTCGGAGAGGTTCGCGCTGAGCTTAAGAAGGCAACATGGCCGTGGGATCCGAAAGAAAAAGGCTTCAAGAAGTATAAGCAGCTCATCGATTCCACGGTGGTGGTGATGATTGCGATGGTTCTGTTGGGGGCTTATGTGGCGACGATCGATTTTGCGATGCGTCAGTTCATGACCTTCCTCACGACCGGATTTTAATTTTTGATTTTTTGCTATGCCGACTATCCCCGCCCCTAAAGATCAATGGTATGTGATTCACGTTCTCTCCGGACAGGAGTTGAAGGTGCGTGACAGCATTGAGCGGCGCATCGCCGCGGAAGAGCTCGGGGATGTCGTTTTTGAGGTCCTTGTCCCGCAGGAAAGAGTTTCGGAAGTGAAGTCGGGTCAGAAGAGGGAGGCGAACCGCAAGTTTTATCCCGGTTACATCATCGTGAACATGCACTTGCTTCACGACGACAACACGCTCGTCGACCGGACCTGGTACTTTATCCAGGAAACCGACGGCGTCATTAATTTTGCAGGAACGAAGACAAACCCAATGCCAATGCCGATGCATGAGGTTGAGGGGATGCTTGCGCAGATCAAAGAGCGCGAGGGAAGCGTCATGCCTGCGGTTGCTTACGAAGTGGGTGACACGGTGGTGGTTTCGGACGGTCCTTTCCAGGGTCAAACCGGAATCGTCGCGGAGGTGAACGAGGAGAAGGGTGAGGTTATGGTCTCAGTCAATATCTTCGGTCGTGAGACTCTCGTTCCCCTCGAATACTGGCAAGTGGAAAATGGCTGATGAGACGACTGTGCTAATCCGGCCAACCCTGTTGGGTCGGGCACTTAACCCTGTTGGGGGTCCAACCTGTTAAATCAGTAAACGAATAATTTTTAAACAAGAAGCACGATGGCTAAAGAAGTAGTGAAACAATTGAAATTGCAGATTCCTGCAGGTCAGGCGAACCCGTCGCCACCCGTTGGTCCGGCGCTCGGTCAGGCCGGCGTGAATATCATGGAGTTCTGCAAGGCGTTTAACGCTGAGACTCAGCAAAGCGCAGGGGATCTCCTCCCTGTCGTGATCAGTGTCTACGCGGACAAGAGTTTTACGTTCATCACCAAGAAGCCGCCCGCAGCGGTTCTTTTGAAGAAGGCGGCTAATATCGCTTCCGGTTCCGGTGAGCCTCACAAGGTCAAGATTGGTTCGATCACACGCGCCAAGCTCCTTGAGGTGGTGAAGGTGAAAATTGAAGACCTCAATACTGATGACGAAGAGGTGGCGTGCCGCATTCTGGCAGGAACAGCCCGCCAGATGGGTCTCGAAATCGTCGATTAAATTTTTCGGATTAATCTCCAAAACCGCAGGAGGGCTCGCGCCCGTTTGAACTGCACTCTATAAAATGGCAAAACACAGAAGCAAAAGATACCTGAAGGCCGCTGAGATGGTGGACAGTCAAAATGTCTACTCCATCGAAGAGGCCGCCGCGCTGGTGAAGAAATTCCCGGCTCCGAAGTTTGACCAGTCGGTCACAATCACTTTCCGCATGGGGGTCGATCCCCGTCAGTCCGACCAGATGGTTCGCGGAACCTGCCCGCTCCCGAACGGCAGCGGTAAGGATGTTAAGGTCCTTGTTTTCGCCGAAGGCGATGCAGCGACTCAGGCAAAGAACGCCGGAGCGGATCACGTCGGTTTTGAGGCGCTCATCAAAGAGGTTCAGGGAGGCATGATGGATTTCGATGCTGTCATCGCAACTCCGGCGGCAATGTCGGAAGTTCGTAAGCTCGGTAGGCAGCTCGGGCCTCGCGGTCTCATGCCGAACCCGAAGACGGGGACGGTGACTGATGACACTGCTGCAGCGGTGAAAGCGGTGAAAGCCGGGCGGGTCGATTTCAAGCTCGATAAGAATGGAAATATCTCGGTCCCGATTGGCAAAGTTTCTTTCGAAGAGTCTGCTCTCGTTGAGAACGGGCGCGCTGTGATCGAATCAGTCAATGGTGCCCGCCCTGCGACGGCTAAGGGTGTCTTTATCCTGAGAGGTGCCATCGCCGCGACAATGAGTCCCGGCGTCTCGGTGGATGTCTCGGGTTGGAATTAATCAGCAAACCGCTATTCAAATTTTACCAGTTTCAAGACGATGAAAGAAATTAAGAAAGTCATCATTGATGATCTGCTAAGTCGGATCAACCAATCACCATTTCTCCTTGTCGCGGATTATTCCGGGATGACGGTGCCCCAGTTCGAGGCCTTGCGGAAGCGGCTCAAAGAAAAGGGAGCGAAGTTCCAGGTCGCGAAGAATACTTTTGTTCGCCAGGCGGCTGAAAGTGCTGAGTTTCCCGAGGGGCTTGCTGAATTTCTCTCCGGCCAGACCGCAATCGTCACTGGCGACAGTGATGTGTGCGCGGCGGCAAAGGAACTCAAGGATTTTGCGAAGGAGGAGGGCAAGCCCGGTATCCGTGGTGGTGTCCTCGATGGAGAGCTTCTCGATGAAGCGAAGGTTAGGGCATTGGCCGATCTTCCGCCCATGGAGATTCTTCAGGCGACCCTTCTCGGAGTTCTCAATCAGCCTGGCACGATGCTGGCACGTGTCCTCAATGAACCCGGGTCTTCATTGGCGCGTGTTCTCCAGGCGAAGGCCGACCAGGGTTAATTCAATTCAAACCAATTTCGGATCGCCCCACTGGGTGATCCGCCTATCCAAAAAAACAAACCGGGTTCCTTGTCGATTACTGAGCGCAGCAACTTAATTGTCGGAACGCTTTCCGACGCGACGATACCCACCTAAAAAAATGGCAGATACAAACGCAATTGTAGAACAGTTAAGTGGACTTACCGTCCTCGAGGTCGCTGACCTTGTGAAAGCTCTTGAAGAGAAGTGGGGTGTGAGTGCAGCAGCGCCCGCAGCCGTAGCGATGGCCGGTCCTGCCGGCGGTGGCGAAGCAGCCGCAGAGGAGAAGGACGAATTCGATGTCGTGCTTACTTCATTCGGTGAGAACAAGATTGCCGTGATTAAGGCTGTCCGCGAAGCGGTCGCAGGTCTTGGTCTTGCAGATGCGAAGAAACTCGTTGAGAGCGCTCCTATCCCGCTCAAAGAAGGTGCTTCCAAGGACGAAGCTGAGGAGATGAAGAAGAAGCTTGAAGAGGCCGGTGCTTCTATCGAACTCAAGTAAGCAAAGATTTATGGTTCGGGCCGCAGCGGGATTTCTCCTGCGGGCCGAACTTTTTCTGAATTTTTTTTAATAAATACCCGGATTGAACCGTAATCACAGCAGACCAAGTGTCATCCAATTCATCGCAAATCTAGTTTAGACGTCGAATCCCGGTTGCTTAGAGGCACCCGGGCTTCGTCGTCTTGCGGTTGTTAGACGGACGGGCTTCCAGCCTATCAATGTTTTGTCGTGTCCGGATTTCACGTTCAAAACCTGAGAAATCAGGAAACCCGCGACCGCGTTTCGACTTTTCTACATCCAACTACCACGCCCAACATGTCAGCAGCAGCTAAGAAGCTTGAACGTAAGTATTTCGGGGAGATCGAAGAGGCGGTCGACACGCCAAACCTCATTGAGGTCCAGCTCGATTCCTATAAAGAGTTTCTGCAACAGGAGGTCGCGCCAACTGATCGTGTTTCGACGGGTTTGCAGTCTGTATTTCAGGAGGTCTTTCCGATCCAGAGCTATGACGAGAAATTCACCCTCGATTTCTCACGTTATGAAGTGGGTGAGCCGAAGCTTTCGTCACTTGAGGCCCTTCGAGATGGCGAAACTTTCAGTGCGCCGCTTTATGTGACGTTTGCGCTCACTGACGAGTCCGGCACAAAGGAGGAGCGTGTTTACATGGGGGAGCTTCCCATGATGACTCTGCGGGGAACTTTTGTCATCAATGGCGCTGAGCGTGTCGTCGTCAGTCAGTTGCACCGTTCGCCCGGCGTTTGCTTCGAGACGAATCTTCACCTCAATGGGAAGACCCTCTATGGATTCCGCATCATTCCTGACCGCGGCTCCTGGATGGAGGTCCAGTTCGACACGAACGACCTGCTTTACGTTTATCTCGACCGCCGCCGTCGCCGCCGTAAGTTCCTCGCGACCACTTTCCTCCGTGCGATCGGCTACCCGACTGACGCTGATATCATTCGTCAGTTCTTCGACATCGATAAGCTCAAGGTCGATCCAAAGGTGGATGAGGCGGAACTTGCCAACAAGGTCATCTTTGAAGATGTCTGCGATGGCGACATGATCGTAGCCAAGGCCTACGAGCCGCTTACGCAGGCGGTCATCGCGCAGCTTCACGGCCTCGGGGTGAAGACCCTCAATGTCGTGACGACTTCTCACGATGATCTTCTCATCAAGTCCCTCAAAAAGGACCCGGCTTGTAACGAGGAGGAGGCGCTCAAAGATATCTACCGTCGCCTCCGTCCCGGTGATCCACCCACCGTGGC
>CAZOUP010000112.1:0-12521 GCA_964583035.1 uncultured Akkermansia sp.
GTGGCTCCATTGAAGCACACGCCGGGCGAGGTGATCCTGGAAGGCTCGACGCCGCATTCCACTCTCTCCGGAGAGTGGCTCCATTGAAGCACAGCGAGCGAGCGAGAGACTGTCATTGCATCAGCGGGCATTCCACTCTCTCCGGAGAGTGGCTCCATTGAAGCACCGACGAGCATGATCGTGTAGTTCTCGCCGCCGCCGCATTCCACTCTCTCCGGAGAGTGGCTCCATTGAAGCGCGTGAGGATATGGATGGTTTTCATGTCAGGGTTTCAGCATTCCACTCTCTCCGGAGAGTGGCTCCATTGAAGCTCGGAAGATGTCGGCACGGCTGAGAAGCGCGAGCTGCCATTCCACTCTCTCCGGAGAGTGGCTCCATTGAAGCGCAGATGTCGCCTGCTTGTAAATCTTGATCTCAAAATCCATTCCACTCTCTCCGGAGAGTGGCTCCATTGAAGCTTTCTTCGTCGCCTTGATCAATTCCGCCCGCGTAGCGTCATTCCACTCTCTCCGGAGAGTGGCTCCATTGAAGCGCGAGCTGCTCATTGGCGGCGGTGATCTTGACTTCGAGCATTCCACTCTCTCCGGAGAGTGGCTCCATTGAAGCAAAGTTGGCACGTCGGATGTTCTCGCATTTTCGCCGACCACCATTCCACTCTCTCCGGAGAGTGGCTCCATTGAAGCGCGTTGAAATAGACCTTTGCGCCCGCGCCCGCGATGGCATTCCACTCTCTCCGGAGAGTGGCTCCATTGAAGCATGGGGGCACCGATCTTTGTCGGGCATCCCGACTGCGACATTCCACTCTCTCCGGAGAGTGGCTCCATTGAAGCCGGGAAGTTCGGTGACATACGCCGGGGGCGGCGGCGGCGCCATTCCACTCTCTCCGGAGAGTGGCTCCATTGAAGCACTCACGACAACTTCAGGCGCTTCGTCAGCGGGTTTCCATTCCACTCTCTCCGGAGAGTGGCTCCATTGAAGCCAAATCAGGTCTCACTGACCTCATCCCCGGTGGTCGCCATTCCACTCTCTCCGGAGAGTGGCTCCATTGAAGCGTTGGATTTGTGACAACATGGCGAACGACCGGCGCGGCATTCCACTCTCTCCGGAGAGTGGCTCCATTGAAGCGTGCCTGGGCTTCGTTGCGCCGGTCGGCTGAATTCTGGCCATTCCACTCTCTCCGGAGAGTGGCTCCATTGAAGCAAGGCAACCTACACCCTGGCACCAATCCCGATTGAGGACATTCCACTCTCTCCGGAGAGTGGCTCCATTGAAGCGGCATGTGCGCGGTGTCGCTCGGAGGTTGAAAGCCTGCATTCCACTCTCTCCGGAGAGTGGCTCCATTGAAGCGATGCCGAGACAAACCCACCCTTTCTTTTCATCGGAGCCATTCCACTCTCTCCGGAGAGTGGCTCCATTGAAGCAACGCGGGCATGGTGCTGACGAGGTCGTTGGATTTCATTCCACTCTCTCCGGAGAGTGGCTCCATTGAAGCAAAAGCGCCGCACTTCACATGAAACTCGATCGAAGGATCCATTCCACTCTCTCCGGAGAGTGGCTCCATTGAAGCAAGCCTAAGCGAATCACTTGCGCCGGGTGTCACAACACCATTCCACTCTCTCCGGAGAGTGGCTCCATTGAAGCAAATCGCTGTCTCTCATCTCTCTCCCCGGCTCTAAGCATTCCACTCTCTCCGGAGAGTGGCTCCATTGAAGCTGTAAAGAAGGGTATCAGCGCAAGCCGGATCTGCTCCACATTCCACTCTCTCCGGAGAGTGGCTCCATTGAAGCGCAGCAGGCCTGCCACCGGATCAACGCAAGCAGGCACCATTCCACTCTCTCCGGAGAGTGGCTCCATTGAAGCGTGGACGAGGTGGGTGCGATGCGGGACGAGTGAGTCACATTCCACTCTCTCCGGAGAGTGGCTCCATTGAAGCCGATAAAGGCATGAATGCAATCAACCTTGTCATTGATGCTCATTCCACTCTCTCCGGAGAGTGGCTCCATTGAAGCCACCCGGCCGGCGTCCCGGTTCCCACCTTTTACGAGCATTCCACTCTCTCCGGAGAGTGGCTCCATTGAAGCATTTTCGTATGGCGGCGTCGTGCTTGACTCGGGCGCATTCCACTCTCTCCGGAGAGTGGCTCCATTGAAGCATGAGGATGGCAATTGCCGTCTGTCCCATGAGCATCGCATTCCACTCTCTCCGGAGAGTGGCTCCATTGAAGCAGGCGATCTTCGGGTATCGGGTGATGCGGGATTCTACATTCCACTCTCTCCGGAGAGTGGCTCCATTGAAGCCGAAAAGCTTCTGGGTCTTACCTCCCGTTGCAGCGGCCACATTCCACTCTCTCCGGAGAGTGGCTCCATTGAAGCAAGTGGCCGAAAGCACCGCTCACTACACCGAAGAAACCATTCCACTCTCTCCGGAGAGTGGCTCCATTGAAGCATTTCCGGCCCTACTAAGGCGGGTCGAGCCGCCCCTTCATTCCACTCTCTCCGGAGAGTGGCTCCATTGAAGCGGGGATTTCGTGAGTCACTGAACGCAGCCGCTCAACGCCATTCCACTCTCTCCGGAGAGTGGCTCCATTGAAGCATGCGTAATGGCCAAGCCTGTCGTCAGCACATCCTCCCTCATTCCACTCTCTCCGGAGAGTGGCTCCATTGAAGCGGCATTGCTGGGACTGCTTGAGGAGTCGCAGTTTAACCCCGGCATCTTTGGCGAGGGCTTTCAAGGTAGTCCGGAACTGGCCCGTTCCTTTGCCTGATCGAGAAAGTGAACTGAACGGACTAAGACGTCGCATGTATACGCAAAAAGGAGCCCACGTCGCGGAAATCATTCGCCTTCTCCACGCAGGAGAGTGCTGCGACATCGCTCGATTGAACGAGTTCGTCGACAAACCAAAGATGCAGGGATGAGTTCAGCAGTACGATCCGACACTCTACGAACACCTAAGGATCAGCATCTGAAGATTCGCAGGCTCACTGCGATAACGCAATTCACATCAGACAACCAACGCAACGGCCCAGCTTCTTGTGCAAAAAAAAGCGCCTGAGCATTTTGCTCAGACGCTTCCTAGTTATACTAGAATTATTCTTACCTCTAAGAATTCCTCCTCCAAGGCATTCAAAACCTTGATCGGATTAAAGAGGCGATTTCTCCCGATTTTTAAACTCGGGATTATGCCCATTTTCACCCAGTTGTTAATTGTGCGTTCACAAACACTGAGCTTCTCCGCTAGTTCCGGTGCTGTCACCAGTAGTTTGGCCTTTGTCAAATGTCATATTTTGTGGAATTTGCGCGACAAAAACATTTCTGCTTTTCCTCTTCGCAATCGCTCAGGCTTCTTAGCATTGCTAATTAACCTGACCGTCATTGCCATTCGTAAACAGCCAGCCACCTGGGACTTCTTGCCCAAGCAGCTAACGAATGTATATGACAACGCCGGAAAATGCAAATCCGTGCGGCCACAACCACCTAAGAGGAGGCGGGCGCAGGTAAAATCCCCCAATACGAAACGGCAGCTTTCTGTGTCACCAATGCCCGATAGTGCGCGAAAATCTGCGAAGCATCCTGGTGCCCCATATTCAAAGCGAGTCTTGCCGCGTCTTGGTGAAAAGCGAGATGGTATGAAGCATAGGAATGGCGCAATCCATTATTCGGCCATCGTTGCCAATCATCTCTCTCCTCTTTCTGCTTTTTCGAAAGCGTCTCCGGATTCGAAAATCCTGATTTAAGCTTCGCCTGATCGTGAAGAGCGCGTCCATTTCTCGGCCAAACCGGTCCAGACTTCTTCGCAAGCGGCTGGATCCACTTCCGGAGATTATCTGACATTTCGACGTGCCGATTCTTCGCAGACTTTGCATTGATACCCCGCACGTGGATTGTGCACGTCTCGAAATCAATGTCAGACCAATCCAGCTTTTTAATCTCCGCATCGCGAATCCCGGCAAACAATCCGATAGCGAACGCCGGGCGAATCGCCTGATCCGCTTTCTCAAGAAGGTCGATTGCTTGAGCTACTGTCAAAACTTCAGTATCCGCCTCCACGACTTTCATCGGCTTTACCCGGAGTGCCGGATTCTTGTCGATGTATCCCCACTCGATGGCTTCATTCAAAGCCAACACCAACGCCGTACGATGATGGTTCACCGTCCGCGGATGGAAGTCCTTCGCCAATCCGTGAAGCCATTTCTCGACTTGGGATTTCTCGATATGGGCGACGGATTCATTTCCGAACATCTTCTCAAATCTCCCCAGGCGCTTTGTAAGACCGTCCAGATGACTATCCGAAAGTCCAACATTCGCTCGAGTTTGGAGAACCTCCGCGATGAGATTCTTCACCGAAGTCGAAGTGGCACTCCGCTCGTGATATCGAACAGCGAAATCAATCGCTTCCGGGAGACTGAGCCCGATTCGTTCCAGCTTCTCCCGGCTGTCGATGACTGCCGATCTCTCGGCCACTGTAAGATTGGTGGAGCTGCCAAACTCAACGGATTCCTGCCCTCTCTTCTTCGCCCATTCGACCGCCAGTTTCTCGGTCTTGAACCCTTTCTGGCGATACTTGCCGCCCTCAATGTAACTGACCCGCCACCGATAATTGGGGTGCGATTTCCAACGGGAGACTTTGACTTTGGTACCGAGCCTCGCCCCCGTAGTCCTCGCATCTTCAGCTCCCATGCGACAAAGTCCCTCAAAACGAAGCATTTTCCAGCTGAATCTAGTCAGTATCTAGTCAGCCAAATCCAAGAAAATCGACCAATCGTCCGCAGCCCTTATTTTATCTAGCATCCCCGACAGGAATCGAACCTGTATCTAAGGTTTAGGAAACCCTTGTTCTATCCGTTGAACTACGGGGACTCAGCGGAACGGGGAAAATACACGCGAAGTTCGACCGCTCAAGTGTCAGTTGTCGATCCTCAGTCCTTGTATTTCACGCCGGTCAGGGTTGCCCAGGCTTCCCATTTCCGGGCCATGCGCAGAACTAGCGCCGCCTGACCATCGGCTTGATTGTTCGTTTCGGTGCGGTCCGCCCCCATTTGATACAACTCCCAGCCTTTCTTACCGCCCTTTTCCCAGACCAGTTTCCAATTTCCCTCCCGGATCGCACGGCTCCCGGCCCAGTGCCAGAAAAGCGGCGCCGGGCGTTCCCATTCGAGTTCATTGTATTTCAGGATCGGCATGAGCGAAACGCCCTCTTCTTGAATGATAGGCTTGCCTGCGCGGGAGAGCGGATACTCGCCGCCAGCCATTTCGAGGAAGGTCGGCATGAAATCGATGATATGCCCGACGGCATCGGTCGTCGTCCCGGCCTCCACGACGGCGGGCCATCGCACGAGCAGCGGGGTCGCGACGCCACCCTCATGGCTCGTCGATTTGTAGAGTCGGAACGGAGTATTCTGAGCGTAGGCCCAGTCCGGTCCAACGTGCCCGTAAAACTCCGAGGGACCAAACATCTGATCGGTGAGGCGGCCACCGGGCTCTTCGGGGCAGGCTCCATTGTCAGAAAGAAAGGCGACAAGGGTGTTGTCGGCGATGTTCAATTCATCGAGCAAGTCGAGGACCCGACCGATCTCGGCATCCATGCGATAGACCATCGCGGCATAGACTTCCATGCGTCGCTCTTCCCAGGCCCGCTCCTCTTCAGGAATGCTTTCCCAGGACCGGTTGTTCGGGTTCGGCCCGGGATTGGGAAACACTTCGGGGTCGATGAGACCCATTTTGACCTGTCGCTCATAGCGGGCTTTTCTCAACTCATCCCAACCACCGGCATAGCGGCCTTTGAATAGGGCGATGTCTTCGGGGCTGGCATGAAGGGGATAGTGCGGAGCGGTATGCGCAAGGTAGTGAAAGAATGGTGTCCCTTTTTCTACCTCGCGCCTAATCGTGGCAATCGCATGATCGGTGAATGATTCCGTTGTGAAATAGTCGTCAGGGAACTCGGTGATCCTCTCATCGTTTTCACCGAAAAACCTCGTGCGCCCGCCTTTGAAAGGAGGATCCGGCTCGGATGGATCAAAGAAATTACAACACCCGTCCCACAGCCCGTAGCTGGATTGAAAACCGCGATCAAAGGGACGATGCGGCGCTTCACTCCCATTGTGCCATTTTCCGCTCAAGCCGGTGGCATACCCTGCGTCCCCGAGCGCCTCGCCGAGGGTCACCATATTTTCGGAGAGCAGCTCGATTCCCTTTCCACCGTTGCGGGGGTAGAGCCCGGTGAGAAGACTGGCCCGCGTTGTCGTGCATTTCGCGTTGTTATAAAACTGGGTGAACCTTTTCCCCTCTCCGGCAAGTCGATCCAAATTCGGGGTTTCAATTTCCCCTCCGAAAGAACCGATATCAGACCAGCCCATGTCGTCGGCCATGATGAGGATGATATTTGGTGGAGCTGAGATCGCAGGTTCAGCTTTCGTGGATTCAACCCACAGAGAGAGACAGAGAAGACACAAAATTCCAGAACGCATAGCTTATCGTAACCGTTTCGGTCGATTCACACAGGAACTCGATTGCGCCAAGCGCCATCGTTTCCGCTGTTGCGGCATCTCAAGGATTTCGATAGAGTTCGCCCTCATGAAGCGTTTCACCCCTCTCGTCGCCCTCCTCATGGCTCTGCCGCAACTCAATGCGGAGGAGACCTCGACGACCAATCTCCCGCCGGATCCATTCGGCACCATCGATGAAGCTGCAAAAGCTGGAGATTACCCCATCGAAGTCGATCGGACGCGCGGTGCCTTCACGCTCGATGCCAGCGACGGCCAGTATCAGCCCGGAAGCCATTTCGCGAACTGGTTCTGGAATGCAAAAATTGAACGCTGCGGCAATTACTATGTAGGTCTGATCTACGATTCATCCCGCCCCAAGCTGGGCGTCCAGCTGAAAGTCGGGGATTCAATTCTCAAGGGCTACGCGCCACGAACCAATTCACTCATGGCGAAAGATCCCATGATTCTCGGAAAGGGCTACATCCCGGAGCCGGGCGAATATTCCGTCACGATGCTCACGGGAGACCAGTCGAACGTCCCCACCTTTCAAGTAAAGGGCGTCCACTTCAGCCCCGCCCCTGAAAATGAACCCCATGGTCAATCAATTGACGGCTCCATCGTCCTCGATGCGGCAACTGCAACAACCTATTCGGAAACGATGCGATACGAGCGAGGCGAGGAGAAGAACTGCCTCGGCTTTTGGACCGACGTCGATGACTGGGCGGAGTGGGTTTTCGACGTCACGACAAGCGGTGAGTTTAAAATGACTATTTTCTACGGCTGCGGCGAGGGGGCCGGAGGCAGTGAAGTTGCTGTCTACCTCAACGATCAAACTCATGAGTTCACCGTCGCAGAGACGGGGGGATTTCAGGAATGGAAAGAGCTCGATCTGGGTATCGTAAAGCTCGACTCCATCGGGGAGAACAAATTGGCCGTGATCCCGAAGAGCAAGGGTGAAAAGGCAGTCATGGACATTCAAAAGATCGTCCTGACACCAAGCTCTTAAAACATCGTCCGGCGCCAGCAAGGTTTCATGGAGTGGCACCAGCCCCTCGCTCTGTTTTCGGATCGACTTAGCCCGGTCTTTGTCCGGGACTTGAGACAGGTCCTTCGATCGCCCTTGATCGCCGCCTCGTTTCTGATTCTGCAAGTCTCCGTTCTTGTTATTACCGGGCTCGAGCTTGCTTTGCTCCAGGTTGGCAATGGAGGAATCGGGGCTCCATTTCTCGCCACCGCCCTGACTTTCTTCCTCGCGATCGGGTTCGGGATCGCGCTGCCCCTAACTGCTATCGGAGCGTTGCAGCCTGAGCTTGGGGCCGGGAAAAATATCGAGCTTCTTCTCACTGCCTCCCTTTCGCGATGGAAGATCGTAAGGGGTAAATGGATTACAATGACGGCCCTGAGCCTCCTCCTGCTCATTTCGATCACGCCTTTTTTGACCGTCCGATACTTCCTCGGGAGCGTCGATTTAGTCGGAGCGGTTGAAGTCTTTTTCTCGACCCTGATTGCGAATGCCGTGATGAACGCCGTTGTCATTGGGGCATCCGGATTCCAGAGCTACATCTCACGAGGTTCGACGATTCTCTTTCTGGGGATAATCTTCTCGATCAGCACGGCCATAGGTGTTGCCGGGGGCTCCGGTCTTTCCTCCCTTCAACAACTGATTCATCGCACCCTGGGAAGTGCCATTGCCGGAGCGGTCATCATGATTCTTGGACTACAAATTGGACGCGCCCGGCTCAAGCTGTTTTCAACATTCGAGAATCCACCTTCGACCGGCGGCATTTTTGTGATGGCGCTTGTTTTCCCCATTCTCCAGGGGGTCGCTCTCGGATCGGGAGGCTCGATTACTCTCATCATCATCTCGCTTTTGTGGCTGTGGCTCGCATTCCTTATTGATCGCCCGCATCGAGCATCTTACAGATACCGTGCTCCCGTCTCATCCCGTTGATATGTCGAACTCCAGTCTTTATTCCTCTATTAAAAATGCTTTCGAAAAAGCGGACTGGGCCTTTGCCGAAGTCGCCGGTCAGGAAGTGATTCGAGCGGGTTTCGAGGCGCATCACACCCGCGTCGATCTCCATGTTCAGGCATTTGAAAAGCTCAGTACAGTTTCCGTGGTTTCCGAGTCATCGAATAAAACTTCCGATCCGGCAAAACGGGAACGTCTTGCCGAATTGACGATGCGAGTGAATCAAACGCTCACGGTGGGAAATTTTGAAATGGACTGGGAAGCCGGCCGCCTCATGTTTCGCCTCAGCAATATTTTTTCCACTCCGGAGGGCGATCTCTCGATCATTCAGGGGCTGATTCATAACACGGTCGGGGAAATGGATCGTATCGCACCGCTGGAAGGAATGATTTTTCAGAGCGACGGGCCTGCTCTTGCCGCTTTGAATTTAAAAGCACTCATGCAAAGGGATGACTTGCTCCCTCCCGTGGAAGCGGACGATGCCTCCAATTAAACCTTCTCTCAATGGGCTCAAACTATCCGACTAACGAACGGATCTTCATCCTTAAGGGTGAGGAAACGCTCGGCCCGTTTGAAATTGACGGAATCCTTGAGAAACTGGATGAGGGATTTCTCTGCCTCGACGACGTCTGTCTCCGTGAAGGTGCCTGCGAAACTGAACGGCTGCGTGAACTCCTCGACTGGGAAGAGTCGATACCGGCACCGATGAACGAGGACTTCGCTTCTGAACGCGACAATGCAGATGAGGAGGACGCTACTCACGACGAAGAACGCGATCTGCGGCGGCACTCTAACAAACCACTTTATCACGGGCATCGCTCGATGGTGACCTTCCCCCTTGCCTTTATTGGACTCGTCGGCGGCTCGATCAGTGCAGTCTGGCTCTACTCGACCGATCCTGCCTTTACCTTTGTCGGAATCACGATTGCGATCCTCTCACTGGCTTACCTCAGCCTGATGCGTTACACACGTGAATATTTCATCACCGAGAAGCGGGTCGAGCTCGTCTCGGGACTGATCGCCCGCAGCTCGAAGGAGGTCAGAATCACCGACATTCGCGCGGTCAATATTTCCTGCGAAGGCCTCCCGGGGATGATCGGCGTGGGAACGGTGGATTTTTTCACGATTGGTGACAACCCCGAAGTCAGCTTTTCACACGCGTGGGCAGCCAAAGAAATTAAGTCGCTGGTCAGGAAATTGCAGGATTCGTCCGGGTCATGACCGGTAAAGGCAATGCCTGACACAACCATTCTTCAGGCAACGGGAACCTGAACCGCTTCATAGATCCGAATCGAAATCCAGACGATAGGAAATATCATGAGTCCGCAATAGACTCTGTTCACGAGTTTTGCGTAGAGAGAGCGCTGCAACTGCCGCCGATAACGTTCCGCAATCCAGATGAACGTCAGAAGGAGCGGGATAAAGAGCGCCGTCGTCATCGAATTCCCGGGAATCACGGCATTGCCAATCCCCGTGTGAGCCAGGGTAAGACCTGTCATGATTAAGATAAAGAGAAGCATCCAGCGCGCGCTGGCTCCTCTCACCCTCCAGACCTCCTCACTCTGATGTCGCATCGCAATCCGGTGAATAACGGCGACCATTAAAAAGACAAAGAAGCCGTAAAACAGGATCCAGCCACTTCGACCGAGAACACTCGATTTCAACTGTTCTGCCGCCCCTTCAGTAGCGCGGGCGGCGAGAAGGCCAAAACCATTCTCCCGAATGAATTTCATGAGGCCGGGCTTGTTAGAAGGGGTCAAGGATTCTAATGACTCTTTATCGGAATAGGCTTGCTGGAAACGGGATGCCTCAGCTCCATTAGCCATCCAAACAATATAGTTTTGATAGGAATGGAGCGGGTTCCCAAATCGCTCGTTCGAAAAACTTAACCTCGGGCCAGTGACAATGAGAAAGGCCGTGATCAGCATCGCGAAGCCCACCAGTTGATTCGAATTCACCCACCCCGATTCACTTTCACCGGATTTCCTCGTCCGCCGCGATTCGAAAATCGATCGAACAATAGAAACGGTGACGAAGGCGGCCACCATCGGCCAGATCGGCGGTCTCACGAGATAGGTCAGTCCGAGAAAAACCCCAAAGACCGCATAGATCCAAAGTTTGTTTTGGCGGATCAAACTAAGCCCGCAAAGCCAGGTTAAAACAACGAGCAAATAGTAAACTGCATCCGGGCTGAAGAACGCAGATCTTTCTAAAATGACCCCGAATCCGCCCATCAAAATAATGGCGGCTGATCCTGCGAACGAAAATGCCCTCGCGGCAACCAGGCCAAGAAGAACCATGACCGTGCAGGACAAGATCAAATTGAACCACTTTCCGCGGAGGAAAAGCTCATCCGGCGGCAGCGCGGAAAACGGAGCCATGAGCCAGGGCCAGAGAGGCTGAACATTTCCGTCGGTGTAGTGAGGGAAAATTTGCGTGACCCGGTTCGTGATCGCCTCCTCAGACGCCCCGTAAGTGTCGCTGTTTGCCACCGATTGATAGACTGATTCGATGTGCCCGGCCTGCAGATTCCCCACCCGTGAAGAGTTTTTCTCAACCACCAGAATAGCTCCCAGGAAAAGGTAGGCCCAGGTGTAAAGCATTAGGAACCCGAGGAACAAATACCATTTCCCCCACGACTTCCTCTTTACCGGTGGGGCCTGCTCTACCGCTTCGACTGTTGTTGAGGAGTTCATGACTCAGGGTCTCGTCGTTCGAGGCGGGACTCGGATTCGGCGAGACGAATTTCTGATTTTTTGTAATCAATCAATCCGGAAACCCGCTTTGCGTCGGTCAACGAGTCCTTTGCGAGATAGAGATCTGCACTTCCAATGTTCGACCCGGGGAATCCTTCAAGTTTATCGGCGCTGACCGTCCGGAAGGTAAGGCGCTTCGGTTGAAACCAACGTGAAACAAACTCGACCGCCTCGATCTCGCGGTATGCAAAACGCAACGACTGGATGGGATTCTTACGGAAGGCTCGATCCTTCTGCTTAAACTGCAGTATTACTTCCGATGCCTGACAGAGCAGCTTCCCTTCAACCGCGTCGTAGCCCATGGCGTCACCCGCAGGGTTCTCGAAAGAGACCGACAATTCGTCAAATACCGTTAGTAATTCACTCACTGGTTCGAAACTTCAATTTCCTCGTAAAGAGCCTCAGTCAGGAGCCTCGGCAAGCCAACCAATTGATCCGTTTCTGCCGGTTCTTCCAACTCGAAGCTGAGGCTCAGGTGAGCCGCTGGCTGTATCCCCCGAACCAGACAGGTCCAGTTTTCTCCATCTCCCGAGGTCACTTGAGTCACACCGGGTGAGTGATGGTTTTCGAGTAGCCCCCAGGGAGAAGCCGAGCCGAGATTTGGTCGGGCTTCGTCATTAGCACGATCACCTGCCCGATATAATTCGTTGCCAAGGTCATCGAAAAACACGCAGTATTGCGCTGAGAATTCCTCGCGAAGACGAGCCGCGAGAAAGTCAAAACGAAGCCACAGCGATTTTGGCACTGGCTGAGGAGGTGCCGTCGCTTCAACTTCAGGGTCCTTCTCTTCTTCCACCGGAGCGTCAATCGCCTCCTCAAAATAGATTTCCTCTTTCTGAATCGGAGCCTGCTCACTCTTGATTAAATTACTCGAATCAACCTGTTCCCGGGCATCAGCGAGCGACTGCACGGCGCGCTTCGCCTCGATACCCTTTGCGGGCTTCGCTTCGACTGATTCAGAAATCGAGAGGGCCTCCCCCAAAAACAAGGACCTGTTCTCCGCCTCGGATGCGGAAATTTCTTCAATGACGACGTTCTGAATAATTTCACCTTCCTGAACTTGATCGGAATCATCGAGAAAATCACTGGTCATCACACTTACCGCAACCTCATCATGCTGGATCACCTCGCCTATTGAAACTGCGTCCATCGCATCGAGCTGATCGAGAGGAATCCCCATCCCTTCTCCAAGAAGCGGGGAAGAAATAAGCAGACCGGGGATTGATTCTAAGACTACTCCGCCCTCGGCTTCCACTTCGGCTTCCACTTCGGCTTCCACTTCGGCTTCCACTTCGGCTTCCACTTCGGCTT
>CAZOUP010000112.1:12621-16797 GCA_964583035.1 uncultured Akkermansia sp.
TTCCACTTCGGCTTCCACTTCGGCTTCCACTTCGGCTTCCACTTCGGCTTCCACTACCGTTGATTCTTCAGGAGTTGGAGGTCCCACCGGTGTTTTTCCAGGAGCTTTTTTGAATTTTCTCTTCGAGCACGCTCCCACCAATTGTTCTAACTCGTCACGATCAATCCACGAATTGCTCATAATTTATTGAATGGGTAATGCCTGATTCGTCGTAGAGGTCGGTTCGTTCTTCAAACTCGGCAGCCAGTTGATCAAAAATCAAAGACGAGGGGGAAGCACGCTCGCGAAGCAACGCGACGGGGAGAGCCGCCCGACTGGCTGCCCGGAAATCTTTATGCTCCGGAATGACGGTCTCAAAAACCATTTCCGCCGGAAGCAGGTCCCGAAATTCCCTTTGGTCGGCAAGACTTGATGAATCTTCCGGATCTGAAAGAGAAAGTACAAATCCTGCGAGACGCGGGCCTTCCCCCGCTCCCTCATAACCAGCGCGCGCCGTTGCGATGACGCGCAATATCTGGGGAAGACTCCGCAGGCAAAGTTGCTCAGGACGCTGCGGCACCAGAAAATAGTCAGCATTGTGACAAATGCCAAGGGTAGCCGGTCCTAATCCGGTCGCCGTGTCGAACAGCACCAAATCGAAGTCGAGTCCGCGAATTGATTGGTCGAGCTGCGCAATCCTCTCGAAACTGACTTCGCCCGGAACACCTTCTTCCAACAGTCCGTCGATCGACTGCCGACTTCCTCTCGTAAGTAGCGACAGCCCGCTCAATTTGGTGCCGTGTACCGCCGACTTTACTGCTTCAGGATCGATTTTTCCAGTCGAGGTAAGAAAATCAAAATAGCCAACCGCATCTTTCGCTTTCTCCGTCAGTGAGAAGCCCGCTCCCCCCTGAATATCCGCATCGACAAGAAGAACCCTCCACCCACGTTTCGCGAGAGAATAACTCAAGTTCACTGCAATGGTGGTTTTTCCTACGCCTCCATTTTGGCTGGTAATAACAACGCTTATCACAATCAGTTCTTAATTTTCATAAACCTACCCCAAAAGCTTAGTTCGAACGACTAATTTCGCGAGGAAGCATCGCTTTAAGGGGCAAAAATATTGTCATCGCATTCGGTTTTTCGTAAGCTCTTCAATCGAGTCGGTCGCATTTGCCTCCGCAAACTTCATTTACCTCCTTTATGCAAAAATTCCATCCTATCACTCTTTTCGTTACCCTCTTCCTAATTGCAGGGCTCAACCTCCTGCAGGGCGATGAGATCAAACTGAAAAACGGTGAATCCCTTCAAGGTCGCATCACTTACGAAGCGGATGACATTGTTAAGATTGAAATCACCATTTCGGCATCAATCAAAGAAACAAAAATCATCGGAAGAGGAGACATCGCTCAGATCATTAAGGAGGCCCCGGACAGCGTCGCTTTCAAAAAGATCGAGCAAATGATACCGGTCGGATCGCTGATCAGCGCCGGTAACTATCGTACCCTCCTCGAGACTGGTCCTGATTCGTTCCTGAGAGCATTTCCCGACAGCGTACATGCTGACAGGGTGAAAGAAATAAAGGCGCAGCTCGATGAGGAGTTGGACAAAGTTGAACGCGGTTTTATTAAACTGGAGGAAGACTGGCTATCGCCGCAGGAACAGGCTGAATACGAAACCCTCGTTAAGTCGCGCGTGCAACTTCTTCGGATGCAGTCAGTTGCCCAGGCGGGGAACTACAACGCTTTAATCAGTGCGATGCGGGAATTTCAGATTATCGAGGAAAAATACAGCGGCACCCCGGCGTTCCACAAAGGTCTCGAGGCAACCCTGCAAATACTTCCCTCTCTTGGACGGCAGTTGCAGGGCATGCTTCGTGATGTCGAATATCGAAATGCAGAATTTGAGCGGAACAAAGCTGCTCTTGATGAAATCGCGAGAGGTCAGATTGAAGCGGCCCGCAAAAAGGAGGAAGACAACTATCAGGCCGGCCTTGCTGCTGATAAAAAGGCCGGAATCAAATGGGTCCGGCTCAATTCAAGATCAAAGGCTTCAATCGAGAGTTACCTGAAATTGGCAGGCGGAGAACTCCAGCGGATTCGTGACTACGATCCTGAGCAGTTAAAAATGCAGGCTGAGAAACTTGTCGAAGTCGATGAATTAATCGCGAAGGGAAACTACGATCTTGCCAAAACAAAGCTCACCGAAGCGGCTGCCATCACGGGAAAAACTGCCAGCGCAGGCAAGAGCTCATCCAAAGCAAAAGGAAGCACAAGCTACATCGGAGCACTCAGTGGTAAGCTAAACTCAAGAGTTGCAGAGAAGAACGCGAAGGAAAAAGCGAGAGAAGAGGCGGCAGCTTCCGAGGCGCTCGCGGCGAACCTTAAGACAAAACCTAAGAAGTCGAACGCTCAGGACGGCGAGGCGGAACCGGGCGGCGAAAGTGACGAGTCCGCAGTCGAGGACGCTAACAAGAAGGCGGAACCCGAAAAGACTCCCGAAGATATGTTCGCAGCACTCTCGGGAGCAGAGGGTGCTGCCGCAAAGGAGACTTCTCCCGAATCAGGCAAATCGAAAGGAAAACCCAAAGATCGTGACGAAGAAGAAGACAAGCGCCCCCTTCCGGTCGCGGTGGATGAGGGAGGAGGAATTTCTCTTTCGCTCATTGTTCCTATCGTTACCGTGCTACTCCTCGTGACCGTTGTGCTGCTCAAATACTTCGGCATCGGGAAGAAAAAAGAAGAGGGCGACGAGTCTTCTGCTGAGTAAGACACTGACGGCTTGGGTCTTAAGCAGGCTCGCGGGAAGACGCGCTTCACGGGAGCCGCCGCTGTGCGGCCTTCGGCAACAGTCTTCGTTGAAAAAACCGTCGGCGCGGCTTCAAAGTTCGCACGACGTTACTCCCTACTTTTCCTCTTTTCATATGAAGCTCCACCAATCGCAAGTTTCCCTTGTCGTTTTGCTGTTCGCCCTGCCCGTTCCCTCCCCTGGCGACGAGGGCCATCACCCCGGTGATCTTCAATTTCGACGTCAGGCCGCACAGCGCATGATTTTCGATGCGCAACAATCGATTCCCCTCTCATCACTCCGGCCATCGACAATTCTCGATTTCGATTTGATGCATCCAGAGATCAGAGGAGTAGATGGCGTTGGAAGCGCCGCAGACTGGAAACTTGAAGGATCGACTCTCACCGCAAAAAGCGGAGAGACAATGGCTAAGTCGATGCGCTGGGTGGGCGGATTTAACCCCTTTGGCACCTACGATTTATCACTGAGTGATTTTAACGGCACTGGCAATTCCGGTATCATGTTTCGAGATTCTTCTACGGGAAATTCCCTGTCGGCAGCAATACATTTCGAAGACGGCAGGGCTGATAAAATCACGTGGGTCGCCACATTTGACGGTAGCGGCCCCATCAAACAAGAGTGGCCCTTCCCTGATGAAATTTCCGAGCCTGAAATCACTCTCCGTGTGCAGATGGCAGCGGTCGGAGCGAATATTTTCATTGAGTCCGCCGGGAAATCGATCCTCGTCGGTTACACCGATTTCTCAGAAACGGTCGATTTACGCCAAGTGAGCCTGATCCGGAATCATGACTTTGGAATATTTACGGCGCTGCAACCAAATTCATCATTTTCAATGAAGGGAGCTTCCGCTTCGTTAAGTCCCGGTTCAGGTCAGGCCGACATACGGGCGATTACTGATCACGAAGGGAAACCACTTCTAGATGACGGAAGACTCTGGTTCACGATCACAGTGAGAGGGCGCGCGCTTCCTCATCCTATGCAGGGAGTATTCTCTCTGAACCCATCGGTATTTGATCTGCAATTCGAGGGAATTATTGTTTTCGACATGGGGGATGGCCTCCTTCGGAATGAGCTAGCCTCGCACCTCTTCTTTGACTCAGAATCAGGAGAATGGAGAGGTTGGACAACCGGATTCAGCGCCCTCGGTGGGGCGGGTCGGGAAGAGAGCAAAACAATTCTAGCGGTATCTTCAAAGCGTGATCCAAGACGCGGCTTTGCGGTAATGAGGGCAAAACCCGTCGGCATCGAAGGAGCCCATGAGGATCCGCACGGAATTTACGACAAGAAAGCAGGGAAATGGCGACTGCTGCTTTGTGAACATCACGAAAAATACCGTGCCGGAATCTGGGAAAGTGATCATTGGGATCACGGGTATGAGCGTCTCGCGGG
>CAZOUP010000113.1:0-5430 GCA_964583035.1 uncultured Akkermansia sp.
TTGTCGTGTGGGGCAATCCCGGCAGCCGAACGCAACTGGGCGGCGGGGAACAGTCCTGGGCAATCGTGAACACCCGTGTTATCGCCCACGGGATGCCGGAGGATTTCATCAGGAACTTCGTCATGCCCGGCGTGAGGACCGCGCGAGTATTTGGATGGGTCGGGTTCGGCTGTCTATTCCTCGCTCCCATTCCGTTTGCTCTCGGTCTGCGGAAGTATTTCAGGCTGAGGAGATTAAGTGTCGGAGGAAAAGCTGATGCGTAGTGTAGTATTGTATTTTAGGTGTCAGCCCGACAAATCTTGACCGTTTACCGGGATCCCCGCGGTCAGGCAGCTTTTCCCGCCTGTGCCACGAGAAGCATGTCGATCATCTCGATTGGATCGCCGAACGACTCCGCTCTGAGGCCACTTCCCTGAAGAAACTCTCTTCTAGAGGTCCGTCCCTAACAGCGCATCAAGATTTCGCAGTGACAGATTAGTGATTCTCAGTTCCGGCCAGTTGAATGTTGCGCCCGGAACCCAGAGATTACCAAACCAGAGATGACCTGTCCCTGAAAATTTGCAGAGATTACCAAACCAGAGATGACCTGTCCCTGAAAATTTCACTTGTCCCTGAAAATTTCACTTGTCCCTGAAATTTCACTGCTCGCCATATCTCAGCTGACAAGGTCCATTACCACTAAAACGTTTTGGTCTTTCCGGGCTATCTCCGAAATGATAAACAAAGGGATGTCGCTGCGGTTTTATGGCTTGATATTGATCTCAGTGCTCTTTGCTAGCGAAATTCTTTTCGGCGAAGAACGGAAGCTAACTCTCTTTGAAGTCTCAAGCCTGCTAACGAGTCCGTTTGATCGAGATCGCGCTCGTGGCATCGTGATCCTGGAAAGCAAAGAAGAAGAGATTCTTTCCGAAGCAATTCAAGCACTGGCAACGACATCAAGTAGGGAAAGCGCTCGCATTTTGAATGGGTTGACAGTTTGCATCTCACCGTGGCAGCGCGGTGTCCGCAGTCAGGGGCGGCATCGTGGATCCCTCTCACTGGGAAATCTTCAGCGGCCGGTCGAGCGCCCTCTCGATCACTCATTCGCGAATGAGTTGTCGAGACTTGCTCTCGATCGTCTTGATGGACTGGAAGACCCGTCTCAACGTGTCCCGGAATTTTTCTACAGACTCGAAGAGTTGCGGGCGCTGTCCAGCTTACTAAACGAGACCGCTTCTTCTGAGGTTATCGAAGAACTCGTCGTGCGCCTCGCGAATACTGAAGATATCATGAAGGGAGCCGCGATGATTTCCGTCGTCGAGGCCCACTACTTTCTTCCGACGGGATTCCGCCAGGACTTCACGTGCGGGAATTCTACCCCGCAAGAGGTCGAACGGTTTGAGCAAACCCAGCAAGAGAAGTATTCAGCAGCCCGAAGCGAACTTCTGGACTACCACGTGAAACATCGCTGCAAGAACAAGAAAGGTCGGTTTGTTGTCGGCATCACTTTGTGGGACGAATGGTTCGCTGAATCCTACTACTATTTTAGAGGTGACTGGGCATGGCAGGACCTCTCCGTCATCATTCGGGGTGGCACCGAAGTTCTTCCTATTGTGGAAAAACGAAAAGACGCCGCAACCCGGCTGAGCGAGAAGGCCGTCTATGAGGTCATTCTCTCAGCGATCACCGGAGTCGAAGATGACGACTTGATTCGCAAATTGCTGGAGAGCGAGGATCCGACCTATCGCGATGAGGAAGCAGAACTCGCCTGCCAGATTATAGTGGCAGCCAAGTCTAAGGAATGGAGAGAGGAGCTCGATCAGTTGCAATACCGGAAGTTCTTTGACAACCGCTTTGCCTCGCAATCACTCGCAGTCGTCCATCAAAATGATGCGATCCCTCTCCTGAGAGCCGCTCCCGCTTCAAACTCGACGGCGCACTATGCGATCAAGGAACTAGATGCCTGGGCAGAGCAGTAGCGAACTCACTCCACGCCCAACTCTTTTTTCCACCACTCCAGATACTCTCGATCTGTTGTCTCGCCGGTGAGCCCGCGGCTTCGCATCCGCTTCTCATAACTGTCCCACTTCTCGTCCATGACGGCATCGAGATCGACGGTGAGACTTTCGTCGACGGCCCCGAGGTCGCCGGTTTCTTCGATCCAGTTGTCGAGCGCGGTGCTTAGTTTCCCGAGCGATTCAGCAAAGGCGGGATCAGTGGCGAGGTTGTTCATCTCGTGGGGATCGGCGGAGAGATCGTAGAGTTCCTCCTCCGGCTTCGTCTCCGCCATGAAGGGCGAAGTCCAGGTTCCCTCTTCATGCAGCACCCGCATCAGCGTATCAACGGGATAGCCCGCGCGCTTGTAGCCACTGTGCTGCATGTAGGGAATTTCGGGGTGGTAGTTGCGGATGTATTTGAACTCGTGGGTCCTTGCGGAGCGAATCCGATCCGGGGCATCACCGCAGCGATCACGGGCGGCGAAAAGGATTTCATGACCAGCGAAGTCCGGGTCGAGAAGGTCGCGCCCGACCAATCCTGATGGCATTGGAGCGCCGGCGGCAGTAAGGGTCGTCGGCATCAGGTCAGTCAGAGAAACGAGGCGATCGTCGACTTTCCCGGCGTCAATTTTCCCAGGCCATCGGGCGAGTAGTGGCACGCGGATGCCGCCCTCGTAGAGCCACTGCTTTCCGCGGACATGGGGACGCCCGTGATCGCCAAAAAAAATCACGAGCGTGTTCTCCGCGAGACCCTCGGCATCGAGCCGGTCGAGGAGAAGTCCGACCCGCTCGTCGAGCACTTCGATACTCGCGAGGTAATTCGCCCAATCCGCAGTCGTGACAGGATGCTCCGGGTAATAGGGTGGGATCGGCGCGTTGGGATACTTCTTCTCCGTCTGAACAAAGGTGCGGTGCGGCTCTTTGAACTGCACTTGCGCAAAGAACGGCTGCCCCTCAGCTCGTTGCGTCCAGTCATTCCCGTCAAAGAATTCGCTGGCGTCATAGGTCCAGTTGAAGTGCGATTTCGCGAGGCGTTTTTCCGGCTCGACCGTCCCCCGCCCGTTGCTCACGAAGTAACCGGCCTTTTGCATTTCCTCCGTCACCGTCGTCGCCGATTCGACGAGCGGCTTTTTGTCCCGCGTGTCATGATGATGCCCGCCCACGGTCGTCTGATACATCCCGGTCTGAAACGCTGTCCGCGACGCCGAGCAGACCGGCGAGGTCGAGAAGGCAGCGGTGAAGCGGGCCCCCTCTGCGGCGAGTCGGTCCAGATTCGGCGTCTTCACATCGGGATAGCCGTAGCAACCAAGATCGGGGCTGAGGTCGTCGGAGATGATCCAAATAACGTTCGGTCGTTCCCCGGCGAGGGCGGCGAACTGGGCGAAAATGAAACAGAGAAGGAGTCGGATAAACGAGGTCATGGCCAAAAGTGTACAGGGTTAGGTCAGGGACCTAAGAGTGTTAAGTCACCTGATTATGAAGCATCTCAGGGAAGACTGAAACGACGGAAAGAGGTCCGACTTTTTTTGGGAGAAAAGAAAGGAAGCAACATCACGATCGCCCTCAAGCGCCTCAATCTGAAAAATGGATGGACAGAGCCTCGTGTTTCTGTATTTTCGAAAATACAGAAACAATGATCGCTGAGACAATCACTTCGGAAGAGGCCCTGACCGATACGGCCCGCATCATGAGTGCGCTTGGTGATCCGGCGAGGCTGCGGATCGTCAATTTAATTTGGCACGGGAAAGAAGTCTGCAACTGCCAAATCGAACCGATCACCGGTTATCTCCCTTCCAAGATTTCAAGGCACCTGAGCCTGCTCAGACAAGCCGGTCTTTTGTCTGAGAGGAGAAACGGGACCTTCATCTACTATCGGATGAAAGAACCGGGCAGCGCGGTCCACACCGCCCTGCTCGAACTCCTCTCCCGAATCTGCGAAGCCGATCCTCTCCTGCAACAGGACCGCGAGATTCTGGATCGCGAATGCCCTTGTTGACCTCTGCCTCAATCGAAACCGATGAAAATTGAAACGCCACTTCTCTCCGATCTCATTTCTCTCCTGAAATCTGAATCGCTCCGCTCCCTCCGCATGATTCTTCCCGGCGGCGAGGCCGTCCCTTCCCATTTTCACGTCACCGAAGTAGGGCGCGTTCGCAAAGATTTCATCGATTGCGGCGGGACGGTGAGAGAGGAAGCTCGCTGCCAACTGCAATTGCTCGTCGCGACCGACTTTGAGCATCGACTCGCGCCGGAGAAGCTGCTGAAGATCATCGAAATGAGTGCCCCGATTCTCGGTGAAAACCCGCTCTCCCTCACGGTGGAATACGGGCAGAAAACGGCCGTCGTTTATCCGGTTTCCGCCCTCGAACTTTCTGACGGGACTCTGATTTTTTCATTAGAAACACCGACAACGGCCTGCCTTGCTGCCGATGCCTGCGGACTCTCTCACGAAGAAGCGCGCACGCCGCGCGTCTTTCCCAAATTGCGGGAAGCGACGAGACCGGGAGGTTTTCTCTCTTCATGAGCCTCGACAAATCTTCGATGAGCTTTTTTGAGCGCCACCTCACCGCGTGGGTCGCGATTTGCATTGTCGCCGGGATCGCCCTCGGGAAACTCGCTCCGAACCTGGCCGAAACCCTCGACGGGATCGCGATCTACGTGAATGACGCTCCGGTCGTTTCCATTCCGATCGCGATCTGCCTTTTCTTCATGATGTATCCGATCATGGTGAAAATCGACTTCGGCGAAGTGGTCGAGGCGAGTCGCAATCCGAAGCCCGTGGTCCTCACCCTGATCGTGAACTGGGCGATCAAGCCTTTCACGATGTTGGCGATTGCAACGCTGTTCCTCGGAGTCTTTTTTAAGGACCTCCTTCCCGGCACGGAGGTCGTCAAAAGCGGCGAAGAAGTCGAACTTTACCGCTCCTACATTTCCGGGGCGATTCTCCTCGGGATCGCGCCCTGCACCGCGATGGTCCTGGTCTGGGGACACCTCGCCCGCGGAAACCAGGGACTGACCCTCGTCATGGTCGCGATCAATTCTCTCACGATGCTCCTGCTCTACGGCGTCCTCGGGAGTTGGTTGCTGAATGTGAATGAAATGCCGGTGCCATGGGAGGCGCTCCTCCTTTCGATCGGTATCTATGTCGCCCTTCCGCTCGTGGCCGGATTCCTCTCGCGCCGGTGGATCATGAAGGTGAAAGGACAAGCCTGGTTTGAGCAAAAATTTCTCCGCTTTCTGTCACCGGTATCAATCACGGCACTCCTCGCCACGCTCGTGCTTCTTTTCAGCTTCAAAGGGGAAACGATTCTCGAAAACCCGCTCACGATTCTCTGGATCGCGATTCCGCTGGCCCTGCAAACCATGCTGATTTTCGGCCTGACTTACTTTGCCGCAAAAGTCTTAAAGCTCAGCTATGAAGACGCTGCCCCCTCGGCCATGATCGGGGCCTCGA
>CAZOUP010000113.1:5530-8046 GCA_964583035.1 uncultured Akkermansia sp.
GTCTTAAAGCTCAGCTATGAAGACGCTGCCCCCTCGGCCATGATCGGGGCCTCGAATCATTTTGAAGTCGCGATCGCCACCGCCGTGATGCTCTTCGGGTTGTCTTCGGGAGCGGCACTGGCCACTGTCGTCGGCGTCCTCATCGAGGTGCCGCTGATGCTTTTTCTGGTGCGCTTTTGCCAGAGGACCCGGGGATGGTTCCGGCCCGGGGCCTGAGCGGCGACTTCACTCGCCCTTTCGTTCCCAGACGCGGACCCAATCCACTTCCGCGGTCGTCGGGAATCCTTCTGCGGTTGCGGCTCCGGGAACCGGCTTCATGTCCTGTCCGACCCAACCGATGTGAGGATGCCGCAGGCCAAGTGAAAGGACGACTCTCATCGGGAGATGCCAGTAGGTATTTTCCGACTGCGCGACCTGCTCCCCATCGATATACCAGGTGATCATCTCCGGGGTGACTTCGCATCCGTAGACATGAAAATCCTCACGGGGATCCCAGGGGGCGACCCAGGAATTTTTGCACAACTCCGGATGACTCCCCGGACGGAACCAGTTCACTTTTCCGGTCTCATCGGCGAGGCGGAGATGAAGGTTCATGTCGATGTGATGAACGGAATCACGCTCGCCGGTTTCCCGATTAATCTCGTTCATCTGAAGCTCCACGAAGTCGATTTCACAATAGCGAACCTCGCCGGTGTATTGCCGCCCGTCGCTGTATATCCAGAAAGCAGGACAGGCTCCGGGGAAAAGATCGCAGCCTTTGAGTCGTGCCTCGAAGTAGCCGTAGGTCATTTCCTGATGCGATCGCACGATGCCGGATTTGTAGAAGAGGTTCGTGTGATTCCGCGTGTGCGGGTCGTGGGTCATCGCGAGGCTGAGCTTTCCTTCCTCCTGTGAAACGTTTGCTTCATCCCAGCTCCAGGCTCCCCAGCTCCCGGGATTGCTGTTCCATTTTTCCGGATTGATCCCGTCCGTTTCGAACTCATCGGAAGCGGCTTCGACGAGGGTCCATTCGCCCTCCTGCCCGAAGGGCGCCGTCTCAGTTGTCAATGAGGGTTCTCCGCCCTCAAGCCGCTCGACTTTGACATCGTCAATCGTCATCGAAGGCATCGGAGCGAAGCCGCGCGTCTTCACTTGCGACCAGACAATCGCGAGGTAATTACCGGGCTCGCCGACTTCGGTGAGACCGAAACGGATCACCTGATCACCATTGGCAGCGATCTCGTGATTCGTGATCACTTCAAAATTCATCGCCCCCATCGCGGTCGAGATGAGCGGCTTCGTCGAGACGAGCTCCGGGAGCGCCTCCTGACTGGTGAGCTGATATTTCACATGGCCGCGGTTGGTGTGGCTTCCCTCGTAGAGATGCAGGTAGAGGCTGGTGTTCGGCGAATCTGCCGACTGAAAATCAGACACTTTAAAAGTCAGCTCATACTGCCCTACTTTCGCCGATGAGGTGTCGATCACCGTCACGTAGCTGCGGTTGCGGGAGTTTCCGTGAATCTCATCGGCCGATCCCAATCGCAAAGCGCCGGCGGTCGACGACCCGGGAATCGCGACCGCTCCCAGATACTGCCCCGTTCCGCCATATTCGCCCGGCTTGAGGCCTGGGAACCCTGACGTGCCGGCCCCGTAGGAAACCGATGAAATGTTGTTTTCGTTCGGACCTTTCGCGGCGACATAGAGAGGCGCTGCCTCGAAAGATTCCGAGTAGATTTCCTCCCCCCCGGCAGAGGTCAGGAGAAGAAGGAAAACCCCGCTTGTCGCAGCGGTGAGCAATGAGGAACGAAGGGATTTTAAACGCATTACCTCATTACTGCCGCTCGTTCGGAAATGTAACGCAATGACGCACAGGTCGAAACAGACCTTTTCCGCTCCGCACCCGTAACCACGCCGATGAAAACGCCCACGCTCGCCTTCGCTGTCACGATGCCTCTTGTCATCGGCTTCCTGTCCACCCTGCCACTTGCGGCTCAAGACGGAGGAAAACCCGGCGCCTGGCGGGGGCAGTCAATTGCCGAATTTGACGAAGGCGAATACAAAGGACCGGACTGGAGCATCACGAACGACGGCGTCATGGGCGGGCTTTCCAAGGGCAAGGTTCAAGTCTCCGACGAGGGTGTCATGACATTCTCGGGGACGCTCTCACTGGAGAACAACGGCGGGTTTTCTCTCGTCGAGACCGAAGATGTTGAACTCAATCTCAGCAACGATCTTGGGATTCTCCTTCTCGTGAAGGGCGATGGTCGTGATTATCAGGTACGCCTCGAATCCGAAGCGATGTATCGCGGGTCACCGATTTCTTTCTCGAGCACCTTCTCGACAAAGAAAGGCGGATGGATGCAAGTGAAGGTCCCCTTCTCTAACCTCAAAGGCGGCTGGCGTGGCCGCGATCTTCCGGATGAAAAATTCAATCCCGCGGTAGTCGGTCGGGTCGGAATCCTTCTCGGTGATAAAAAGCCCGGCCCTTTCAACATCGAAATCGATTGGGTCCGGACCTACGGAAAAGATCAGGGCGA
>CAZOUP010000113.1:8146-16662 GCA_964583035.1 uncultured Akkermansia sp.
TCTCGCCGAAGCGCTCAGCGAGCGAAGCGTTAAAACCATCGAGGGGACTCCTCTCCGGGTCCGATTTGAGGACGGACGTGTCATGGTGAACAAGGCCGCACTGGTCAATGCCGATATCGAGTGCTCCGACGGTACGATCCATGTCATCGACACCGTCCTCATTCCCCAGCCGAAGCGGAAGACCTTGCTCACGACTGCGCAGGGGGCGGGCACTTTTACGACGCTCCTCGCCGCCGCAAAGGCTGCCGGTCTCGACGCCGCGCTCGAAGGGAAGGACGACCTCACCGTCTTCGCCCCAACCGACGAGGCATTTGCAGCGCTCCCCGAGGGCACCGTCGCGAGTCTCTTGAAGGAAGAAAACCGCAAGAAGCTCGTCGAGCTGCTCACGACTCATGTGGTTTCGGGGAAGGTCTCCGCCGGCGACGCGCTCAATGCCGGAACGGCGAAGTCGCTCAGCGGTGCTGACCTGAAGTTCGAGATCAAAGACGGCCTTTTCACAGTGAACGGTTCCGTGATCCGCTCCGCGGGGATCGATGGTGGAAACGGAACGATCCATGTCGTCAGCTCCGTGATCGGATTCCCGGATTCTGACTGCTGCGCCGATGAATGCAAGAAATCGTGCGATTCAGACTGCCCCGCGGAGGAAACGACGAAGACCACGGAAAAGACAAAAGCCGACTCTTGCGAAAAGTGCCCCTCCACCGCCGCCGCTGGCATCGAGAAGATGAATGCTAGTGACCTCATCGTCGGAGCAATCGAGCGGGGTGTCCCTCTCTATAATAGCGGGAACATCAGCGAATGCGCCGACATTTATGAGAATTGCCTCCTCGCCCTTTCAAAAAGCGAGCGGCTCGACGAGCGCACTCGCGAAATGCTGGGGAAAGTCGCTGAGGCTGGTCAGAAGAAGGATCCCGACAGCCGCGCCTGGTTTTACCGGAGCGCGCTCGATCGCATGATGGAGATGCTTTCCGCGCGGAGCTGAAGATCCCATTTTCAACCCGGGACATCCCCTGCTTGATCCAAATTCCACGGAACACTTCACCTTTTTCATTTAGGTTCCCAGAGTCGTGGACGGTGACTCGCCGAAAAACTTCCGATACTCGACCGAAAACCGACCAAGGTGGCTGAACCCTGCCGTCCTTGCGCACTGCCCGACTTTGATTAGTCCGGGGTCGCCTTCACGCAGGAGAGCGCGCGCCCGCCGCAGGCGGCGAAGCTTGATGTACTGAAAAGGACTCACCCCGATGATTTCACGAAATGCGTATTCGAGACTGCGGGAGCTGACCCCGGTGACGGAACATAAATCAAAGAGAGACACCTCTCCGTCCCCGTGCGTGCGCAGATAGTCGTCAGTCCTCGCGACGATTTCTCTCCGTGCCGAGCGCGACTTCATCGCCCCTTTCACGGGGAAGTGAGATTCCGGAAGCGCCTCAAAGATCGCGAGAAGGATCGAATCACGGATCGCGGTTCGTCGATGCTCCAAGTCAAAAAGAGAGGGTGTCTTCTCTGCAAAGCTGATCGCGCCCTGCACCGCATGAATAATTCCCATTGTCGCGGGACTCGTGTCGAAAAGATTTCCCGTGATCACTTCGTAAGGGACAGCCTCCGGACCGGCCCAGTCTGAATAGCGGGCGAGAAAGATGGCACGGTCAAAAATGAGCGTGGCAATGACGGCATCGGTCGCGACGCGTGAAAATTCACACGCATTTCCCCAGCCAATCACGGTGGGTGTGTCGACCACAACGCCGTTCCAACGGTTTTCCCCTTTCCATCGCAAAGGGATGCTGAATACCTCAAGATCCGCGTTCCCCGATCCATGGACGGCGGTGCGATTCGGAACATCGGCGAGGAGCACATCAAGCCCCTCGAGATCAATCCGGAGCATATTCCCCCAACTCCGTCCGGCTCCCAGTTGTATAAACTCCCCGTCGCCGCGGCGCACCATTTCCGCCATCTGATCACACTCGATCTGTCGAAGAAGGTGAACATTTTTCGAGGACTCCGGACCGTGTTTTTCTTGAGCCTCCATAGGTAGGTTCTAAATAATACCATAAGCCCCTGATTTTGAACACTACCAAAGATCGTGGACATATCGGAATTCCCTTTGTCGGTTTCAAAGGGGTCGCTATCATCCCTCCATGCGTGTTTTCTTTATTCTCCTTGCGATCACCCTGCCAATCCTCGCTCAAGTCGGGAACATCTACGATGAAGCGCCGGAAATCGAAGCACCCTACTTTCAAGTTCGCTATGAAGCCTCGACAGAGGCGGATGGGTTGAAATTTCCGGTTCGCTACACCGTATGGATTCCGGAAAATATTGAGACCTTGCGCGGCGTCATCGTCCACCAGCATGGTTGCGGCACTGGCTCCGCGAAATCCGGACTCACCGGAGCGTTCGATCTTCACTGGCAGGCGCTCGCGCGAAAGCATGGCTGCGCGCTCCTTTCTCCCACCTACGAGTATGAGGAGGATCGATCCTGCGCGATCTGGTGCGATCCCACCCAGGGTTCAGACGCCGCTTTTCAACAAGGCCTCGCTGACCTCGGTGAACTCTCCGGACACCCCGAACTCGCCGAAGTTCCCTGGGCGCTCTGGGGCCATAGCGGCGGCGCTTTCTGGAGTGCGATCATGACGGCGCTGCACCCTGACAGAATCGCCGCGACCTGGATGCGCTCCGGAGCACTGCCCATGGAGCAACGCCCCGACCGCGAAGAGGTCAAACTATACGAAGTCACCGCAGCAATGCTCGCCGTCCCCATGATGGCCAATCTTGGCACCGGCGAGGGCGTGACCGTGAAAGAAGGCCGATTTGCCGGAGTCTGGCCTGCCGCTGAATTATTCATCGGAAAGGTCCGCGAAATGGGTGGCCTCGCCGCAATCTCCATCGACCCCCTGACCGATCACCAATGCGGAAACCAGCGCTATCTCGCGATGCCCTGGTTCGACGCCTGTCTCAGCGCGAGACTTCCCGAAAACCACGGTGCTCCGATGAGAAAGATCGATCCAGCCTCAGGCGTTCTCGTCCCCTTTCATCAGGGTGAATCAGTCGCCATCGCCGGTTTCACCGGTGATCCAGCCAAGATGGGATGGCTTCCGAATCAAAAAATCGCCGACGCCTGGGAAACCTACGTCATCGACACTACCATCGCCGACACGACCCCTCCCCCGGCTCCCCTTGATCTGAAATTGAGTGAAAACGGCACCCTGTCCTGGCAGGCTCACGCTGATCTCGAAAGCGGCATCGAGGGGTTCGTCATCAAACGAAAGGGAGAAATCATCGGTGAACTTCCCAGGAAGAACCGCAATCCGTTCGGACGCCCTCTGTTCCAGGGCCTCCAATACAGCGACACCCCTTCCTTTCCGCTCCAGAAAATGGAGTTCATTGACCCTGAGCCTGCTGAGTCAGTCGATGCCTACGAAGTGGTTGCAAAGAACACCGCCGGACTCAGTTCGTAACCGATCGCGCTCCGGAGTTGGAGTGAGGCCTTCAGGCCTTTCCGTAGCAAACCGCATTCGTCGCAAAAATGGCGAAAGCAATCCCTGCAACCCCCTAATTGCCCCCTACCCCACCATATATTTGAGATCTGAAGTCGTCGTCGGATAGGCCCAGAGGAAATCCTTTAGCTCAGCGGCAGGAATCTTGTAGGCAATCGCGAGAGCGAAAGTGTTGATCACCTCCGCCGCGTTATGCCTCACGAGATGAGCGCCGAGAACGAGCCCCGTTCCATTGTCGATGAGAACCTTGTAGGCCCCGTGCGCTTCGCCAATCCGTTTTGACGAGGGCCAGCCTGTCGTCGTCCCGCGATTCACGCGAAAGTCGAGTCCCGCCGAGACGGCTTCCTCCTCGGTGAGACCGACCGCGCCCATGCTTGGAATCGTGAAAACCGAAGTCGCGATTTTCCCATGATCCACCGCCACCGTGTTGCCGTAGATCAGGTTCTTTGCGGCAGCCTTGCCATGATCATCCGCCACCGTCGCAAGCATGATCCCGAGCGAGGCGCAGTCACCGATTGCGTAGACTGCTTGGTTGCTCTTACTTTGCAAAAAGCCGTTCACGGAAATACCGCTCCGGTCGTGATCGACTTGTCCTTGATCGCCCTCCAGCACGCTTAAGTTCGGAACCCGCCCCGTCGCCGCAACAATGAAATCAGTCTCAATCTGCTCCCCTTGATTCGTCGTGAGGCATAACCCACCTGCGACCGTCTCAACCGCCGTCGGCGAAGACTCGAGGAGAATGCGAATTCCCGCCGCCCGGCTTGCCTCCACCACGACATCGACGATCTCAGGTTCGAAGCCTTTGAGGACCCGGTCCGATCGATGCAGAATCGTCACCTCGGCCCCGGCCCGCGCTGCAATATGAGCAAACTCGAAGGAAATGTAGCCACCACCGACAAAGGTGACCCGCCGTGGCAAGTCCGCCAGCTCCAGAAAATCATCGCTCGTGTGAAGATGCTCCGAACCCGGAATCTCAACCGGGCGCGGAGTCGATCCTGTCGCGATCACGATCCGGTCAGCGGTGAGCTGTTGCCCATCGTCCAGGGTCACTTCGGTCGGTCCCGAGAGCACTGCCCGATGCCGGAAGGTAGCAACTCCTTTTTCTTTCCATTCCACCTCCTCGGCTTCCGGTCGGCCATCGAGGAATTCATTCTTCAAAGCCTGAAGCGCTGGCCAGTCCGTCTTAGGCGCGGACTTGATGCCCTTGCCAACGAGATGCTCACCACTCGCGACTGCTTCCGCGTTTGCGACGAGGTACTTTTTCGGCTGACAACCACGTAGAGCACAGGTGCCACCAAAAGGGCGCTCATCGACAATCGCGACACGTTTACCCGCATCGATGAGGCCGTAAGCGCAGTAGGCAGCGGAAGTTCCGGAACCGATAATGATGACGTCGAAGTGGCTGCTTTTTATCATGAGGTCTGTATGAGGGGCAATCGATTGAATATCGCTCATGCAGCGTTCGCTGAGTTCACTTAGGCAGGCAACCTCATAAATTCACGAATAAGGGCGGCAATGTCTTCCGGTTCTTGCCCCACGCCCGTAAGCAACTTTCCCGTCGAGATCGATCTTACGATCCCCGAGATCGGGTAGAGAATTTTCACGGAAGAAGAAAGCTGGAAACGACTCGGTCCGGGAAAATCTTGAGGAGATCCCCCATCCCCCTATTGTGGGCCGTCGCGACACCGATAAGATCGAGTTCCGGAAACAGGAGAATGAACTGCCCTCCCGCGCCACGGCCGGAAATGCAGTCAATCTTACGATCGCCGACCTTCATGTCGTGTCGCCACCAGAAATATCCGTAGCTCGTACCCTGCGGGTTAGTGTGAAGTCGACTCGTCGCTCTTTCGACAAACGCTGCGGGGATCAATTGCTCACCCTTCCATTTGCCTTGATTCATCACGAGCATTCCCCATTTGATCATGTCGCGGGACTGCATGCTGCTGCCGGCGGCTGATTTAGGGAGGCCGCTGATATCTGCCTGCCAGCCGAAGTTTGTGATCCCCATCTTTCCGAGCACTTCAGTTTCGATGAACTCGCGAGCGGTTCCGGGAACCACCGTCTCGAGGATCTGCATCGTCATGGACGGGTCAGAGCCCTGATATTTAAACTCTCGCGGAGTCTGAGAAATTGGAGCGCTGTTCTCGAGGTAAGCCTCGATCTGCCCCTGCCCTTTGAGCTGCGCAGGGCTCTTCATCAATCCCTTCGCCTTCTCCTGATCAATCCTAATCCCGGAGCGCATATTCATTGCCTCGGAGAGCGTGATCTTATCAGCTCCCTCGACGAGCTTACTTTGATCAATCCCGGTCAGGAAACTGACGACCGGCTTGTCGAGATCTTCCATCGTGAGATACCCAAGCTGAATCGCCCGACCGAGAGCCATCGCAGTGTATGATTTCGTGATCGACATCTGATAGTGCGGAAAGTTCGCCCTGCCTCGTCGGTAGTAGGATTCAAAGATCAGCTGACGGTCTTTCATCAGAAGGAGGCTGTCGATTTCACCGTGATCCCCTGCCACGATTTCGCGGACAAATTGCAGAATGGCCCGCCTCTCTGCGATGTCTTTGGTAAGCGCCCCGACTACGATGTCGTCTTCCTTTTTCTCAGGACGAGTGCTGATGAAAGGTTCTTCGAGATCAGGCAGCTTCGCTTCAAGCGCATAGGAAACATCAGCTGAATTCAGATCGGTGACTTCCGGCGCGAGTCCATCGGCGGACTCCATCTCCTCGTGGTCTTGAGATTCTGACACCGTCGCCGCGCTCGAGCCATCACTCACCTGGGTCATCGCGGGGCGCTCCCAATCGGTGCTCTCCTTCCCCTCGATCTTGGCCGGTTTTTCAACCTCAACGACTTCTCCTTCAGGATCGAAGAGCGACCAGTCGTCAGTCCGGAAGGGCGATGCCGGCAAGCCTTCCTGATTGTAGAGCAGGTTTCGCTGCGATGGGTTCATCGCCCACGCGTAGCGAACCGCCACTGGTTCCGGCACGGCTGACGAAGAAACGGTCACGGAGCCGTCATTTATGAGGGCCTCGGCCCAGTGCCATTGCTGATCCTCTCCCGCAATCGCGAAAGTGTTCAGTGCCTCATCGGACCTTGCCGCAGAGAGACCTGATCCCAGTGAATCAAACTCAAGAACGATTCGATCATCGTCGACACGGTGTGATTTCAAGCGTGGCCCGGAACCGACAATCTCTTTGCCATAGGTTTCTTCGAGCGCGAGCAAGGCATGACGAATCCCAATCGGTTTCTTATTCTTCGGATGCAACGCCACCTCGGCACCTGTATCGATCGAGACAGCCATCGCCGTATTTGCGACCTCTCCGGCAACGAGACGCATCGCCTCCCGGCTCACCGCCCGTGGAGCAGGAAGACCTTCGACCGGCTCAGTCTGCGGAGAGGTCCAGCTCGGCAGTTGGGTGAATTGAAAAGGAAACTCTCTCGCGACATTCCCGCCGGAAAGCTCATGCCACGATCTTCGGTAGTAGTCGATGAGGAGAGCGAGCTGTTCCCGGTAGTGCTCTGCCTGAGGGGCGTTCTTTGCATTGCGCTCGCCCTGATACCAGATCACCCCGCGGATGCCGTAAGGTCGGACCGGATAGATCATCGCGTTGAAGAGATGGGCCGGATATTGATTCCCAAGGTTAGCGGGTTTCGTGATGATAGGTGGAGACCACGCTCTCACGTTATTTTTCATCGTCTCACCCGCGTCCATTCTCACGTTGTATTCCCCGAGCTCCCTTTCCCACACGGCGAGAGAACTATCCGCGCTTGCTCCTGACGAGGCCTGACGTTCCGCCGATCGATCGAATTCCTCTTTGTGCGCCGCGGCGCGAGGGTCATCCTTCTGGATTTCCCAGGGCATCCACCCTTCGATCGGAGTGCCTGCATAGGCCTGCTGAATAATCCCAACGGGGACGCCAAGCTCCTCATGGATCGTCTTACCGAAGTAGTAGGAAACCGCCGAGGCCTCGGCTGCCGAATCCGGATCACAAGGCTTCCACTGTGAGAGACGATCGCGTGGCGCCTCGAGAGGCTCATGCCAATGTTCCCGTGCCGCTTTGAAAAGACGGAAGTTTGGGAGATCAACATTCACTTCCTTCTCCGCTTCGAAAGAATTTCCCATCGACCAGCCCATGTTCGACTGACCGGCGCAGAGCCAAACCTCACCAATCGCGACATTGCTGATTTCGATCATGTCCGTCTTCCCGATAATCGTCAACGAATGCCCCGTGCCGTGTTCGGGAGTAGGCAGAAAGAGCTTCCAATTCCCGTCGTTCCCGGCCTGCGCCGTCTCTTCCTCACCCCAGCTTGCCTGCACCGTGATTTCCTCGCCAGGGTCAGACCAACCCCAAACCGTATTCTTCGTCTTCTGCTGAAGAATCATGTCGTCGCAGAAAAGCCGCGGCAACTTCAGCGTGTCAGTTTGAAACTCCTTCGGAACCACTGAGGCGGCAGGAGTATCAGGAGCCGCGGATACGTGAACACAGAAGAGGGCGAATGCTAGAATCAGAAAAGGGCGTTTCATCAGGAATTAGAATTATCCGAAGACGGTCTCGATCCTCCAAACGCTCATTAGAAGAAACAGTCGACTCCCAGACTAATCTATCATTGCCCGAGACCTGCCTGGATTACAATTCCGGTAACGCGTTGATATAATAAGTAGGGCCGGTCGGACTTGAACCGACGACCAACCCCGACGCAGTCGGGGCTGCTCTAATGACCCTCTTTCAAAAAACGGATCGCCTTCGCGGGACTCTTCCAGCGTTTCAGCATCCGTTCGACCCGGTAAGCTTCCTCCATGGATTCAAATTCACGACTGACCACCAACTCCATCGGTAACCCGAGCCTTTTCGTCGAATGCACCATCCCTGAGTTGTGACGTTTCAACCTCGCTTCTACCCCTTCGGTCGCTCCGATGTAAAACCTCCCGGAAGTCCCTTTTAGAATGTAAACGAAAGCCATCAACTCAGAGTAATAAGTAGGGCCGGTCGGACTTGAACCGACGACCAAGGGATTATGAGT
>CAZOUP010000114.1:0-16656 GCA_964583035.1 uncultured Akkermansia sp.
ACGACCAAGGGATTATGAGTCCCCTGCTCTAACCGACTGAGCTACAGCCCCTTATCGTTGATTTCAAGCGACTTACTAGATCGCTTGAATCAGAATTCTTGACGGTACTACCACCCCGTACTGCCTTCTCAAAGATTTCACCATTAAAATCTTCATGGCAGGCTCCCCGAAAAAGAAGCGCTGTCGCAAAACAAGGGTTCAGAATCTGTTCCGTCATGAAAATGGTTCCTACTATGTCCGAATCCGGCTGAACGGCAAGCAGGTGTGGCAGTCTACGAAGACAAAGTTACTCGAAGTCGCTAAGCGCCGAATGGTCGGGATCCTCGAAAAGGAACAGGGGCGGGCCGGGATTGCCCCGGGCAACCACGATCACCTCACTGTCGGAGAAGCCATGGGCCTTCGCGAGAAGCCGCTTGAGAACGATCCGTCCTTGAAGGAAGCGACCCGCCACGACTGGCGTCAATGCCATAATGCGCTGGAGAAAAGCTGGCCAGAGCTCAAGAAACGGGATCTGAGGCAGGATTCGGCCTCACGAGTGCGAGGAATGGGCCGACAGGAAGTTTAAGACGTCGTCCCCTACCCGCTTCAACAATACCGCAGCGGCGCTTCGGAAGCGCTTCGATTCGGGCATCGAGATGCGGCACCTGACCTCGCGAGCCGTCGGTCGTCTCGGGGAACGATTCCTCCAGATTGATGAGCGTATCGCCCGCTACCCGGATCGTCGTGTCACCCACCCTCAGGCTCACGATCTCGTGATCAAGGCGGTGGATTGTCAGGCGATCACGCCGAGTCAGATCCCGGCGGTGCTGAAGGAATGGCGTGAGCCGACCTACGAGGACTTCCGTCCCGGGAACGCGTGGTCGTTGTTTAATGCGGCGACCGACTTCATGAAGGGCATAAATCCCAATGTGGTCATGAACCGCACGCAGGCCCTGCATGGCCTGTTCGATGGATTGGTCGGTTTGAACTGACTGGAACGTTCAGAGAAAAGTCACGCCGGAAACGGTAGTGTTTTTTTTAGCTGCCGCATCTGGCGCCTCACGATTGCAATCGACCCCGAATCCTTCTCGATTTACTGCGATATTTTATCGACCTACCGGCTCAATGCAGGCATCCTAAAACTCTGATCGAACAAATTCATGAGCAGCAACGAACAGGAACAGCTCCCCCTCGATGGGCTCGAGGCGATGCCCTTGATGCCCCGCTGTGAAAAGACGGGGCTGAATGCCGATCTCCATCTCGTCGTCTGCACTCCGCCCGGCGAAGAGTCCCCCGTTGCCCGCATTCTGAGTACGCAGGTTCGTCACCTTTATCGCGAGACGACGACCCTCAGCATTCCTCTCTGGATCCTGACTCTTGAAAGTTTGCTTCGGCTCGAAGGGCGAAACAAGATTCCAACGGGTTCCGCCGCTGCCGAAACGATCCGCAAGTGGCTGCGATACGATCGCAACGCTGCGTGGAAAGAGCTCATGGATGCTGACCGGACTCGCCAGGGGCATTTGGATCTTGACGATTCCTCCTCCCTGAAACTCGAAGGCTGAGGAAGGATTCAAAGTGGCAGAACCTGTTAGAAAGAGTCCAGATAGAGATCCAGGTCTTTCATGATTTATCTATTTGCTCTTCTTCATTCAGATAAACCTCCGTGCCCCGCAACTCCAACTTCCCCTCCCCATACCGAATCGGACTCAGGTTGATCATCAGCGTCTCCATGACATGCCGTATCTCTTCCTGCGACAAATTGCGCTCTAGGAGGTGATCCACCAGTTCGGCCTGCCGAGGCTGACCGAAGGCGAGGCGGTAGATCGCCAGCGTCTTGAGAATGTGATCGAGTCGGCCCCGGTCCAGACTGAAAGGATAAAGAGGGATGACCCGCTCGATTCGAATGTCCTTGTCCGTCTCGACATGCCAGAACGGAATGAGCTCGCATTTCCCTGCCTTCACCCGCTCCTCTTGATCAGCGAGCCTGAACAGTTCCTCCCAGATATCACTCCCCCGGTCAAAATCACTCCGAGATAAATCCGGACCATACCTCCGGGCGACCTGCTGTCGGATGACGAGGCTTTTGAACCGATTGATTCGTCCTTCCCGTTGCTCCAGATCGACGGGGTTCCCCGGCAGATTCCAGTGCACGATACGACGACAGTAGGAATGAAAGTCGAGCCCTTCCTGTCCGATCGAGGTGGTCGAGAGAAGGAACGGTCGGAACGGCGAGTTGAAGACTTCCCTGAGCCCGGAGGCCCGTTTTTGCCCCTGGTCGGTCTCGATGCGCTGGCTGCCGAACTCGGCAGCATAGTGACATCGCATCTTCTTCGACTGTCCTGACAGAAAGGTATCGAGGCTGTCGACGTTAATACTTGAGGCATTGAGATTGATCGCCCCGAGGAGCTGATCGACGGCTCCCTGAGGATTCACGTTCTGCCCATAGAGAAGGTGAAAGTATTCATCGAGAACCGACTGGAGACAACCCGACGCGCAATAGTCAGCGACCATGCGCCAATACCATTCATGCTTCTCGCTCAGCCGGACTGCCGCAATCGACTCGGGCTTGTTGAAGAGAGAGGCAAACTCATCGGCGATACGCGTGGCCTGCGTCAGTTGGGTAGTCGGTTGTTCATCGGCCCCGAAAAGACGCCGCAGGGACCTCAAGGCGATAATCGCCGGCGACCCCAGCGCGAGGTCAGCAAGCACTTCCGCCAGATCGTCAGGAGGCTGCCCCAGACCGATCAGGGAGGGATCTTCAAAGCAGTCCTTCAGGAAATCGTAGTGGTCCTTCTTGGCACCCCGGAACTCATCACTGTCCTTTTCCTCCTCCGCGAGATCCTCGTTCTCCGCCTCACGCTGCCCCCACTCGAACCATTGCTCCAGTGACTCCCTCGCCTCCGCATCGGCACGGTCGAGCAGAAGAGGGGCTGCCCAATACCAGCGCTCCCCTTCTCCTCCGGGAGTGATCAACTTTTTCAGCCCGGCCTCGTCCATTCGCCTGCTGATGTCCTCCTTTGCCCTCGCCCGCAATTCTCCCAGGGAGTGGCCCTGCTTGAGGTTCTCAATAGGCGCAACGATCCCGGCCAGAACCTGACTGGGAAACAGGAGCGTGAAATTACTCATGTTGACGAGCTGCGTCCGACCTTCTTTCGATCGCCTCGCATATCGGATCAGAGGCACCGGGTGACGCTTCTTCGCGAAGTAACTTCGCTCTTCCACTTCCTGCTGTTCGACCGTATCGGGATTCCCAACGGTTTGACGCTCGACCTCGTAAGACACCAAAGTCGAAACCATACGCGGCACCATGACCCAGGAGGAAAACAGCAGAGTCTTCGTGAACCCGTCGCTGCCGGTATACGCATCTTCTAACTCATAGTAAGGAAGACTTGGAGGCACCCAGAGCAGCTTCGCCCCATGCGGACCCACCGCTTGCTCGATGAGCTTCTCGAGTCGGGCATTTCCACTGGCCTGGGTCCCTGTCTTTTCCGGTGAAGAGATCTGCCATTGGTAACTATTGATGCGATCGAGATCGAGCCATCCCTCCTTCGACTGCTTCAGTGCCTGTCTCACCTTCGGATCCTCACGATACTGGCGGAGTTGCTCCTTGAACTTGTATCGGTCCAGAAAAGACAGCGGGAAGAGCGCGGACTTGCAATACTCCACCGGTTTCCCGGCCTGATAGCCTACCGAGCGCAGGGCCCGGGCAAGACGGTCCGTGCGTCGGAAGTTTTCAATGTCGCCGGAGTCAAACGGGATCGATTGAGCCGGGTCTTTCCAGAGATCGTAAATCAGGGCATTGGGATCCGCGGCGACACTGTGACGCTCGGTGCGACACATCGCCGACCTCAGGACACGTTCGACTTCCTCACGATGCTCCCCGGAAAGGGTTGCGACCTCACCGCTCCGCAAATCGAGGATTTGGCGATAGAGCGCCTGACGATGCTCTTCATACTTCGAGAGAGCCACTTCGTCATTCCTCAGAAGAAAGCTCAGGACCTTGCGGAAATCCTGGTAGTGGTCTTCCCCCCGCTCCACATCATCGTATCCGGTGAAGGCCTTGAAGGGAGTGGCCGAGAGCAGCAGGATTCTCGTATCCGGGCTCTGCTCAAAGAAAATCTTCCGGGCGAGCCGGGCATGGTCCTCCTCGCTTTCCTCGTCGATCAAATCACGGAAACGCTGGAACTCGTCGAGAATGTAGAGGTCCGCATCGACGTAGCGGAGGCAGCATTCAATGAGACACTCACGGAGACGGGAGACGAGATAGTTAGAGCCTTCCCAGTATCCCCTCCATGTCCGTCCATCGACTCGGTCGGCGAAAGCAACCACGGCGTCGTAGAGAGTTAGCGTTCCGTTCCCTTCGATCTCGCGGTATACCGCATCCACATGCCTCGGGATCTTCGTTCGTTTCAGCAGCTTGAGGAGTCGCTCCGGCAGACCTTCCCGCATCTCCCATTGAAGCGAATGGTTGAGTTGCTCTTTGTAGGTATCCATCCTCCTCACAGTCCACTTGAGCATCCAGGTCAGACCATTGCGCCTCTCCAGGAATTCAGGATCATGACAAAGCGCTGCGAAGACGATGCGCCGCTCCCACTTGTTCCCCATCCCGTCGGTGACCTTGAAGGAAGTGGCTGGAGTCAAGGTGTTCAATTCCAGCAGTCCCTGGCGCTCCTTCTTGCCCGAGTCCTCATTCGGAGCCCAGGCCAGATAGGAAATGCGGGAGATCGGCGATGCCGTTGAGAACGAAGCAGGGAACAAATTCAGCTTCCGCAGATTCTCTTTCGCGATGACCTGATTGGAACAGATGTAGGTAACTTTGAATGGTTTCCTCTCCCCGCTCTCGATGCGCTCTTTGAGCACCTTCGCGATGAGTCCTTTTGCCACGACCGTCTTTCCCAGCCCCACCTCATCCGCCAGCAGCATGCAGGGACGATTCTCCCGATAGAGACGATCATGCAAGGCATCCACCGACGCCGACTGAAAGTCTTTCAGGCCCTTGATCGCCTCCTCGACATAGGGAATCAGATCAGAATTTTTCATGAGGTGAACTTCCTTTCTTTCTCCGGAATCAAATCCCGGAAGGCCTCCCAGAACGAAAGGAAGGCGTCGGGTATGATCGGTTTTCCTCCGAGTTCCTCCTCTTCTTTATCCGTGGTGGAAAGATGGCGGATGATCTCATCCACTTCCGCGAGACGACGAGGATCACGGGAAGCCACGACAAGGAGCTGTTCATAGATGGGCAGGTTCGCCTGCCAACCGTCCCCTGCATCCTGATGCGAGTCCGCGTTCCCTTCGTCCTGCCCTGTTGCGAGGAGATCTTCCTTGGTCACCTCGTCGGCGAGCAGGAACCGGAGATACTCGAAAAACTTGTCGCTGCTGTCGATGATCTTACGGAGGATGTTCTCGAGCCGATCCGCGGGGAGGTTCTCGATTTCAATCCGCACGAGAAACTCGTGATAGGCCTCTTCCGCTCCTTCGATCCGAAAGTGCAGGAAACGGCTCAGCTCCACTTCACCGAGGTTCCGGAAGACGATGCTTTGCGATACGCCCGGCGTCAGCGCGACAGGGCTTGGTTTGGACTTCACGTTGAAAGGCTGCACGTTCGCTCCCAGTTCTTTGGACTGAGGAACACCACTGAGATCCATCTCCAGAAAGAGATCAAAGGTCTTGCCGTTCTCGGACCGCTCCACCCTGGCTTCGACGGGCGCCTTGAGAATCGCGTGCTCGAAGCGCCGGGCCTCGGCTTCATGCCTCGCCACCTTCGCATCCTCTTTCCCGCCGTCTTCTGCTTGAAACGGAAGAAAGGGGCCATCTCCCTCCTGCTCTCCGAGGAGCTCCTTCAACAAGCGGTAAATTCGGATATTGGTGGAGGTGCCTCTCAGCTCCAGCATCATCTCCACATTGCGCTCCCGGGCCGCCTCCGTCGCATTGGCCGACCCGAGAAACCAGCAGGTCTCCTCCCCCGGCTTCATGACAAACACCTTGGCGTGCAACTGTTGCTCCTTCACCTCGACGCTCCCGTCCTCGGCCGCCTCCGTCGCTTCCCCATCGACGATCAACTCGGATAGTGCGTAGCTCTTGATTCTCTTCAAGAGATCGACCGGCAACTTCGCCAACTCATGAGCCCGGCTGAATAGGTTCAGATCCGAGCGGGTTCCCTCGAGGAGACGGGTAATCGTCTTCAGACTGAGAAAGGGAGACAACACCGCAACCCGTTCCGACTGCAGCCCATCGAGGGGGCTAGTGCGATAATTAGGTATCCCCATGGGATGGAAGAAATGGCGATCGAAACCCTCCGGAGTCTGAAACTCCACCCGTCCCAGCTCTTCCAGAAATCCGTCAACCCAATCGATTGGTCGTTGTCCGTGCAACCAACGCACGAAGTCCACGATCGGCTGATTGCCCTCCTGGATGGTGCTTCCTGGTTCCCCATCGAGCGTCGCCGCGATATCCCAACTGCGGTCAAAGGTCAGGTTCCGGCTCAGGACAATGACCCGAAACTTCGAGGGCTTCGCCGGCTCGTTCGACTCGTCTGCCCAATCCTCATCCTTCTCATCCGGAGCGAACCGGATCACCCATACCTTCGGATGAAAAGCGGTGAAGGCGTCCTCGGGAAGGATCGGAACGAGTGCCTCCTCAAGATGCGCATAGAGCCAGTTCTGATTTTGCGGGACATGAATCTGACCCTCCTGATGATAGACCCGCACCCGGCTCGAGAATTCTTCGATCGCCTTGAGTAGCTGAAACCGGGCTCCTGACAAATCGCCTTCCATCGTCTGGGCGTAGACCAGCGCCACCGGGATCGAGAGAAGCGCTCCAAGATCGGCACTGTAGGTCGCCGCGACAGCACGGTCGAGACGGTATCCTGCCGGTGGCTGGAGCTGCTCCCCGTAGTCGAGGCGATCCCGCTTGCAATCAAGCATCCCCTGCCTCCCTTCCCAGCTCGGCATCCCGAATGTCCCGGACCAACTGATAGACCTCACCAAAGCGGTAGTTCAGTCCATCGAGACCGATCCAGCTATTGATGCCTTCTGCCGCGCCCCCACGCAGGCGGGCCCGCTTTCCCTTGTTGCGCAGTTCCTGACGTTTCACAAGAGCATCGCAGCGCACCTCGTTCCCGGCCCCCGCATAGCATTCCTCGATCCACTCTTCAACGAACTGTCTCGTGGAAGGTTTCGGGATACTCCCCCGCTCGCGAACGACCGACCACATGAATCCCGTATCCCACTTCTCGAGATACTCAGGGAGTTTCTCACGCCAACTCTCCCAGCGTTCCACAAACCCACCAATCACCTCCGAGGTTCCGAGCAACTCCTGAAGCTGGACGTTGTATCGGACATGTGCCCCCTCGAGCAATCGCCAGAACTCCTGCGCCTGACGAACCGTGACTCGGAGAGACTCGTTCTTTAGCGAGACATGAAACGGCAAGGCCGCGAAATCCTCAAAGTTCGCCGAGGGCGGGAGTTCGAGAATCTCGTCCATGATTGCATCATCCAGCAGGATTTGACCGAGAAGGCTGTCGGGCTGGTTGGCCCGGATCTGAAAGCGCAAAAACTCCGCCTCTTCCTTGGTCAGGTCGATCGACAGGGTGTCCCAATAGTCTTCGGTCAACTCCGGTGCATGGATCCGAAGCCGGTGCTCATGATCCATCGCATCGTTGTCATCGCCCCCGTCTTCTCCACTGTCCTGAAGCAGGGCATGGAGACGATGCTTTCCATCCGCGAGGCGTCGACCAAACTCAGCCAGGGAGAGATTCGAGGGCGAGACAAAGCCATACTGCCGCAAGCCGGTCCAGTAGATGGAGGATGGTTTCCTGACGACATCCCGATTCCAATCCGTTCCAAAAGTTCCCCCGATGATCCCCAGGCTCTGGCGGCCTTCCCCGTGGGTCTCGACCAGTTTGATTCGGCACCGCTTTTCCTCTTCCTCGAGATACTTCACGAGCGATCGGGGACGCCGCTTGTGGACCTCAATTTCTGCGTAGTCCTTGAGCAGATGCGCGGTCAGGGTGAAATATTTCGGACGCGTCTGAACCGTAGAGATCCCCGGAAACATGCGATCCGCGAAGGAGTCCCGGATCACTCCGATCCCGAGTTCATCGATAACTCCGTTGTCGGAGAGGAGGTCGAGGACCGTGCGCACTTTGGCACTGTCTTCGGAAGAGAAATCGATCCAGCCTAAGGGAGACATAGGGAGCCAACTAGGAAGTTAACGAACTCAGGTATTCTCCGAGGCTAATGTTGCCTTCAGTCTTCCACGCTTCGTGCCCCGACCTTGCTGTTCCTGCTACAACGCTGGCCGCCGCAGAAGGAGCGCTGAAAGCAAAGTCTTGCCCGAACACGAGTAAATCGGAATTGGTGGGACTAGGAATAAGGACGCCTTGCTCCATGAGTTGGTCTCTCAATTTCTTGTAACCAACTGACATTCCCTCAGAGGCTGTCGTGCTCGCGGTTGTGCCTTCAAAGACCACAAACCCATCGTCCGATGGGCGGCCACGCGCTGCGATGCTCCGCGATGGAATTTGAAAAACAAACTCAGGGATACTTTCGAAATGAGTAGAATCAGATCCACCGGTTTCAACAGGAGTCGTCACTTTCGGCTTCTCAAAATAATCATACCCCGCCGTCTGAGCGATCAGTTTGAGATCTTCAAAAAACTCCGAAACCGTTGCGAGTTCCGCTTTAGCAATCGAGGGCACCGACGGGCAGTTGCCATTCGTCGTGACGATTCGCTTCGCACTCTTTACGGCCTGGATCATCTGCGACTCAAGCCAACCAACCTGGCTTGCATTCAGGTTCTCATCTTTGCTCGAAAAAAGAATCAGGCGGGTCACCTCGAAAGGTCGTTCCTCCGGATGCACCTGCACCCGCGCGGCCACGTTTTCCCCGCGACCGATGTAGAGGCGCTCCTCGCCATCCTCGGTCAGTCCAAAGACCATGTAGACTCCCGGCTTCTGGAACTCGGGCCAGTCAGGCGAGTTGGCTTCCTTGATCCGCACTGCGGGAATTCCGAGGGCCTGGATCGTTCGGTTGACGATCTCGTAGAATCGAGGACCGGAACCGGTCCCGTCGGAGAGAAAAAGGCGTAGTTGGCGTCCGTGGGGCATGGGGATAAAAGGGAGTTTGTTGCAATCAGTTGAAGCATACAAAAGATGTTAATCTGTATTCACATTGATCTGGATCCAAGGATCGCGCCGTTTTGGAGTTTCAGCTGCATAGCAGGAGTTCATAATCTTTCCTCAGCATGATAAAACGAAACCAGGCAATCGATCATCGGCTCCATCCTTTCGCAAGTACCTCTCTCACGCTAACTTTATTGAGAACTGCATCACACGTCTCCCAATCATCGTCTTCGACTTTGCTATACTTTACATCAAAAGGGTTCCTGGTCGCCGTCGTTCGGTCGATCAATTCCTGTGCCGCCGCCTCATCGTTCAGCGCAACGCTCACCCACAAGTCTTCCAGAGTATCAGGAATCTGACCGAACAAACCATGAATCGCCTCAAGACGGTCTGCTAACACTTGATGCACCCGATCTTCGACCGAATCCCGATATCGTAAATTCGCGATCCAGATTTCGCTGCGTGACTGCCCGATGCGCTGAATCCTTCCCTTTCGCTGCTCCAGCCGGGTTGGGTTCCAGGGTAAGTCAATATTGATGAGTGTTCCGAGGCGCTGCAGATTAAGCCCTTCGGAGGCAGCATCGGTTCCCAATAGCAAAGTCAACTCTCCCGACCGAACGCGAGTCTTGAGATCATTCCGATCGCACCGCTGGAAATTGCCTGATCGCCAAAACCCTGACCGATTGCTGCCGGCATAGAGGCCAATATCCAGATTGGAAAATTCTTCGCGCTTTGCCAACTCATCCCCCATCCACCGCACAGTGTCATAGTATTGGGAAAAGAGAATACAGCCTGATTTCATCCACGGATCCCCGCCTGACGATTCCGTTCCCGTCAAGTATGCGATAACCGCTTCAAGCTTCGGATCATTGTTGCCTCCCTGACGAAGGAGCGCTAAACAGCGCTGAAGAGATTTCAGCTCATCAACGGTGAAGTCCTTAAAGTCGCTCGCACCTTGCGCAGGACGCCCCACCTGAGGCGGTTCTTCCTCCTCCGCATCATCCTCATCTTCTACATCCGGGGATTCGGGTTCCTCTCCAAGTAGTCGTTGAATCGTGCGACGCCCGGCTTCCATGGAGCTCCCCAGCCGACGAAGAAGCAGAGTTTTAAAGAAGCCTGCCCCACGGACTCGTTGTTGAAGCAGGTCAGAGAAACGCTCGGCCTCTTCGTAGGCTTCTTGAAGATAGCCACCGAGAGCCAGCGCGTTCCCATCCTCTTCCCCAAACAATTTTACAGTGACTTTGGGTAGAAAGTAACCTCCTGTTGCCGGATTGATTGTGCTCTCCAGGTAACTTCTTGTCCTTCGGACAATACAGCGAAGAAGTGGATTCAATCGTTCCCCGTAATCAGGAAGGAGACCATTCATCAACTGCACTCGCCGCAGAGCTGGGGACAATGCCTCCAGAGTCTCCGGTCTGAATTGCCAATCCGTATCTTTGGCACCGAGCGCATCCCGAATGCGCCGCAACGCCGGGTCTTCATAGCGAGATGGCAGCGGATCCCTCACATACTCCCATCCTCCTCTTTCGTCATCGACGGGGACACTTTCCTCTCCCGTTGCGATAGCGAGACAACGACTCGCTCGATACCATGGACTAGTTTGCGTCCAACCACCCAAAACGCCTTCATTTCCGCAGGAAAGAATTTGCAAAAGGTCCCACGACTCGACCGGATGCAACTGCACCGGAGTCGCAGTCGCGAGGAGCATGCTCTTCGTTTTGGGTCCGATCTCCCGGAGAAAGGCCATTACCTTATTTGGCTCAGCCCTCTCATTGATCTCATCAGGGCCAGCATCCACTTTCGGAATTTTTCGACGTCGAGCGCGATGCGCTTCGTCCACGATCACGCAGGTATAGCGTAAACTGAGAAGCTGCTTCACTGCCTCTTCCATTCCACGGACGACCAACCCCTGCGAAACCAGGCCTATCCGGCGCGGACACTTGCTCAGAGATTTGACCCCGTCGGAAGGATACTCGACTCCATTTTCGTCCAGCCACGCTTTCCCTGTCCAGCGGGCCGAGGGCAAGTCGAGCAACTCCATGAGTTCGTCCTGCCATTGTTGTAAAAGAGGCTTCGGAGCAAGGACGAGAATGGGACCGCCGTCCGGCTCGTCCAGAGCCATCAGCATCGCCGCCATCGCGAGTTGGACTGTCTTTCCCAATCCTACCTGATCCGCGAGAACCAGTCGGGCACCTCCGAGGCGATGGCGTTCCAAAGCGAGGCGACAAAAATATTTCTGGTGCGGCCACAACCCTTGCTCCCGTCGATAGACTGGAGTCTCCACAGCCGCGCTAGCAGCCGCTGCCGTTACATCTTGGTCGGCCTTCCATTCCTCGGGTTCTATCACCCTTCGATTGACGATTCGCTTCACATCCTGCGGGATAAAAGGGCAACAAGAGAGATCAACGGCGCGGGGATCATTCCAGAGCGCATCGAACTCTTCCTGGACCCAGTCTATGGTTTCCGGATCATCATCTTCCCACAAGAGTTCGTAGTTCACTTTCCATGCGGAGGAGCTTTCATTAACGCTTCCCAGAAAAGCGGTTGCCGATCCGTCACCACGCCTCACTACCCCCGCTTTCCCGTGGATTAGCCCAAAGGCAGAATCCGGAAGCACCCGGACTTCGATCTTTTTGTTAGTCAGCGCGTCATACAATGCCCGATAACGTGGCAGGGCTGCTGTTGGCGCTTCTTCCGGGCGTCCTGAGCACCAACTCTGACGCATCGCCGCCTGAGCAGCCGCAGCAGTCTCCATGTCTTTCGGATCGATGTCAGAATTGCAGATGATGCGAACCTTGCCCTCGACCTCGTTGATCGCTTCTCCGGCGACTTCGAAAAGACTGGATCGGAAATAGCCAGCGATACGATCATAGGAAACGGCCCCTTCGAGACGTTTCTTCAGAACCTCGTTATCAAGTCGGGAGCGACGGCTGGAGTGGCGTCTGAGCATCTCAATCTGACGAAATGGGAATCGTCACCGTCACCTCTTCGCCTTCGATATCATTTTCTAAGGTTACCCCGGGGATCGCTGCGACCACCCGTTTCAAACCACTCCGCGACCCGCGATAGTTCATGAGCTGGTAGGCAAGCGAGAGCAGCAGAGGGTTGCGTTCTCGTCCAATGCCGCGAATTGCCTCCTCCTCCGTCAGGCTGTTCGGCAGCGTTCCCGGACTGCGGATTTCGATTCGATCATCAAAAATAAAAATCTTCACCGAATCGGCGATGAAATAGTCCCGATGTACCAGTGCGTTGACGAGAACCTCTTCGAAAACAAATTCCGGAATCTCCGGCTCTGTTGGCGAGTTAAAACTCCCTCCCCCCTGGACGCGACCATTCCACCGCTTGAAGAACGCCATCGCTTGCTCGTATTGACTCTGTAGGGTTCCCTCGAATCTTCGGTTGTCGTAAAACTCGGTTCCGCCTCGCTTCGTTCCTTTGAACCACACCGCTTTTGTTACAAACTCGGGGAGGAGGATCGACGGCTTTTTCCCGAACAGAAGCACTGCTGCCATTCCGAGAGTTTCTTCCTTCATGAGCCGAATCCCCTGCAACTGGCGAGTCAATTCTTCGGGCTCTTCCGCCAAACCCTCGTTCGGGAAACGTTCCTCATAGAATGCTCCCAAGGCGGTAAGATCGAGATCTGCGAGGCTCGTGCCCGGAACCGGACTGGCATCTGCGTAAGCGATATGTCCCTGAGAAAAAAGCCGCCGCAACTCTGAAGTCTCAGTGACCCGTCGCTTATCAGCCCCCTTCTTGACCCAGAATTGTTTCTCTCGATCCTGATACGGCTTGTCCGGGCCATCAGGAACCTCGATCACAACGACGATACCATCGGCGGTATTCACGTTAAAGGTCAGGACAGAACAAGGTGGATTCACACATTGCGAACACGCATTTGAGATCAGATTTGGTAGGTTGTGGAGCGCTTCCGCAGCGACCCCGGAGACCGACCCGTCATCTTCCACGCCTACATAGATTTCCCCACCTCGAGTGTTGAGAAACGCGACCACTTCCTTCGCAAGATGGTCCTGGCTATCGAGCTGCCGCTTGAACTGACGAGTACTGTCCTCGCCCTTGAGGAGTTCCTCCCTTACAGTGAATTCGTCCATTGGCTGTAAATTTTCTGACGCTGTTCGAAGGCCTGGGCACCGCCCTCCATGATCGAAACGATCGCGTCTCGTGTTGTTTCCGAGTCGAGGCTCCCAGAATCATGTCCATAGCTGGCCTTATCGCGCTCCCGACAGGCGTGAACGAGTTCAGCATCTCCGAGCACGGGAATATTCGGGTTGTGCGTCGCGATGATAAACTGGCTTCGCCCCTTCGCCGCGAGCAAAGGCTCCACGACATGGCGGAAGATCGTTTCGTTGTCGAGATCGTCCTCGGGCTGATCGATCAGGAAAATAGGGTGATCTTCCAGCGACATCAGCAATTGCAAAAGCGCAGTCGCTCGCTGGCCCAGTGAGAGATCCTGAATCGGCACGCCCTCGAAGGTCACAAGTCGCTCATCCGGAACCCGAAAGGTGAGAATCTCCGCGAGATGATCTTTAAATAAGCCCCAGAATTTGGTCGCATCAGCGGTATCGCCGAGCAATTCCACTGCAGCGGTTCGTTGCTGAAAAAGGACAAACCCATTCGCATATTCGTCGACTAGTTTGTCAATTGAGGCCGTACGAAATCCACTGCCGGAAAAGATGCTCTTTAGAAACTGCCGAAACGCTTCGCGATTTCCTTCGAGGGTGATACTGAGCTTGAGTTCTGCGGGAATCGGCCCACTCTTCTGCTCAAGTTGTTCGTGCTCCTGACGGTGCCACTCCCGCCAGAGATCGTGCAACGCCCGTGCTGTCTCCGATACTTTGACGAGCGCCTCTTCCGCCATCTGCTGGCGGTTTCCGGCTGCCTTGAGAAGTTTCACGAGCTGATCGTGCCGCGATTTTAGTTGGCGAAATTCGGACAGATTCAGCCCCGGTGCATCGATATCCCGTTGCAGAGCTGCAAACTCTTCCTGCCGCTCCCGCTCTTTTTCCTGAAGACTCTTAAGTGCTTCCCGAAGCGTCTCGAGAAGGACGGCGATTCTTGTCAAAGTGGCCTCATAATTCTTCCGGATCTCCTGAAACGCCTCTTTACTCGCGGCGACCCGGGTCGCCTCTTCTGCTAGAAATTCACTGCGAAAAACGGGCCAGTCTTCCTCCAGCTCGGCCCAGTCTTCGGGAGCTTGCCTGAGCTTGTTGCGCTGAAATTCCAACTGGCCGATGAACTCGGCGAGACTTCGCTTGTCAGCGTCGAAGGCGGTGAGCATTTCGAGCTGCTTCTCGACTCCCTTTTCCCGAAAGACGGCGAGTTGGTGGCGGAGCTTCTCTTCCTCCTGCGCATATTCCTTTTCCTTCTCGCTGGCTCGCAGAACTGAGCGCCACTCTTCGACCGATTGCTTCACGGCGGCGATTTGGTTTTCTTCGAGAGTCCGCTCCTCGACGGGGCGACGCCCGACGAGCTTGGCGAAGAGATCATCTTCGAACCCTTCATGACGATGGCCGAGATCCTTTTGGCCAAAATAAAGCAGCTCAGGGAAAATATCGATCGGCCTGAGACGGGTCGAAGCCCCTTCCAGTGAAACGACCGGATCGTAACCAAGCGGGCGACGCACTTCAAAGGCGGCCCCATCGCTCGTGATTCCGGTGATCGAAACTTCTCCGCCGTTTCCGAGCATCGCCGAGACGAGCGCATTTTTGTATTTCAGATCGGACTCTCCCGGTTCGAGACCGAGACCGTAGCGAAGGCACTCAACGACACTCGACTTGCCGCTGCCGCGAGAACCGATCAAGCATGTCAATTGATCGGAAAGGGAAAACTCCTGACCATCGAGCAATCCCCCTGTGAAAGCAATCCGATGGAGACGGGGGGTGACTTCGCCTTCCGACGTAGTCGTAGAAACCCGCTGCTGCCAGTCATGGAGCGCAAACTTCACCGAGGCAAAACTCAGTTCCCCGATCTTGACGTAGCAGCCACGCTCCTGCACTCCGACATCGGCGATCCCTTTTGGATCCGATCCCTCGACAAAGGCAGGCATGGGTAGACTCGTGGGCCACCGGGGCGCGAGGAGATCAGGGCGCTTCACTTTTTGCAAGCCGAGGATACGCTCCTGCCAGCGCTTCCCGCAGCGTTCGATCACGTGGGTCAGATTATCACCATCGAGTTCCTTGAGAAACCCGTTGTCGCTTTCGACGTGGGCAAACACGAGAAAGTAATCGTGCCCGAAGGAATCGAGCGCTTCAAGGCATCCGCAAAGATCGTCTTTGGTGCGGCTCCCTTCGTTGGGAACTCCGTTGAACTGTCCATCGAGGAAGCGTTTGATCCGGTCGTCGTTCTGCTCGTTGAAGACCCAGGTCTCAGGATCAAAAACGATCAGGGTATGGATGCCGCCGGCACCCTCTTTGATGCCCAGCTCCACCCCGGGGAGGACGAGGATATCCTCTTTTGCGCCTCGCTTGCGGAGAGCTTTATACTCGTCACGGTCAAAGTGATTGTGATTCGTGATCACGGCGACGCGAACCGCTTCTTCCTTGAGTCTTTCGATCCAGTCCTTCGGAAAGTCATTCTCCCGCTCCGGCTCGCGGTATTCGGAGCGAAAGGTGCGAGACTGCCCCGGATCTTTGATCGTGTGGAGATGAAAATCGGCACGGACCCACTCGGCACCGCGGTCAAAAGGGGGAATGTCAGCTTCGGTGGTCATGCTTGGGCGGGCGGAAGTCTCAGGGGTGTCACGGGATTACCATCGTCTACCCCTGGTCATTTCTCAAACGTCCGGCGAGGATGCGGGCGGATTCGGAGTCTTTGGGCCAATTAGTCATGCCTTCGGCGTTGCCGAGGGCGGCGATCCATTCGAGAAGTCCGATGAAGTTCTCGCGGCGTTGCCAGTAGCTTTGGCCGAAGGTGTCGCGGAGATACTGACGCCCGGGTTCGGGATCCTGATCAGCGGCGGTGGTTTCGCGGAGAGCGAAAAGGAGATGCCGCAGGGGCGAGGCGGCGAAAGGATGCGCCGAGCCACTCGCGGCGCGACCGGGCCGGAGGGTTGTGACGGCGTCCTCGACGTCGCCGACGGGGGCGAGGTGGGAAGCGGCGAAGCCGCTCGGGGTGTGCATGCGGGCCCCGTTCGCTTTGTCGCTCTTGAGGAGGGGGCGAATGTCGTTGACGCCAAAGCCGCGGGCGAGTTCTTCATACATGCCTTTGCGGCGCTCTCCCCGGCTTTCGATGTCGAGAGCACGGAGGTAGTAACGCTCGACGAGGGAAAGATCGCGCCAGCGGGTCTCGAGGCCTCGCGGGACGAGAGTGTCGCAGGCGATTTCGATGGCTCGCTCGATCACGATCTCGAAGTCGCTCTTGGACTTGCGGTCACGGACCGCGAAGACCTCGTGCTCGACTTCGCGTCCGTCGAGGGTGGCGTATTGGGTGAGCACTTTGAGCGCGGCGGCGTAAGCCCCGAGCTGATAATCGGCGTCGTTGAAGTTGGGTTCACCGTCCTCATCGAGCGCCTGCATCGAGGCGATCTGGCGGCGGACTTC
>CAZOUP010000115.1:0-16422 GCA_964583035.1 uncultured Akkermansia sp.
GTTCATGCAACAGGTTGGGTGAGAGTTTAGTTGAGGTAACGGAATTCGGCGGAGCCAATCAATGATTGGCAGAAGGTGGTGAGAGCAAGGAGCCGGACGTCATCGGTTTCGAGGCCTTCCGCCCTGGCGACTTCGAGAAACTGTTCGATGAAGAGACGGGTGCGTTCTCCCTCGCCCTCGGTGGGAGGTCGGGAGTAGCAGCGGTAAAAGGCTTCTTTCGCGAGTTCGCCGCCCCGGAGTCCAAGATCGGTGACGAGGTGCGAGGCCATCGCTTTTGCATTTTCAAGGATGAAGGGCGAGTTCATCATGTAGAGCGCTTGCGAGGGGACGGTCGTGATCTCGCGTTTGCCGGAGAGGAGACTCGGGTCGGCAAAGTCGAACAATCCAAGTGACTCCGGGACGAGGCCGCGGACAATCGGAAGGTAAACGGAGCGATGGATGGTTTCGGTGTTGATTTGCGCTTCGGAAATGTTGCGCCCGACAAAGCCCTCACCGGCATCGGAGACGAGAGATCCAGCGGGCCGGGAGAGATCAAGTCGTCCGCTCACGGAGAGGGAGGCATCGCGAATCGACTCAGCATCGAGCCGCCGCTTGTTCGTGCGCCAGAGGGAATAATTCTCCGGATCAATCTCAAAGTAGTCTTCCCGGAAATCCGAGTTCATTCGATAGGTGCGGCTCATGACGATTTCCCGGATGAGATCCTTCGTTGACCAGTCAAGTTCGTGCAGTCTCACGGCGAGGTAATCAAGGAGCTCAGGGTGGGTCGGGGCTTCACCGGTGGTGCCGAAATTGTCGACCGAGCGGACGATGCCTTCGCCGAACAACCACGACCAGACGCGGTTCGCATAGACGCGGGCAGTGAGAGGGTTTTCAGGAGAGCTGATCCACTCGGCAAGTTGAAGGCGTCCGCTTTCATCGGCACTGATGGGTGCTTCCTCATTCGTTTTTACGACCTGGAGAAAGCCTCGAGGAACCCGTTCATCGGTGGGATTATCCTCCTCGCCGCGGATGAGAATCTGCGAGTCGAAGGGGGAGTGGTGATCGCGCACTCCCATGGTGAGTTTTTTTGGATAACCTTCATCATCGTAGGAGGCGAGAATGCCTTCGGTGATGCCGAGACGGTTGCGAGTCCCGAGGATTTGGAGGCGGACCCGCGTGGCCTCGTCTCCGTTCCCGGCGAGCCTTGCCTCCCGTGCTTCGGCGGAGAGTTCATCGAGACGCCCCTGGAGGGTGGCGCGGCTCAGCTCGAGATCGAGCATCTCGGCGAGTGGTTTCACTTCGCCGGCGGCGTCGGCTCCAGCGGGGAGAGGGATGAGCTCGGTCGCCTTGCGGTTTTGAAGGCCTTCAGCGGTTCCAAAAAGAGTTTCGCTGCTGAGGAAAATCCCGGCCATGGCGTAGTAGTCCGACATCGGGATGGGATCGAATTTGTGGTCATGGCAGCGGGCACAGGCAGCGGTGGTTGCGAGAAAGGCCTGCGTCGTCGTGTCGATCTGTTCATCGACCAGATCAAAACGGAACTGACGGGCGTTTTGTTCGTTGAGACCCTTTGTTCCGATCGCGAGAAAAGCGGTCGCGATGGTCAGCTCGGCGGCCTCGGTTTCATTTTCCGAAGGCAGAAGATCACCGGCGATCTGTTCGGTGATGAAACGGTCGAAGGGTTTGTCGGCATTGAAGGAATCAATGACATAGTCGCGATAGCGCCAGGCATGGGGAAAGGTGGCGTTGACTTCCTTTCCGGAGGACTCGCCGTAGCGGGCGACATCGAGCCAGTGGCGTCCCCAGCGCTCGCCGAATTGTTCGGAGGCGAGGAGTTCGTCCACCTTTTCGCTGAGCGCTTTTTCAGGATCAGCGGCGTAGCTGGCGACAAAGGCTTCGACCTCGCTGCTGGCCGGGGGAAGTCCCGTCAGGTCAAAGGAAAGACGGCGCAGCAGGGTGCGCGGGTCTGCGTCGGGAGCGGGGGAGAGCTCTTTCGCGGCATGGCCCTCGCTGATGAAGAAATCGAGGGCCTGCTTTGCCCAGCCCGTGTCGGTTTCCGAATGAGGAATGGCTGGTTTGTCAGGTGCCTGATAGGACCAGAATTGACGGCCCTCTTCCACATCGATGGTGTTGGTGTATTCGTGTGGAGCGCCCTCTTTTGCCTGTCGTTTTCGAGGATCGGGTGCCCCCATCTCGATCCAGGTTTTAAAGTCGGCGATGACCTCATCGTCGAGCTTGTATTTGGGTGGCATTTCGAGGCTGCTGTCTTCGTAGGTCATCGCGACATAGAGCAGGCTTCCGTTCAGGTCGAAGGGGACCACGGCGGGTCCGGAATCTCCCCCTGAGAGAGTTGTCTCGCGGGTATCGAGAAGGAGGCCGCCTTTCACTTTATCACCTTCTTCGGCGTGGCATTTGTAACAGTGCTCGACAAGGGCAGGGCGGATCTTCTTTTCGAAGAAGTCAGTTTGTTCGTGTGTCAGGGGCTTGTCGCCCATCTCCTGAGCGGTGAGAGGGCTGAGGAAAGCGGGAGACAGGAGAAATAGGAAAACGGCAGCGCTGAGTTTCATCGAGTCGGGTGAATTGTGGTATTCAACCAGCGCGGCGGGAAAAAGTTTCCAAGTTTTTGAAGAGGTTGCGGGAGTAGGGTTGAGCGTGAGCAAGAACTTTCCCTGACTATGCGATCCACTCGCTCACGCTCGCGGCTACTTTGTGAAACGCGCTCATGGGAAAATGAGCATTCATCTCGAAACCGTAGGGTTGAGCGTGAGCGAGAACTTTCCCTGACCGCGCGATCCACTCGCTCACGCTCGCGGCTACTTTCTGAAACGCGCTCATGGGAAAATGAGCGTTCATCTCGAAACCGTAGGGTTGAGCGTGAGCGAGAACTTTCCCTGACCGCGCGATCCACCCTTTCACGCTCGCGGTTACGGGAGCAGTGGATTCTCGAACCAAATCACGCCGAGGCCGGCGCTTTCTTCGCAGGTCACGAGGTCGAGATCTCCGTCAGCATCGAGGTCAAGGAGCTCAATACGGTCATACTTCACTCCGCTTGCGTCGCTGATCGGGAAATACTCGGAGAAAACGTTCGCCCCGAGCACGCCCCGCTTTTCCCCGTCAGCCCGCTCGCAGGTGATCGCGAAGTCGGGGATCTCATCGCCATCGAGATCGCCGATGCGAACGGCTTTGACGGTGCCAAACTGGTCTTCGGGCAGAGGGTCGAGATCCGCGCTGTCCTCCCAGGCGGCGAGAGGGTTTTCGGGTTGATAAAACACCGCGATCCGATCCGGGCGGATCGCGGCGACGACATCGAGCTTTTCGTCATCGTCGAGAAAAGCGAGGTCGAGAAACATGACTTCTTCGCCGGGAGCGGCGACACAGACCGGCTTTCCAAACCAGGGCGCTTCATCGAGAAGAGGAAGCAGATGAATCCCTGAATGCAGCCCCTTCCGGTCGGAAAACACCAGGTGGCGTTTTCCTTCCTCCTCGAGAAGGCGAAGGCTCATGATCCAGCCGACGTCGAAGAGACGGTGAGATTTCCAGACGGAGAGGTCGCGTGCCTTCTCGTGCCCCGGATTTTCAAGCCAGGTGAGCGAGGCCCCGGCATTCTTTGAACCCACCAGGAGATCGAGATCGCCGTCGAGATCGACATCGAGCGGCAGGCAATACATCCACCACTGAGAATTTTTCGTGGTCGGAAAAGGAGCCGTCTCCCACGACTTTTCATCGGCAATATTTTCCGCCTGCCCGGGGCACCAATGAACATAGACGGTTCGGTTTTTCCCCTCGGTGGCTGAGACGACATCGAGCCTTCCGTCGCCATCAAGGTCGGCAAAGACGGCATCCTCAGCGGAACTCACTCGTGAGATCGTGGTGGCGGGCCAGGGTTCTTTCGATTTTTCCGGGCCGGGATTGAGATAAACCCGGATCGCATTTCCCTCTTCCCAACCGGTCACAAAATCGATCAGACCGTCACCGTTGATGTCGCCGGGACGAACTCCGTCCGCCCCGCTGAGGTGCTCGATTCCCCGAGCGGCATCGATCGTGTGCATGGGCCAGTCCGCTGCGTGGGATGCCGAAAAAGCACTGGCGAGCAGGAACGGCATGAGAGTAGCTGTCACAGTTTTCATTGTCAGACGTATTCAATAACGGCATGCTGCCGATCAGCGAAAGCAAAGATTCATGAGAATTCCGTTCCTTCTCCCGGCGCTTGTCGTCACTCTGGTCCTTCCCGGGCTGCAATCGCAGGAAAAGGAGTTCGATCCTTTTTCTGATGAAGCGGCGGAAGCTCTGCGAGAACAGCAGAAGCCAGAGTCGCCCGCCCAATTCATCGAGCCGGGGAAAATCCGGGAACTCACCGCCCTCGCGAAGCCGTCGATTGTCACGGTCCGGCAGCTCGGGCGCGACGGCAAGGGGCGCGGCACCGGCTCGGGATTCATCGTTTCAGAGGCCGGGCTGATCGTCACCAATTTGCATGTCATCGGAGAGGGGCGGGCCATCGAGGTCGAGCTTTTTGACGGAACAACAAAACCGGTCACAGAAATACATGCCTGGGACCGGCGCTACGACCTGGCGGTGATTCAGATTGAACCCGGAGATCTCAAACTCGAAGCGCTTTCTCTGGCTCCGGCGGGCAAGGCGGAGCAGGGGCAGCTCATCGCGGGTTTTGGCGCACCGCAGGGTCTGAGTTTCAGTGTTGTGGCCGGAGTTATTTCGGCGATCAGGGAACTCGAAGAAGGCTTCGTCGGCAATGAGACGCCGGATTATCCCATGCTCCAGCTCGCGATGCCAATTGAGCAGGGGAACAGCGGAGGTCCGGTCATCAATATGGAGGGCGAAGTGCTGGGCGTCGTCACGCTGAGGCACCGCGTGACCGACAACCTGGGTTTCGCTGTCCTCGGTAGCGATTTGCAGCGCCTTTTGGACAAACCGAACCCGGTTCCGATGGAACGTTGGCGGACGATCGGGTTGCTCGATCCGAGGCAATGGAAACCCATCATGGGAGCGGACTGGACGCAGCGCGGCGGGGTCGTTCGGGCGGGGCAGTTGGGCGATGGTTTTGGTGGGAGGACGCTTTGCCTCTCGAGTGAAGAGGTCCCTGAGGGCAGTTATGAGTTGGAAGTCACGGTCCGGCTCGATGATGAATCCGGCGCTGCCGGGCTTGCCTTTGCCTCGGACGGGGGCGACCGACACTATGGCTTTTACCCGAGCGGAGGACAGATGCGTCTCACCCGCTTTGAGGGACCGGATGTTTACAGTTGGGCGATTCTTGAACAGTTGGAGGCCCCGTCCTACAAAGACGGGCAGTGGAATACCCTGAGAGTGAAAGTCGAGGAAACGATGATTTCCGGATGGGTCAATGGCGAAAAAGTCTTCGAACTGGAAGACGCGGGGCTGCGGGGCGGACAGGTCGGGCTCTGTAAATTTCGACGCACTGAGGCCGAATTTCGCGGCTTTGCGGTCGCGCGCGAACTAGGGGTGAAATCCCTCCCTTCAGAGGAGCGGACTCGATTAACGGAGAGCATTGATCATTTTCTCGACAAAGAAAAGGTCGAGGAAACGATCGCGGAACTGAGTCGTGAGAGCGAGCACGGTCGCTTCCTCCTGCTTGAGCGCGCGGCGGAGTTGGATCGACTTGCGGCACGCCTGCGTCAGTTGGAAGGAGAAGTCTACCTTCGCGAAGTCATCAATGAAATGACGATGGCTCTGGATCGGCCCGAATCCGAGATCGATCTTTTTGAGGTCGGGCTCCAGATTGCCCGAGTCGATGACCCCTTGCTGGACCTGAACTATTACCGCTCCGCCTTCGCCCGGCTCGTGAGGGACGCGTCGGAATACCTCGAGACTCACGCGCTGGAGGGAAGCGAAAAGGAACGCGTCACGGCTCTCGCTGAATTTCTGTTTCAGGAAAACGGATTTCATGGAAGTCGCAGCGAATACTATCATCACGCCAACAGTTATGTGAACCAGGTCCTCGACGATCGGGAAGGGCTTCCGATCACCCTGAGTGTGATCGTTGTTGAAGTGGCGCGGCGCCTCCAGATTGAAGGGGTATATGGCGCGCCGCTTCCGGGGAAGTTCATGGTCGGATTGGACTATGAGAGCGAGGGGAAGAAGAGTTCGCTTTTCATCGATGTGTTTGAAGGAGGGCGTATTATTGATCGGAGTGGTGCGGTGCGTGAGATCTGGGAGCTTCTGGGGTCAGCCCCGGAGAAGTCGGCCTTTCACCCCGCCGATGCCCGTCAAATCGCGGTCCGAATGCTGCGAAACCTCGTCGATATTGAAATCAACCGGGAGCAGACTCCGGACGGAGCGGCGGACTACCTCGAGTTACTCCTTGCGATCGAGCCCAAGGCTGCCCAGGAGCGATTTCAGCGCGCCCTTCTCCGGATGCAGGACGACAATGTCACCGGAGCAAAGGAAGACCTCGACTGGCTCCTTGAGCATCGTCCGCCGGGGATTGATTACGGACGCCTCGAAGTGTTTCGGGGGACGTTGGTGGAGGATTGAATGTCCCGTGACTTTCGATGAAGACCTTTCGATGGGCGGTGCCGGCTCCTCCGCGAAGCGCCGCTGAGCAGAACGGAGAGTCTGAAGGGTAGTCGAAAGCTGTCATCTTGACATTTTCTCGCAACATGGCTAACTTGGCCACATGATAACGTCGACCTTAGCAAAGACGAAAGATCACTTAAGTAGTCTTCTGCGCAAAGTGCAGGCAGGGGAGACGTTAATTATTTTGGATCGGAAAACACCCATTGCCAGAGTCGAAAGAATTCTCTCTCCGTCCTTGAATCCTCATTTGGTAGCCCCGAAAGCTGAATGGTCACCGGACAAAATTTTGAACCTGCCGAAGGGGCAGCTGAAGTCCGGCGCCGAAAGTCTAGTCTCGACGGTAATCGCTGAGCGGGAGTCAGGATGGTAAGCTACTGGGATACGTCCGCGATTGTTCCTCTCCTCGTCTCTGAATTAGAGACTGAGGCACGGGAGTCCCAATTATTGGCAGCGGAAGGTTGCGTCACTTGGTGGGGTACCCGAATCGAAGCAATTTCCGCGCTCTGCCGTCGTGTGCGGGAGGGAAGTTTGAGCGAGAAAGATTTTGCTTTCTCGTCCTCCCGTCTCGAAGGGCTCAGGCAGCAATGGACAGAAGTGGTGCCTTCGGCTGCTCTGAGGAATCGCAGTGAGAGGCTCCTGAGACTGCATCCTCTTAGAGCCGCAGATGCCCTTCAGCTCGCTGCCGCGCTCATGGCAACCGAAGAACAGCCGGAAGGCTCCACTTTTCATACCAGCGATCAACGCCTTGCCGAAACGGCAAAATTGGAGGGATTCACGGTGGTTTAAATTTCCCCCTGAGTTTGGGGAACCGGGGGTTGTCGCTCTCTTGAGATAGTCTGGAAGGAAATGAACGAACAAACCGCGCGCGGGACGCACGCAGCTGACTAAAGGTAGAGACGGGCGTCCCGCTCGTCTGCATTGGACCGGCCGACCACAAAAAAGCCGCTCCCGTTTCCGGAAGCGGCTCTTTTGAAATCGATTAACGAAGTCGCGGAAGCTTAGGCTTCAGCGGCATCCGCCGTCTCAGTCGGGACGAGAACGTCCACGAACTCGATCAGTGCCATCGGAGCGGAGTCCGAAGCACGCTGGCCGAGTTTGATGATGCGAATGTATCCACCCTGGCGATCTTTGCAGGCAGGAGCGATTTCTTCGAAGAGAATTTTCATGCTGCGCTGCGCGAGCTGGTTACTGCCGAGCAGTGAAATGGAGCGGCGACGGGCGTGAAGGGTGTCCTTCTTGCCAAGGGTGACGAGCTTTTCGACATGGGGACGCAGTGCCTTGGCTTTAGCCAGGGTCGTGCGGATTTGACGATGCTCGATGAGGCTGGCGCTCAGGTTACGGAGAAGTGACTCACGGTGTGCCTTGTCGCGCTGGAGTTTTACGGTTTTGCTTCGATGTCTCATCAGAAAAGATAGGGTAAGAGTGGGGAGAGGCCGGAGTGGAAACTCCGGCCCGGGTTTCGGTCAAGCCGATCAGTCGTTGATGTTCTGGGCGATAAGAGCAGCAAGGCCCGGACCCTCAACACCGCGGTCACCACCCAGGAGAGTGGAGGTGAACGGCGACTCGAGGAGGCTCGGATCGATCTGCATTCCAAGAGAGAGACCGAGCTCGTGGAGCTTGTCTTTGATCTCGTTGAGAGACTTCTTACCAAAGTTACGATACTTGAGCATCTCGGCTTCGGACTTCATCGCAAGCTGACCCACAGAAGTGATATTTGCGTTGTTGAGGCAGTTGGCGGCGCGAACGGAGAGTTCGATCTCGTTGACGCTCATGTTGAGAAGCTTCTTGAGCTCAGCGTTCTCTTCGCTCTGAGTCTCAGGGCGGTCTTCGATCATGATCGCGTCGTCGTCGTAGTTCACGAAGACGTCGAGGTGGTGGCGGAGAATCGCGGAAGCCTGAAGAAGGGCGTCGTGCGGCTCGATGCGACCGTCGGTCCAGATCTCGAGCTTGAGCTTGTCGTAGTCAGTGCGCTGACCGACACGAGTGTTCTGCACTCCATACTTAACGCGGCGGACAGGGGAGAAAATCGAGTCGATTGGAATCACGCCGATCGGCATGTCGGGGTGCTTGTTGTCCTCGGAAGTGTTAAAGCCACGTCCGACGCGGACTTCCATTTCCATGGAGAACTTGGTGTCGCGGTCGAGGGTGCAGATGTGCTGGTCCTTATTCACGATCTCATACTGAGAGATTTCCTGAATGTCACCGGCGGTGACGGCACCGGCCTTATCGACGGTGATAGAAAGGGTCGCAGGGTCTTTGTCCTCGAAGTGCTTGAAGCGGATCTGCTTCAAGTTAAGAACGATTTCGGTGACGTCTTCGACGACTCCAGGGAGAGAAGTGAACTCATGCTGCGCACCGGCGATGCGAACAGAAGTGATCGAAGCCCCTTCAAGAGAGGAGAGTAGAACCCGGCGAAGGGTGTTACCGATGGTGTGTCCGAAACCAGCCTCGAAAGGCTCTGCCGTGAAGTGGGCGAAGGTTTCGGTAGCGGTGTCTTCGTTTTTAACGAGACGTTCTGGGACTTCGAATGGAGCTAATGATGTTGCCATGTAGGATTGGGGTAGCCGGGTTTCCCTTTGGTGAGCGATAACCTTCGTGAGAAGACCAGAGGACCGACGGCAGATTTGAGTAGACGCTCGGGCGCGGAATATGGTCGGTTTTCACCGAATGTAAACTGATAATTTCCTTTCCGAATAAGGCCTCTATGCTGGAAAGAAGAAAGCCCCCGCAGTTTCCTGCGGGGGCTCACTCAGGTTCCCAAGTTGCCCGGTTGGTGTTGCAACCGGTGGGGACAGGCCTCAATGGTTACTTCTCGGACTGTCTGTCAAAAAAGTCATTTGGCTGAGGGGTTTGGGAAATGGGTTCTTTTGCGGGTTTTGAGGCCGCTTTTGAAGGAGAAGGTGCATTCCAGAAGGTAGCGCCCTTTGCTGTATCCCACGAGGTAGCGCTCCAGTGGGTGGGGAATCCGGTCAAGGCGGGATTCGGCGTTGCGGCGGTTTTCTCTTCTTCTTCGGCGAACAGGCAGCCGGAAAGGACGATGAGAGAAATGATGGCAACGGAAAAGAAATTCATTCTGAGATTGCCAATGAATTGGCGTCCCATAATTTATGAAAATTATAATAATTGTCAATATTATAATTCAACATTCGCTGATTTTTTAGAAAGCGGATCAAATTCTGTCTCAATCAACTCGCGAGTGCATTCCCGAAGTGCCTAGACTCGGAATAGGGCTCCCATCTTTTTCCCGAGGATTAATCCTGCTCCCGTGATCGTGATCGCAAGAAACGCCATCGCCCATACTCCGAGTGCTGAAGCGATGTGCGGACCTGTCCCCAGCGAGGAGACGAGCGCATAGATCGCCTTCGTAATCGGGAAATGCTGCTGTTGCTCAGCGAGGATGAGTGAGTCTGACACCTCCAGCATTGCGAACGAAAAGGCGAGCAGTCCCCCGGCGATGAGATTGGCGGCGATGAGTGGGAGCGTCACTTTACGAAGCGCCTTCAGGGGCGGGCATCCGAGATTCTGCGCGGCCTCTTCGAGGGTGACGCTGGTTTGCTGGAATCCAGCGGCAGCAGCCCTCACGACGTAAGGAAGACGCCGCACCGCATAGGCGATCACGAGAATGAGGATCGGATTCTCCCCGAGGATGAGAAAGTCAAAAGGCTGGCCTTCGCGTGTCATCGCAAGATAGCCGAAGGCAAGAACGAGCCCGGGCACGGCCAGCGGAAGCATCGCCATGGCATCGAGTAACTGACGCCCGGGGAGCTTCGTCCGCACCACGACGTAGGCAATCGCGATCCCGAGGATGACGTTGGTTAAAGTCGCGAGGGAGGCATATTTTAGCGAGTTCCCGATCGAATTGAGCGTGAGAGGATGACCGAGCGCGTCTTCAAAATGCTGAAGCGTGAAGTCGGAGGGCAGAATTGTGCCATACCACTGGTTCGAAGCCGAGAGTAGGATCACTCCAAAGTGAGGCAGCACTGCCAGTCCTGTCACGAGCGAGAAAGCACCGATACAGACCATGTTCATGACTGGTGAGGCATCGCGGAGCGATCGGCCTGTTGAAGCCCTGCCTGAGCTGGCACCAATTTCCCGTCCGAAGAGCCACTTCCCCAGAAGATAAAAAATCACAGTGAAGAAGAGCAGGACAACGACGAGCGCGTAGGGGAAGGGGTTTCCGCTGAGATCCTTGATTCCATGAAAGATCTGAACCGAGGTGACGCGGCTGAAATCGAAAATCAGGGGAACGCCAAGCTCCGTGAATGACCAGATGAAAATGATCGTCGCCCCCGCAAACATCCCCGGCATGATGAGCGGAAAGGTGATTCGGAAGAGTCGGCGCAGCCCATGGCAGCCCAGATTTTCAGCAGCTTCCTCCATCGCAGGATCAACATTGGCGAGTGCGGCCGAGACGTTGAGGTAGGCGATCGGGTAGAGGTGCAGCGCATTCATGAGCACGACCCCGAAGAGCTGGCCTTCGCCAAGCCAGTCATAGGGAGCGTTCGCTTCCATGAATCCCAGATCGATGAGAAACGAATTGAGAACTCCGGCTTGTCCGAGGAGCTGTTTGATGCCTAGCGCCCCGACAAAGGGCGGAAGAATGAGGGGAACGAGAATCAGGGAATTCAGGATTTCTTTGCCTTTAAAATTCCAGGTATTCGCGAGCAAAGCGAGGGGAAGAGCGATCACCAGAGACAAGATAGTGGTGAACAGTCCCATATAGAAAGAGTTCACCAGTCCCTCAACATAAACAGGATTCTGAAAAATTTCGATGACGTAGGCAAAGGTGATTCCGCCATCGGTGGTCACGAAGGCCTCCTTCACCGTATGCCAGATAGGATACACGAAAAACAGCGCAAAAAAGATCGCGGTACCGACATAAATCATGATGGCAAGCTTTCGGTTCATGGCTTGCTACCTCCTTTGACAATGCTCTCGTATTTCTCACGAAATGAAGCGGTAATCTCACGGGCAAGCTTCACTTCGGCGACCTTGTCTTTTGTTTTCAAAACAGCAGCAATCCGGTTGGTCGCATTATTGTAGCTAATCAGGGAAACGTTCTCGAAGGCCTTAAGATCTTCGGCTGGCATACCCCTGTTGATAAGTTGTTCCCAGGCATCGCGTTGTTCTTCGTGCGGGTCAATGCAAGTCGCCTTGATGATGAATCGGAGGCTGGCGAAGAGGGAGCCAGTCCATTCGTCGTGATAGGTGAATCCTTCGGCAATCTCATAGGGATTCACCTCGGGATCACTCATCGAGGTTCTATTCTCCTCCGTGTAGAAATCTCGTCGAATTGGAGGGCGGCGCAGCGCGTAACGGTCGGGACCGCCTGCTTCACCTACGCGAAAGTTCCACAGTCGCTGGCCCTCGGGAGAAAGCACGAAGCGGATGAAATGATGCGCCAGTTCGGGGTGGGGGGCACCCCGCAGCATCCCGATGGGGTCCGCCCCGATCGAAGTGCCGGCCCTCGGCATCACAAATTGCACATGAGAATCTCCATTCTCATCCTGATAGAGTTCATTGAAAGTCCGCCCGTAGAAGTCAATTGACATGCCGGCCCCGGCGTCTCCCAGGGCCACATCGCGCGGAACTTTCGCAGCGTAATCGGTGAAATAACGGGCATTGGCGCTGATTTTGATGATCAAGCGCATCGCGGCGTCCCATCCTTTAGCGATCGCCTCTTCCTCCGGCATCCCCCCGGCGATGAGGCGCTGAATCTGCTCCTGGATCAGCATTTCAAAGGCCTTCGTCGTCGAGCCTGACTTTGTCGGGTCGGCGAGCGCTATTTGTCCCACGAGTCGGGGATCGGCAAGATCATCCCACCGTTCCAGCCCGCCTTCGAGTCCGAGGCGATCGAGAACGTCGGTGTTGTAGACGATGCCGAATGAAGAGAGCACTGTGCCGACCCATCTGAAGCCGGGGTCGCGGAAGGGCTCTCCTGAAACACTTGCGGGCATGATGTCGTCAAACCACGTGGGTTCCTCTTTGGCAAGGACGGCGGGGCCGTAGCGTTCCGTCGCATCCAACGCGACGAGATTTCCGGAACCTGCCTGACGGGTGAAATCGTAGGCACCACCTCCGAAGAAGAGGTCAATGCCGACGCCGATCTCCGAGTTCAGGAAGAGGGCCCGCGCCGTCGCCGTGAGTTGGTCCGGATTCTTTGGATCTAAGAGGGTCAGGTCACGGACCCAACCCTGTTGAGTGGCGTATTCGGAAGCTTCGTCAAAGCCCCGGTTATCAAAAGCGTCGCGAATCGCGGTGTTGAATGGAAAGTTCGTTTTCAGGCGCCAGAGAGTTTCGAAGCGGGTCGAGTATTCTGATTTTAGGAATCGGGCAATCTCCGAGGTGCCGCCCGGCTGCCTCCAATCGACAAAAACATCGCGGTCATACTGACTTTTCATGTGCCTCGCAAAGGCGCGAGCGAACTCGGACTGAATCGACTCGTTATGCGGTGTGATGATGACAAGCCGTTCGGAATCACCGCGGGTCAGTCCGCCATCCTCCGGATCTGGTCGCAACGCAAACGGAGCCACGAGAACGAGGCCAAGCAGGATAAAAACGATGGAGAGCCGTGTGATCACGTTTCACGAAAAGGGTAAAATCATGACGTCTTCAGGCTTGGCTGAGGCATAAAGCTTCTGCTTCGTGTCGCGAATGATTCGGCGCGGATTCAGTTCTGAAATATGAAACGGCTCTTCGCGTCCTGCAACCTGGAGGGAATATTGCGCGACTTCGCCGAGATAAATAGATTCCGTGAGATGCCCGGCGATCTCATTTCGAGCCGGCGGCGTCGTTTCAATCGAGAGGCATTCCGGACGGATCGAGAGTGTGACCGGCGTTCCCGGTTCGAGCGGATAGTCAGGATCGGTGGGGCGCCCCGCGAGATCTCCGACCGGAGTTTTCACATAGACGTTGTCACCCGAGATAAAGGCGACCTCGCCCTTGATGAGATTGGTTTCCCCGATAAATCCGGCGACGAGGGCGCTGCGGGGGCGACGATATACATCCTCGGGCGTGCCGACCTGGGCGATGTTGCCGCCGTCGAGAATCGCGAGACGGTCCGCGATCGAGAGCGCTTCTTTCTGATCATGTGTCACGTAGATAGCTGTCAGTCCAGACTCTTTGCAGATACGCCTGATTTCACTGCGCATCTCGATTCGCAGTTTTGCATCGAGGTTGGAGAGCGGCTCATCGAGCATGAGGCAGCGGGGGCGGACGACAAGAGACCGGGCGAGAGCAACGCGCTGCTGCTGTCCCCCGGAAAGCTGATTGATCTTGCGTGTGCCAAGGCCCTCCATCTTTACCATGGCGAGGGCTTCTTCGACGCGTGTTTTCGTTTCCGCTTTTGAGATCTTTCTCTCCTCAAGCCCGAAAGCGACATTCTTGAAGACGTTTAGGTGAGGCCAGAGCGCGTAGCTTTGAAACATCATCGCTGTTTCGCGCAGGTGGGGGGGGACGTGAGTAACGTCTTCTTGATCGAACTCAATCGTGCCCGAATCAGGAAGATGAAAGCCGGCAATAGAACGGAGGAGAGTGGTCTTTCCGCAGCCACTCGGGCCGAGGAGAAAGAACAATTCTCCCGCGTGAATATCGAGATCGAGCTGGTTGAGCGCGACGACATCGCCGAAACGCTTTTCCAGTCCGCGGATTTGGATAGATACCATGGCAGGGATTCTTTAGGCGGGCCTGATCGATGTAGCGGAATCCGGGCCGTTGGACAAGGAAAAGAATGACCTCGATCTCGGAAGGCGGGGGCGGAGAAAACTTCTCGCCTGATACCTTTCTCTTTGCTTTGATCGCGGAGTGAAAAAGATATTTCAATCGGTAGGGCCGGCGATCGTGGTCGCGGCTGTCGTTCTCGGGCCCGGCAGCATTCTTACGAGCTCGAAAGTGGGAGCCACCTTCGGGCCGCTCGGGATTCCGGTGGTGATCGTCGCGGCGATCCTCATGATCGGGATGGTTGCCCTCGCCGCGAGAATCGGGGTGGTCTACGAAAAGAGCGCCTGCGATGAACTTTCCTCTCGTCTCGGGAGACCCGTCGCGGTCGCGGTCGGGCTGATTCTTTTTCTCCTCGTGGCGCTTTTCCAATCGAGCAACAACATCGCCGTCGTCGCCGGGCTTTCCCCTTTGATTGAAATGATGAATGGCGGGGCTCCGCTCCCGGTGATGTCGCAGGTGATTCTCCTCATCGTTTTCAACAGCTTCGTGATTTCCTGTCTCTACCTGATGCGGAATCTCTACGGCTCGATTGAGAAGCTCATGAAAATTCTCATCGGCGTCATGGTGATCGCTTTTCTCGTGAATTTCGTCGTCGCTTATCTCACTCCGCGATCCTTTGAACCAGTTGCGGAGACTTCGAAGGGGGATCTCATTGCGCTGCTGGGAATGATAGGGACGACCTTTTCTGTCGGTGGTGCTTTTTATCAGTGCTACCTCGTGAAGGAAAAAGGCTGGGGCCTCGGTGAGGCGAAGCGCGGCGTGATCGACTCTGTGGTCAGTATTTCCGTTCTCGGCGGCGTCACTCTCGTGATTTTGCTGACCGCGACGCGGGTCTTCTACGGGCATCCCGATGGAGTGACGCTCGGACGGGTCGATGACGTTGCCCGTCAGTTGGAACCGCTCTTTGGCTCGTGGGCGACGGTCATGTTCAGTCTCGGTATCGTCGCCGGTGCCTTCAGTTCGTTTTTGGTGAACTCCATGATCGGAGGCACCGTCATGGCCGATTCGATCGGGAAGGGGAGTCGCCTTTCCCAGCCCTGGCCGTTGCATCTCACGACCGTCGCCCTGCTTGTCGGGATGATCGTCGCGATCTTCTCGATCACGAGAGACGGAAGTACCGTGAAGCTGATCACCTTCGCCCAGGCCCTCACCGTGTTGGGAATCCCCGCCTTGGCAGCGGCTCTCGTCTACCTGGGGACGCGGAAGGAACTGACGGGAGAGCGAAAAGTGCCGCGCTGGATTATCGGATTGGCGTCAGTCGGGTTTGTGATCTCGTGTGTGCTTGCGGTAAGGACCGCGCTGGCAGTTTGGGAGAAGGTTGGTGGTTAGCGGATCTGGAACAGCGTCCCCGCTGTCCGCGGCGGTCCTGCGCAGTCGGACGGAGTCTCTGCGGTCGAGCGGGAACTCGCCCCTCCAGGGTTGGTGATCGGATGCGACTCACCCATCAGAAATTAGATGAGGAAAATTCGATTGACTCAGAAATACGTCCTCGTAACATCCATTTTATGCCACTCAATAAACGCCGCCAATTCTTGTTCGCTTTGATTTGTTCCCTTGGGCTGGTTGCCTGCAGTTCTCTCAGTGCTCAATCCTATACTCCTGCGAAAGGGACTGCGGAGCGAACGGCAATTCTCGATACGGTTCGGTTTCCACTGCAGGCTGCGGTGAATGAGAGTATTGTTTTTGTGGTCAACCACATGAAGGTGGAAGGCTCGTGGGCGTTTCTAATGGCGGTTCCTCAGACGAAGGCCGGTGGAAAAATCAATTATAGTGGAACCCAGTTTGCTGCCGATGCCGCAGAGTCCGACGAGCTAACGGTCGCCCTCCTGCAAAAGAGTGGGGGCAAATGGAATACGGTTCAGCATGCCTACTTCACGACGGACGTTTGGTGGGAAGGTCTTTGGAATCAGCACCCGGGCTGCCCACGCTCGATCTTTCCGTAGAGCAACGCATCCGTGTCCGGACCAGGCAAAATGATCTTCCTGGGCCCATCTGAGTGGGCGTCTCATCTGAAATCACGGGCTTGACTTCATGTCATCAATGGTAGAACAATTTTTTCTGTGGCGGGGAATTAAAGTCTATCAGTTGCGGTTGCTGTGGCTGAGGATATTACTCACCGTTTCTGTAACTATTCAGGTCAGTTGCACCATGCCGAGTCCCATGGTTTGAGACAAGCTC
>CAZOUP010000116.1:0-16260 GCA_964583035.1 uncultured Akkermansia sp.
TCCAACATCTTTATTATACCAAAAAACCGCCAAAAAGGCGATTTTTTACTGGCTCCGCAAGACGGACGACATCCGAACCTACTGGCAGACAACTAAAGACTATTTCTTTATTCCAGAATTAACAAAACCATAACATCTACCCCACCCCGCCACTCACTACATCTTATCATTATCATATTATAATGCCTCAAGAAAATATATATAATATCATATTTTTTAGATAAACATTCTATAAATCTTCAAAAATCTGATATAATCGCTTAACTTCCTTGTACCTCGTTTTATATCTTTTACCCAAAGAATCTTCGAAAAAACCATATTTAATATTTTTATTATTAATAGCCGGTATTAATTCTTGAGCACTCATCCAAACTCTATGATACTCACCTTCATTCAACTTCTTTGGCAATCTCATTAAGGGACTAGCGGGATAATATGTATCTATTAATGTGTGCTTTCCTGTTTTCATAATAAAGCCAGTTTTTACTAATATAACAGGTGCCTTTTTATTATTAACAGCTTCTAGAAAAACAAAATTTGGATTCTCGGCTTCTTTGTTCATATAAATAAATCTTCCTTCCTTAATCTCTCCTATATATAACGAAACTGTAATTTTTCTTCTTGAATTTAAAAAAAGTTTTAAGGCAAGTAAAAAACTGCCCGTAGAAACTAAAAAGCTATATAAAGTCCCCCATTTAATTAATTCATCTATGCTCATATTAATTTACTTCTTTATATTATCTTATCCCTGGGTAAATTTCGTTATAAATATCCTCAAACAAATCCTTGCTTTTAGCCATCTCTTCTGGAAAATCACTAAACATAAAAGAACGCAAAGTCCATCCCCTTTTTTCTGAATCAAAAAGTTTCTTTGCCATAAACTTATTAATTCCCACAGAGGCAATTATTTGGATAAATCTTTCAAAATCATCCATAGAACAAATCATATAAGGCATTTCTTTTAACCAATCTTTATTTAACTGATAATTATCAAATTTTGCTAAAACTTTTTTATTCAACTCATTTTCTAATCGATCACCGAATAGATACCAATCTTCTAAGGTTAAAATTACTGGAAATATTTTTCTCTTTTGATCAAATTTATAATGAGGATAGAAATTATTCCTATAATCCTGTATCGTCTTATATACTTGTATTACGAATTCAGTCATTTTATTCAATTCTTCTGTTATAGCTTTGGTAGTAGTAATTTCGATCTTGGCCTCAAATCTTAATTTTTTTGCTTTTGTTTCAATGAAAAGAGCAGCTTCTTGATCTCCTACAATCCAATCTATTGTATCTTTTCTTTTCTTTTTAATATGATATTCTTTTTCAGAATGGATAACAAAACCATTCTTTGGAATTGCTTTTTTTATAACTTCTCCGGCATAGCCCTGAATAGACTCTCCAAATGGATTACTAAAATCTTTTTCATTTAATAATTCATAATAAACACCTTCTGTAAAACGCCAAAAAAGTAAAGTCGGTATTGGCGAAATCAAAGCATCTTTATTATGAAGTTGCATCTTTATTAGGGGGTAACTTTTTAAAGGATTAAAAGTATATACATAATTCTCATTAAATTCTTGACTTTCAATCAAATCTTTCTTTAAAGATTCTAAATCACTTGAAAAATGATTAAGAAATCCATCTAACTTTTTTTTGTTTATACCTAATACTTGAATATCAGGAGGATAAAATAAAGCGAATTTCTTTAGATAAACTCCAGTTAACAATAATCCTAAGACGTATAATTCTTTTGCATTTACACCAATAACTCTTTGTACAATGCTGTCTAATTTTGGGTGACTAAGTATTTTATAATACCTTGTTAACCAAATTCCATTTGGTTGTGATTGCCAAGGAAATTGACGATGTGCTATCCTGTATATCTCTAAAAGAATGTTTCTCTTTGGATATAATTTTGATATATTATTCTCTAAGTCCTTAAGTTTATCAATAGCACCAGAAAAACAAGACCATTTTTTAAGACTCTTGGGGAGTAAAATTGAATCTGATCTTGGCGAATTTATAATTATCTCTCTTACTATTGTCTCTAACTCCCATGGAAAAACTTTCTTTCTAAGCCAATCCTTAGCTTGTAAAAAATAAGGCGCTACTTCAATGTCCCTTGGAAGCTGTTCATTAAATTGCAAATGTTGTACATATGCTCGAATTACACTTAACGCCTCACTTAACTCTATCTGCCTAAGATAGTTTCTAAGAGGTTTATAATGATTAAAAATGGCTGTCATTTTTGGAAAACAATATTAAGAGTTTCTTTCATCTTTTCATCAAACTCAGCTTCTAATCTTTTTTCTTCTGCCTGTGTCTTAGGAATAAAATATTTATATCTCTCTTTACCAGTCTCCAAATTAATAGTCACTGATTCAATCCATTTATGTTTTGGCCTCCAGTCTTTATTAAATTCTTTGATTAATTCTTTTTTCATTTTTATTTGACTCTTTTATTTAAAAAATCTATTTCAGATCCTGTCCAATTATTTTCAATATCTTCTATAGCTATATGTTTTAGATCTACTTCTTCAACATATTCTGAAAATAATCAGTTCCTGTTCCACACCTATGCATCTTGTAACCTACCCATTCTGTTCTAACCTGTCTAATATCAGCATTTAGTTTCTTTGCAAATTTTACAATATCTTCTTCTTTGCCAGTATTCTTTGCCCTACATCCTAGAACTATTTCTTTTATTTTTAACCTATCTCTAAGGGGCATATAATAACACCCATCATCTTCATCCTCGTCTAAATCACCTTTTTCCAAATTGACCAATATTCTATATTCTTTTTCGTGTTCCCATTCTTGATATTTTTTCTTAGCTAATTCCAAAAATTTTTTTTCATCATCTATTTCATTAGTTAATTCAAATTTTGTTCTTTTCTCATCGGAAGTATAATCAACTTCGATAATCTTATCTTCTGGTATTTCAAAGCCTAGAGCCATACCTTTGTGTCCCCTAGCATAATATGCCCAAAGAAGTTGTTCTTCCCAAGAACGAGAAAAACATAAAAGACCCCACTTTTTTAGCATTCTTCTAAAAACACGATTATAAAGCTGTCTTTTTCTAAACCCATATCCCTTATATGGCATCCACTCAAAGGGATCATTTAATCCGTTTAGCGTGCTAACCCTAATTCTCTTTTTTTTTAAGTCATCCATTGCATCTTCAAAAGAAAGATAATGATAATAAATTTGTTCATCCATAATTAAATATGCTTTTAATGTTTTATAAACTTAATCTCTAAAATTCCACATAAATTATTTTGTTATTGCCTATTCTTCAAAAAGAAGTTTAAATTCTTTACTAATTTGTATCGTCTTAAAAGATCTTTCTTCTTCAATATCAACATTTAATTTCTCAAAATTACTTCCCAAAACTTTATATATCTCTTGCGGTTGCTTTGCTTTGGGAGTAAATGTTACCGACACATAACAATCATCATATATTTTTTTAAAATCAAGCCCGAATCTTTCGTTTTCCTCTAACTCTTTTTTATACCATTCTTTATCAATCAAGTAAGTAGAATATTCAAATTTACCATTATTGACAACTACATCTTTATCGTCTAACTCAGCAACTCTTTTCCCTTCCATATCAGATGGATCAAACAAACTATCTTCTAGAGTTTTGTATTCTACATATCTATATATAGAAATATTTAATACTGAATCATTAGGAATATTTGTATTGCCATTTATAGTAAGATTTCTTCCATCCAAATTTATATCAAAATTTAAAAAATGTTTATCAGGTAATTGAATTTCTTGTTGAATTTGTTTCGGTATTTGTTGTTCTGATTCTGTCTGCTTTTTTTCTCCATTACTACCGATGATAATAATAACAATAATTAAAACAATTATCCCAGCTACAATATAAATTAATTTTTTCATATTTATTTAGTTCTTTTATTTAAAATATTTTTGAATTTGTTTATCTAATTTTTCTTTTTCATTTATTTCCTTTTGTTCATTTTTTAAATAATCGCTATATGATTCTGGACGATCATGATTAGCCCAAAGAGCAAGAGAAATAACTCCAATCATAGCAATAAAACGAACTGAATTTTCAGAAGAATTCATAATTAGATACATCCCACCTATAAGAATAAATCCTGAAAGAAAATTCCATCTAAGAAAGTATTCTATCTTATTTAATGATTTTTTATTCATAGTTATTTATTTTTCAAGAGCTGAAGTATCGATATTTAAAGTGTTAACAATAAGGCATTCATTTACATTATAATCCCAATATACATGATCTCTTTCTTTGCATTCTTTAATCTCAAAATACCTTTGTTTTTCCCAAGTATCCCAAGCATAAAAGCCCACACAAACCATCAAAGATGTAGTTATCAGTATTAAATAAATTGTTTTAATTTTTTCTTTCATATTATTCCTCACACATTATCTTAACTGCTTTAAATTGACTGTTAAGAAGATTTAATTGATTTAATTTATTTTGATACTCATTTTTAAGTCCAGCGTCTTCTATCGTGTCACTTGACCCACCGCTCATTGCTGTGCTTGATTTACCGTAGAATCCCTGATATTTAGGACTTCCTTTAAATCCAGGGATTGTAAAATCCGATGGACCAATATTATACTCAGCACCTAAATAATCAGCTACTATCTCTACGCTAATACTACTGGGAATAATTTCATCATCATTAAGTTGAGCACCCGGAATATCAATATTTTTTGTAGTTCTAAATATTCTTTCATTAGATGAAAGAAATCGCGTAGAAGCTATTAAAAGTTGGGGTTCAGAACTATACCCATTAAAAACTGTAATTGTACCAAAAGCTTTCGTCCCTGATTCTCCCAACCATAGCTCTTCAGACATTTCATTTTGCAAGCATGCTACAATAGCATCTATTGTTCCTTCTATTTGATTACTATCCCACCATTTATTATTAAAATTGCAAGCTAATATTCTAGTTGCTTGATCAAAAAATTCATCCTTTTTTCTACATGCTTCTTCTTTGCTAATTTGAGTTTGGCTATATTGTTGTAGTAACTGCAATTCTTCAATTAAATCTTTTTGTTGATTAATGGTATCCTGTTGTTGATCAACAAAAGATTGAATATCAGAAGTAGTTTGCTCCTGTTCTCCTTGTTTAGTTTCTACAATACCTACTCTATCAACAAGAGAATCTATCTGTTCAGCTAAAATTTGCACAGCTTCAGCTGGAGTTTTTCCTTGAATAAGACTAACAACAATAGAACTACCTAATCCAATAGTTGGAAAGGCAGCTAAACCAATAAGAACACTGATTAATATTTTTTGATAAGATTTCATTAATTATCTCCCCTAACAATAGGTTTATTTTTTTTAATCTCTTCTTCTATTAAGGATTGATCTATAAAATCTTTATCTTGATTTGCAGCAATTCTTGACGCAGTTTCAACTATTCCTTCAACAATATCGGCACTACTATAGTCTTTCGTTAAAGATGCTAACTTATCAAAATCCATACTCTTGTCATATGGCCTACCAGACAAAGCAAGTTTAAAAATCTCCTTACGAGCTTCAAGGTCTGGTGGTGACACATAGATTTTTTTATCAAATCTACCAGATCGCATAACTGCTTCGTCAATCCGTTCAAGAAAATTAGTCGTACCAATTACAAGAACATTATTATCGGCAGCTTCTTCAAGTTGTGTAAGGAATTCACTTGTTTCCTCTTCTTTATGAGATGAAGAATCGTACGAATTTTTTCTGTCAGGCACAAGTGCGCTTATTTCATTAAAACAAAGTATTGTGGGTGCATTTTGTTTTGCCATGTCAAAAACCTTACCAATATTTCCAACCGAACCATGAATAAATGGCGTAGCTAGATCAGAACCCTTAACTTCAACGTAATTATATTCTAACTCTTCTGCAAGCTTCCTTACTATAAATGATTTACCGCAACCTGGAGGACCATATAAGACGATTCCATTCGGAATTGAAACCTTAAATTTTTTAAATTTTTCTGGATTTTTAAGAGGATTAATTACTTCAGCAATTAGAAGTTGCTTTAAATCATGCATACCAGCAATACTATCAAAACCTTTCACAGTAGTTAAATCTTCAACAATTGCCGATAATTGATTATTTGAATGATCTTTAACTATAACCCCAGGTAGTTCTTCGTCGTCTTTTTGTATTCTTATATGATCGTATTTTTCATGTTGATCAAATATTTCATTCGGTTTAAGATTGAGAAATAAATAAAGGAAAAATTTATTAGATAAAGCATAAACTTCAGTAAAAAAAACACGATCAATACGATTTTTAACAATTAGTCCGTCTTTAATCTCAAATCCATTATGCAAAATTGGTTTAGTAGGTGTTGCCATATTTTTTTTAATATTTCTTAGTGCAATTAGCGACCAAATAATTATTGTGCCTTTGAATTTGTACGTTATAGATATCAATCCTCGCGTCAAGACTTGCTAAATCTCGCTCATAATCTATGATCTTTGAATTATACTCATTTACCTTGGCGTTATAATCATCGATCTCCCATTGCGTAGAATAGTCATTCACATAAGAACTATTGATTTTGTCTTCCAAACGATTCAAAGCATTTGTACGATACTCAAAAACACTACTAGCACTCTCTATTTGTTGCTCGGTCTCATCAGGATTAAGTGCCACTACTTGGTTATAGTGAGACCTTGAACAGCTGTACTCTCCGACTATTACATTGTCATTGTTATTATTATTATTATGGTTTGATGTTTGCACTGGAGGGATATAAATGTTTGTAGAACTCGAGCTACTGCTATCGTCTGATAAAAATATTACCCAGCCAATAAAAAGAATAATACCACCAATAATAAGAATGTTTTTCCAATTGTACGTGGTAACTTTCAAAGGGACTTTCGGGGTGTTAGAATTTTGCCTAGCGTTGGATTTTGGTTTAGGTACAACTCGAATTGGCTCCTTCTTATCAAGGAACTCTAGGTCAATATCAAGATGTTCTTTTGAATCTTTCATACACTTTTATTTTTCGCACCGATCATAACACGCTTGCACGAGTGCTGGTAAAATAACTGCATTGGGAGTAGACATTGGAATTGAGGCGAAATGACTACTCTTTCCATCTTTATCTTCCCACAGAATCACCTGACCTTGATACATTTTTGGAATATATATAGTACCCGACCAATATACCATAAATTTTTCATTCTCTTTAAAAAATCTGAATTCTATTTTTGAGTATCCTTTTTTTGTGAATTCAATTTCACCAATTTTTACAGTTTTTCCACGATCAAAAATCTGTTCAACGATCCTTTTCACGATAAGCGGTTCAATTAGATTAGTTGATAAACCAACCAATTGCAACCAATCCTCTTTTGCTTTACTCTCGTCCTTTTCTGCGGCGAGAGACACTGAAATAGTTTCTTTTTCAGAGACAACCGACCAATTGTATACATATGACGTTCCGGTTGGTATGCCATAAAGTGAGCGAGAAGTCGCTGTAGAATCAAAGGAGTACGAAGTAGCATCTTTAAAAAAAATCTTTTTATTATTGTATTGGATAAAAGTATTCTTAAAAACGATAGTAGCACCGTAGAATGTTCCTGGAATTTCTATGACAAAAGAGTCTTTCGTATCGTCTTTAATATTTTTCTGTATTTGCTTAAACTCATCTTGTAGTTTATTTTTTAAGCTTTCCGTACCTGCCAGCTTAATTGCTATCTCTAAGAGTCTTTCAGATTTCTGCAGTTCGCTTAGATCATTATGTAAATCCAAAACAATCATACGCAAAGCATTAGATGCACGATCACGCATTATTCTAGTCTGACTATCTTCATAGAGTCCAAGATCAATTAGTTTATTCAATTCCTGTTGCACTGTAGTAACAAGCCGCTTAATTTCTTCTGATTCTTCCTTGTCAAATATGCCATCCTCACTTACTTTCATTTTCTCAAGACCCTCAATAGCCTGATTAATGACCTGATATGCTGGTTCTAAAATGTTCTTTTCTATCTTTTCTCCTTTTACTGAAAAAACATTTTGAAATTCGTTAATATAGTCACTATTTTTATGAATGCGGTATAGTTCAGTGTAGATATCAGATAAATATTCAACAACATGTCTTCTGAACTCAGATATAATATCTTCACTAGCGGTCTGCTCATCGTGGAGACCATAGATCTTAGAAAAAGATTTCCAAAATTTATCTGAGTTAATAATATCTTTCCATATATCTAAAGAACTCCGTAGATAATCATTATTGTCATTGATTGAAAGTGCTAGACAATACAAGATAGCAAGGTTCTTTTTATAAAAGAAAGCTTTTGTGCTTTGACCCTTAGACACATTTTGCCAAGTTCTAATAGAATTCAAATAATCTTTGACCCTAAACAAACCTAATGCCTTTTCATCAATACTATCTATGATCTGAAACCAAAAGAAATATTCTTTAATCCGTTTCCTAGGAGATTGAAGTCGTTGCAATGCGTCTCTAACTGTATCCTCTGTCCTAAAATTTTTAAACAATCCAATATCTAAATTATAATCAAAAACATCATCAACTTTAAGGTGATTAATAATTTCTTTTGAGCGTTTAAGAATATCTCTTTCACTAGCTGATGTATCTAATCCGAGAATATGATAAGAATTATTTTTGAGCGTAAGTGACATATATTTATCGCGTAATACCCGAAAGACTGTTTCTCATTGTTTCTTGTTCTTCTACTGGGAGTAATAATAATAAATTATGAACACAACTCTTTAGTTCGTCGATATCGTTAAGCTCTATTGCACGTCTTCCTTTTTTAGTATAATAACTAACTTCTTTTTCATTAGTAAATTTCTTACTGCCATCTATAAGTTGATGGAACTGGTATGCCCATATCGCCGGATTAGAAAATAGCACTCTACCACTAAGTTCCTTAATTTGCTCATTTACTCGAATTAAGAGAATCTTATCATTTTCAGCTATAGCTTTTTCTCCCTCTTCTTGTATTTTTTTGAGATGCTCTTCATGTTGCACTTTATCTTTATCGTCATCGAGTTCAATAATAATATTTTGAGCAGCTTCAATGCTCTCTTTAAACTCTTTAAGTAATTGCGGCATCTCCTTTTCTTTTTCAAGTTGATCAATAGCTATCTTTAAATCCTTAAGTTGTTTATTCGCCTTACGCTTTTCATCTTCGTCAATGCGAGCACCTTTTAAACTATTTGCTACTGAATTAATTATATTATTAAGCTTGTCTTTTTCCTCAGTAGAACAGTTTTCAGAAACCGATTGCGCTCTTTCAGTTTGAATATTTAAATCATATTTAATAGTCTTAACTTTCAATGTCTCATCCTGCTCGGTACGAGCTTGATACAAGGTGAGATCTATAAGAGGGATGTACACTGTAAGAATAACCGCTCGCGACTCATTCATTTCAATTGTTAACTCTAATGGAGTTCCTTCTGGCAAGTCGTGTGGTAAATCCTTACCTTTTATGATAACGTCACAAAGGTAGGTATTACGATCAGGAATTTCAGATTCACCCTCAACTAAAATAATGTCTAGTTTATTGTCTTCGCCTTTATTTAGTTTTTTTAAAGTCTTATAATCCATTGAAGCTTTTTTAATAGGAAGGATAGACCCCTTGTCAAAGATTGACTCACAAACATTTGATGCAATATTCCGGACATAATCCTTTTTAGCTACTATTATTTTGACTGAATGAGGTAATGGAACGCCAGATACTGACAAGCCATGTGTAATAGTAAATGAATCAGAATCAATTGGAATGGAATTACCATCTTTATCGAAAAGATAAATCCAATAGACATTCAATTCATTAGGTTCAACCGCAACCGTATCAAAAAATTTTCCACCTTTTAGTTTAATCTTTGAACCGCTATAAAATCCACTATCGGACTGAATTTGTATATAAAATTCATCTTTCGTATTTTTAAAATCGTCGATAATACCACTAATTGTCTCTTCTGTATCAGAAGTCATGGACTCATAATTCAAAACAATAGACCGTGTACCTTCCTTGGGTTTTTTATTATCATTTTCTGTAAATTCTTTTGGAATTTTTTGACCAATCCCAAAGATACAAGCCCCTCTCGCTACAACCGTAAGAGGATCAACAGATGCATCTGTCGTTATTTTGAGATCGCTTTCTATCCTCTCTCGAATATAAGGAATCTGAGTTGGTCCTCCGACAAGTATTACTTTTGCAACAGAGTTACTTTTGATACCGGCATCCTTTAAGGTTTCTTTTGAAAGTTCTATAGTACAATCAACCATCGGCTTAATCAATTTCTCAAATTCTTTTCTCGAAAAACCAATTGTAAGAAAAATTTCTTTACTTTTATCATCTTTACCAACATTTTCTACAACGATTGAAATCTTATCATATTCAGAAAGCTCAATCTTGGCTCTCTCAGCAAAAAATTTAAGTTGAGAAAAAACACTTCTATATTTCTTATTACTTCTATTAAAATTTTTGATGGAAAATTTCTCTAAAATCCTAGGAACTATTATCTTATCAACAACTTCCAGATCAAAATTTTTGCCACCAAGAAAATTGTCACCGTTATGACTAAGTACTGAAAGCGCACGGTCCTTTGAAGCTATCAATGCAACATCAAAGGTTCCGCCACCAAAATCATAGATGAGCCAATTCTCGTTCTTAATGTTTGCAAAACCATAAGCAATAGCCGCAGCGATAGGCTCCTGTAGTAATACTACATATTTAAATCCTGCGAGATTACCAGCTCGCTTTGTTGCCTCCGATTGTAAAACCGTAAAAGCAGCTGGGACTGTGATTACAGCGGCCACAGTGTTGAAATCTGGATATTTTTTTAAAATATCTTCCTTTAAACTCTTGAGGATCTCAGCTGAAATTTCTTCCGGTCCCATTTTTACGTCAGCTCTTTCAAAATGGAAAGCCTCTAAAGTACCCATTAATCTTTTGATTTCGGGTTTGTAGTTTTTTATCTCTTCTTTAGATGCATTTTTATAAAAACTCTCGTAAGCTTTCTGACCAACCACTTTATTTTTAACCTTATCAAAGCCGAAAATAGACGGTATATACTCTACGCCACCCGGTTTTTTTACGATTTCAATATTGTCATTGTTATTTATGGCAATTGACGAATTTGTTGTACCAAGATCAATACCTATCTGAATATTTTGTTGATTAGTCATAGAAATAAATTAATGATTAATAAGTAAAATTATTTTTGCCTTACGAACAACCTGACCTTTATATATAATTGTTGGTTCAATAGTCTCTTTCACTATTGACTCTGAAAGAGTGGAATCTTTCTCGATAGATAAAACATCAAGATTAAGTCCTTCATTATATTTTATATTATTATAATCCACAATTTCAATATCGTATTTCTTAAGATATCTTTGTAATTTTTGAATAGAGCTATCTATCCCTTTTTTGTAATTCTCTGGCAAAGTAGATGCGGATTTCATTATTCGTTGATCCATACGCCAAACTTCAACTGCCAATTCAACAAGATCATTTGACTTAAGTGATAAATCTATGAATTTTGGTGATATCGCATATTTAATATCTTCATTAATTTTTTTATACAGCTCATCAAACTTATCAACAGACTGATTCTTTTTCACATAAATCTTTTTCAATATAATATATAACAAATAAAAAAATATTGAAAAACCAATAAAAGTAAAAACTGACTGAATAAAAATGGTTGATTGTATAAATGTATTCATATTTACTATTTGATTAAATTATTAATATTAATACTAATAATTATTTCAAATTTTTAATTTTTCCTTGCATTTTGTTTTTTTATATCTGAATCATTTAGTCTGCTTGTTAATATTTTCGAATAGAGGAGATACTTTGTTTCGTTGTTATTTAATAAATATTCTTTTTTTAAAAATTCTTCAAACTCATCAAACCTCATTCTTCTTTCTTTAACAACATATTTCATATAATAAGCTTTTGCTTCTCGGAAATAAGGAATTATTTTCTTATCCAAATCTTTTTCTTGCTTTTTAAATTCTTCGTACTCCTTATGTTTTTTAAAATAATTTGTAAACATATCAATTATTATTTAAAAACTTTTTTTCTTTCATTTATTTGATTAATTTGATAAATAGTAGCCCAGCAATCTGGTTTTTAGATTGTAAGCTTCATCTTTATTAAAATCACCAGTGATGGTCATTTTGCCATCAATAATAGTGTCAGTAACAATTGGCGCTGATATGGGTACATCATCAATAAATATTGCAATCCGTTTATTTATATTCTCAGAGGTTATCTCCTTAAACATCTTACGTCCATTTTCATCAAGTACAATTAAAATTCCATATCCACTTTTAAGCTTATTAACTTCAACCTTATCTATGTTTCCAGCAGTGATACCGCTCTCTAACCAACTCACAATTATTTCCTGTAATTCATTTTTAATTTCGAATGGTTCATATTTGATTTCGAATTTTGCTTGTTCGATATAAACTCTTTCAGACTTAGTATATTGCAAATAAAATAAACTACCAATTATCAAGGCTAATATAATAAATGTTCCAATAATAATAACTTTTTTATTCATAGAATATTTTGTCCCTTCAAACTTACCATCATTCTTGAATTGCTGAATTGTTTTTTTGTTTCATATAAATTATTTGATCCATACTCATTTATAAATCGTGTAAGAAAATTGCAACACAAGCAAAGGAATATAAAGTAATAGCATAAAATGTGATAATCGCAACTCCCTTTATTGATGTTTCATTGAAAGGAAGAGCTTTCAATAATCGCTTTCCTGATTTTGTTTTCCACCATTTTTCTAAAATTTTATAGAGTGCCACTATTGCGACCGTGATTATTGAATATGCTACTAAATTAACGAGAAATCCGTAATCGTTTGACATATTTATTTACTCCTTTTATTTAAAAACAACAAAAATTATTTCTAATCTTTAATCCTTGATAAATGTTACTTTTACTCTTTTTGATTTAACGATATATAACCCCCAGACAATTGCCATAATTACGGTTCTACCAATTTCTATATCTTGTTCAGAAAGCACTTCACTGATAATCTGCTTCATCTCACTTGATGATGTAGTTAAAGATGATAAAATTATATAATCAATAACGATATACATAACTGATGCTATTAAGAAAAAGATATAATATTTAGGAAATTTTTTATTTTCCTTAAAAAACAGAAAAATAAGATACGCCGCAAATATAAAAAATAAAATCCCTACTATGAATTCAAATTTCAAAACATTTACATAACCAGGAACATACATTACTGTTGCAGGATTATTTAAAGCATCAACTACTCCATCTGTAAATAATGTAATAGTATCATAAGTGTTATAAATTTGAAATAAAACAGTTACAGATAACCCTATCATAACTAAGATCAACCAACCCCCTAATCCTTTATATTGAGATATCTCTTCCTCATTTAAATCCGTAGATTTATCTTCATAAACGAATCCTTTTTTACTCCATTTAAATATGAAGGCTCCAAGAACGCCCAATAATCCAGATAAGAATACTATACCAATAAATGGGTCACGAAATCCTTCTTCATACGAACCGACAAAACCAAAAAATATTGTTAGTAAAATTAAAATAATACCAGTTATATAGACATAAATTCTCAAAAAGTTAAATTCTTTGGATTTTATAATGACGCTATTATCTAACGTAGTCTTATTATTTGTATCACTAACAATTGCTGTCCCGCAACCATTACAAAATTTCACTCCTTTATTTAATTTTTCACCGCATTTTTTACAAAACATATTATTAACTAATTTTATTATCAATTCATATTAATCTCACTTTAGAATTGAAAGGATCTTTCCCAAAACTAACAATTAATACCAACGAATCTACGTTTCAAACTATCTTCTCCTGTACTAGTTTTAGCACAAATAATATTAACAACCATCTTAACAAAGAAAATTATTGACATAATAACTACCGCAATGATTCCTATTATTAAAATAGTTTTGATTAAATTTACTTTGCATATTTAATCATTAAATAATTCATTGTCTTCTATGTTTACAATATCTATACAAACTCCCTTGGCAATAAATAAGTCAGAAGATTCAACACTGATTTCAACCTCGTCCTCAGAGAGAGCTGATCCTTCTAATGCAAAAATAGGTTTTATTACTTCTTGTATACTAGCGATAACAGCATATTCATCAAAAAAACCTAAATATATTTCGTTATCCAATTTTTGTGTAAGGATTGTATTTACAATAGATTTTTCACACTCAAGCTCCAATATATAATTAATCTCACTAAAAAAAGATGATGAAAAATGAATAAATGTTTTTTCATCTCGATTAAATATATCATCAACATAACCCTTAAATAAAATTGGTTTGTCAATGATTAGCTTTTCTTGTACCTGTAATGTATAAGTTAAATCATCCTCCCAATTAGTTATGGCTTGATATTTCTCTACTAATTCTTTAATAAGCATTTCACTCTCTGAAATTTCCTCCTGCTTTCCATTTCGTTGTTCTTCTATTTGTTTGTCTCTAAAAAATAGATAGTAACCACCCACTAAAACTATAATAACTATTAATAATGGTGCAACTTTTTTAATGTTTTTCATATTATTTATTTCTTTTATTTTATTCCTCTTTCTTTAAAAAAATCGTTTAATGATTTTTTAGGTGCATCTTGTTTATTATCTTCTTTCCATTCTTTATATTCTTCAGAAGTTATACCATATTTTTCATTACAAGTCGCTAAACACACTTCGAGTTTATTGGCTTTTCCAGAGAAACCTGTTGAATAATCAATTTCAGCGATACAAACATCATAACAAAGGCCCATTTTAATCATTTGTTCTTCTGATGTCCTCGAACCAAAATCAAGATGACCATATTGGTATAAATTAACTGTAAAATAAATAATTCCTAGAATTAATCCGATAATAGCTAATACTCTTTTGTCTTTCCATTTTAAAGCAATAGCAGAGAATATAATTGCCAAAAGAGGAATAATTCCAAATCCTAAAAAAATAGATAACAATCCAAGCATAAATCCTATAATTGCCAATAAATTTATCTTTTTAGTAGATTTATTTTTTTTCTTTGGTTCTTCTTTGTGATTATTCTTTAGTTTTTTCTCGTAATCCTCTTTTTCATAATCATCTTTTGTTTCGTAACTAATATCTACACCAGAAGTTAAAAACTTTTTAAATTTACCCATATTATTTCTCTCTAAATTTAATAATCAAACTTATAAAAAATATTGCCACTATTGTATCGATAACTCCCCAGACTGATTTATTTCCTAAATAAATTGGGAAGATAGGATTAAAAAGAATAACTATAACAACTAAACTCCAAAACCAAAAATCTTGTTCTTTAATTATTTTATAAAGATAATAAGCATAATAAATAGCTACGCCAGTAATAATTATTCTTAGAAAATTATAATAACCATACGGCCAACTAAAAAAAGTTAATAGTAGCATTACAGCAGCTATTATGGCTGGCTTATTAGTAAACTTTATATCTTTAATTTTATCCATAGTATCTTTCTTAGAATTTTCTTTTAATTCTATGTCATCTCTATGTAATAAATCCGTATTACGATTACTTAACTCTAATTTATCAACTGTTTTAATATTTCCTATTAAAGAATAAATTCCATTTTTGTATTCAATAATATCATGTCCAATAATAGTATTTATCTTATATCTGTACTGTCTAATATTATTCTCATCATAATCTTTAGCTCTATCAAGATAATCTCCAATCTCAGTAATATTAGCACTTTTGTTAGCACACAAAAAAACGAGCATGCGATAAGCATTGCCCGTTAAACGAAGTTCTTTATTATTCTCGTCAAAAACTTTTTTGCCTTTAACGTCTAAATTAAAATATTGATGCTTATAAAACATAAATAAATGTCTATCTTTTTATTAACTCTACCATTAATAAACGATAAAATCAACCTCCCATTTACTAGCATATAAAGCTTTACCTGAGATTTTACCTTGAATAAAACTAACAACGATAGAACTACCAAATCTAATGGTTGGAAAAAAACTAAACCAACAAGAACACTAATCAAAATTTTTGATAAGATTTCATTTTTATCTATTAATTCTATCTTCTTTAAGAAGATCACAGCATTCTTATAACATTCAATAGATCAGACCTAAAATTTTCAGAAAAAAAGAAAAATTTTTCGCAAACAGTACAATATATAATATCTTCAAATATGTCCTCTGGGGGGAATGGGTATTAAA
>CAZOUP010000117.1:0-15694 GCA_964583035.1 uncultured Akkermansia sp.
TAATCCGCGTGCGAAAAGCCTCCCCATAAATGCCCCTCAGGCGATCCAGTTCAGGAAACGTCTCACTCTCGTTCCCATAGGGGCTCTCCTTGTAGGTCTCAATTTCTGATTGCACCGCGAGAGCGCCCTTTAGATTCCCAGCGGCTGTCACTTGATCAAGAAGAAGCTCCAACTGCTTTTCATAGCTCGTTTGTAATTCGCTAATGGGTTTCATGAACTCAGAGCGCTTAATGTCGTATGCCAACTTAAGAGAACCCAGAGTCTTTGGCTGCGAAGCTTCATCAGCCCCGGCTACAAAAGGAGTGAGCAGCAATAGCAATGCAAAGAGCCTCGACTTCATTGATGAACAACTAATCATATAAACTTGTCGTGAATGCTGATCGTTTCGTTTTGAGAAGTCAAGAGGGGAGCAGAAATAGTACGACACCCCCGCGTTGCCTCCTAAATAGGGACATCTCAATTTCGCAGGGATAAAATTCTCACCACTCGTGTGTCCGATCACAACAGAAACAGGAGAATCGCGGGCAAGGTGGAACTTGCCCTTCAAAACCAACCCGCGCCGTGAGTTCACTGATGATGACTGGGACTTGGAACCTCCCTCGCAACGCCCGTAGCGAACGTCGTCAGAGACTGTTGCAAAACTCATCACGAGTTCGGGCACTCGCTAAAATTCGCATCAGCTAAAATTCGCGTCAATCCACGCCCATTTGCGTTATTTTTTCCAGAGATTTCAAAGCGAATGATGGCAAATGAGAGCAAATTTCCGCGAACCATCTTTAGCCAAGAGGTTTTGCAACAGTCTCGCCAGACTTTCGTTCCCTGCAAAAGTCCACTTTCAACAATCCGCCGAAACCCGAGCCCTCGGCTCGACGACAACTCCCTCGCTACGCGCAAGCTTGAGCGCAACAGCGTAGAGAACCGCTCTCATTCCACTCAACCTCTTGATAACAGGGACAGGTCATCTAACCCCTTGGAGGAAGCCGGCGCCGACAAAGCTCAACTCATCATCGCCTCGATGCGACGCCTCACCGACGCCCGCAAAGTCCTCAGCTTCGTCAAAGACATCCCCATCTTCGTCCGCGTCTTCGAAGACGGCGACGCCGAGGTCATTCGGAAGTTGGGAGGCACCCCGATCTCCAATTCCGAAGCCGCCGTCGAACAGTTTCAGAAATGGTTCGACGGACGGTTCCCGAAGGGGGTGGGGTAGGTTTCTTGCCCCCGCAAAGCCCGCAGCGAACGTCGTCAGACTTTCGTCCCCTGCGAAAGATCGCGACCACCGTGGCTCTGCTGTGGCCCTGTCGTTTTCATCCACTTCCACCATTTCAGGACTCGCAAAACCTTCGGGGATTGCTTACCCATTCCACGAGACAAACCGAACACGATGATCACCGGAGAAATACGCAACAAAGTCGACCAGATTTGGGACACCTTCTGGACGGGGGGAGTCGCTTCCCCCATCGCGGTCATCGAGCAGATGACCTACCTCCTCTTCATCAAAGGCCTCGACGAGGCGCAGGCAAAGAAGGAGAAACAGGCGCAGTTGCTGGGCGACCCGGTGCAGGACCCACTCTTTCCCGAGGGCGACTTCATCAATCCCGTGACCGAAAAAGCGATCCCCTACGACGGGCTCCGCTGGTCACGGTTCAAAAACCTCGAACCCCGCGCCATGCACGAGCGCATCAGTGGCGAGGTCTTCCCTTTTATCAAATCTCTCGGAGCCGAGGATTCCGCCTTCGCAGCTCACATGAAGGACGCTTACTTCATGATCCCGCCGGAAAAGGCAGGACTCCTCGCCAAGGTCGTTGACCTGCTCGGCGAGATCCCGATGGAGGACCGCGACACCAAAGGCGACCTTTACGAATACATGCTCGGAAAGCTGAGTCAGGCCGGAGACAGCGGCCAGTTCCGCACCCCGCGCCACATCATCCAGATGATGGTGGAGATCATGGCCCCGGAATCCGGTGACATCATCTGCGACCCTGCCTGCGGCACCGCTGGATTCCTCGTCTCCGTCGTCGAATACTTCAACCGCGAGGAGCGACTCCCGCTCTTTAACAAGGAGAAATTCCGCCGCCACTTTCACGACGGGATGTTTCACGGCCTCGATTTCGACTCGACGATGCTGCGAATCGGTTCGATGAACATGCTCCTGCATGGTGTCGAGAATCCCGGGATCGTCAATCGTGATTCCCTCTCCGAAGACCACGCCGGAGAAGAGGAAAAATACTCCGTCATCCTCGCGAACCCACCTTTTGCGGGAAGCCTCGACTACGAAGCCTGTGCCAAGGATCTCCTCCAGATCGTGAAGACGAAAAAGACCGAGCTGCTCTTTCTCGCCCTCTTCCTCCGCCTTCTCAAACCCGGTGGACGCGCCGCCGTCATCGTTCCCGATGGCGTTCTCTTCGGATCGAGCAACGCGCACAAAGGATTGCGGAAAATCCTCGTCGAGGATCAGAAACTCGATGCGGTGATCAAGTTGCCAAGCGGAGTCTTCAAACCCTACGCCGGAGTCGCCACCGCGATCCTCGTCTTCACGAAGACCAATTCCGGTGGCACCGACAAAGTCTGGTTCTACGACATGCAGGCCGACGGCCTCTCGCTCGATGACAAACGGAATCCTTTGCTGGCGCAGGAAAAACTCGGCCCCTTGCCGAAGGAGGAACTGAGCGAAGAGGAACACGCCAAGAACAACCTGCCAGATGTCTTGAAACGGTGGCAAAATTTGAAAGGCGAAGCGAAACGGAAGCGGACTGATCAAAGCTTCTTCGTCCCGAAAAAAGACATTGCGGAGAATGATTACGATTTGTCACTGAACCGGTATAAGGAGGTCGTGTATGAAGAGATCGCGTATGATCCGCCGACAGAGATTCTGGATCGGATTGAGAAGTTGGATCGGGAGATTTCGGACGGACGTGAGAAATTGAGGGGGATGTTAGGATGAGTTGGCCACTTCAAAACATTGGAGAAGTCATCGCCTTCAAAGGTGGAGGCACGCCCAGAAAAGATGTAGACGAATACTGGTCGGACGATATTCCGTGGGCCTCAGTGAAAGATTTTAAGTCGCTGGAGATTTCAGCCACCAAAGATCACATCAGTCAAAAAGGTTTAGAATCAAGTGCGGCAAATCTAATTCCGAAGGGTAACGTAATAATCCCGACTCGCATGGCTCTGGGTAAGGCCGCAATCAACTCGATTGATGTGGCAATTAATCAAGATCTCAGAGCACTAATTCCAAAGATCCCATTTGATTCAAGGTTCCTTCTCCACGCAATGATTTCCCTTGCGCCTCAAATTGAGAGGCAAGGATCAGGAGCAACTGTAAAGGGGATAACTCAAGCAAGGTTGGCAGCCATAAAAATCCCCACACCCCCCATCGAAGAGCAGAAGCGGATCGCGGGGATCTTGGATGCGGCGGACGAACTGCGGACGAAGCGCCGCGAGTCCCTCGCCCAGCTCGACGCCCTCCTCCAGTCCACCTTCCTCGACATGTTCGGCGACCCCGTCACCAATCCGAAGGGGTGGGATGTGGTGACGCTAGGAAATATAGCAACGCGAATCACAAAGGGTCAGTCGCCTAAATGGCAGGGATTTACCTACCAAGATGAAGGTTTACTATTCGTCACCAGCGAAAATGTGAGAGACGGGTTTCTCGATATTGCCAAGCCAAAATTTGTGGAATTAGAGTTCAATGAAAAGCTGAAAGGCTCAACACTTCGAAGTGGTGATCTGTTAATTAATCTTGTTGGGGCATCGATTGGGCGGTCGTGCATTTTTAATGGGTATCAAGGATTAGCAAACGTGAACCAAGCTGTAGGCGTAGTTTCTCTGGGGGATCCAGTTTTCGCGACATTTGTAATCCAAATGCTCCAGACACAACAAGGGCGAGCGCTGTTGACTGGTCGTATAGTCGAGGCTGCACGAGCAAACATAAGTCTTAAAAACCTCCGGGAGCTGGTCGTTCCTGCACCTCCGCTTGAACTTCAATCCGAATTCTCGAATCGAGTGCTTGAAATTCAAAAACAACGAGATCGCAATAATGCCCAACTCACCGAACTCGACACCCTCTTCGCCTCACTCCAATCCCGCGCCTTCCGTGGCGAGCTGTGAGCACTTAACCCTGTTGAGTCGATGACCTAACCCTGTTGAATCATCCCATGAAGTACTTCGCCTACGGCTCCAATCTCTGCGTCCCCCGCCTCAAACAACGACGTGCCGACCCGACGAATCCGAGACTTGCCTCGCTCCCCGGCCACGAACTGCTTTTCAACAAGGGTAGCATGGACGGCTCAACCAAAGCGAACATCAACCCAGTCTCAACTGACTCCGTCGTCTGGGGCGTTATATTCGATATCAGCGACGACTGCCTCGAGGGACTGCGTGAAGCTGAAGGCCGCAACATCGGCCACTACACGGAAGAATCAGTAAAAGTGCTCATTGACGGTGAACTCGAAACCGTCACCACTTACATCGCCGATCCTGATAAAACCACCGATACCGGCGATCCCTACGATTGGTATCTGGACCACATCGTGAAGGGGGCGGAAACATTCGGCTTCCCGGCTGACTACCTCATCAACCTCCGAAAGGTAGAGAGTATCCATGATCCGGATGCCGACCGGGCAGCAAAAGAACGCGCTTACTGGCACGGGCCGCGCGACGGCGATGCCTGCTCCTAGCCTATGATGACCGAAAAGCCGACCCTCCATTTTTTCCGAACCGTTCCCGAGGGGTTGATCGACCGACCACCACTCGCCAATTCGCTCCAATCCTTTGAATCGAGTCTCATCAGCCTGCGACACGACCGTTTTCCGGAAGCACTGATTCAGTGTGTCACCGCGTGGGAGAGTGCTTTGAAGTCGTATTTTAGAATTCCAAATAAACATGGAGAAAAAGGACTCAATCAGCTTCTTCACGATCTGAAGAAGCAAGAGGCATCGTTGTTCTCGGTCAGCTTTGACGAGGCGGTCGAGTGCGCTCGTCTACGCAACAGCATCATCCACTACGGCTACACGCCAGAGGATGATGGAAAGTCAGCAGAGATGCTCCTCCGTATCGGCTACCCTTTCCTCCAACAGTTGCATCAGATCTGTTTCGGCATTGATTTGAAGGATTCGCTCATCCTTGAACTCGGTAAGATGTTTGCGCTGGCTCAGGAAATGTATGCGAAGAGCCCGGAACCGGCTGATTCCCGGACCAAAGCGCAACTTGCCTTTCAACCGCTGAGTCACTTGATCAAAATAAGGTTCGATAACCCCGTTCCGGCAGCGGATGTGGAACTGTTAGAAGATGATGATCTCACCTATGGGCTACGGACCAAGGCCGCCTCTAAATGGGCTTCGAGCAGTGGACGCGAGACAGACCGTTTCTCCTGCCCGGTGTGTGGCGATCTTTGGTTCGAAGCGATCCGGGCGGGGGAAGAAGAGAACGATGAAACCCACTGCGGCGGGATCTGTTTTGCCTGTGATTTTGTGATTCGTGAGGATTTGAAATGGCTGACGGAGCGACTACTTTCGGATGAAATGCCTCTGCCGTAGAGTCGGCTCCAACTCACTCAGTTCCGATGGCCGCTCGACGATCTCACCCCAAAGTCCGCCCCGCGAAAATCATCGGGTACTCGGGGAAAAGAATTGTTTCTCATCCCTCGATCGAGGCGGCGAGAAATGGGTTCTTCAAAAAGGAACGAAAGGCAATCGACGGTGAAGCCCCGAAGGATTTTCTGCGGATTTACGAATACGGAGAGGCCCGGAAATTGTCCTCCGACAAGTGGCCCGCCTATATTGCCAAAGTGGGCCAGAAATGGTATCCGAATGAATCGATCACCGAGCATCTCCTCACAAGAATCGGACAGTCTTTCGGCTTCACGATGGCCGAGAGCCGCCTCATGTGGGTGAAAGGCCAGCTTCGATTTCTCTCCCGCTACTTTCTGAAGTCGAACGAGAGCCTTGTCCACGGAGCCGAAATTTTTGGCAACTACCTCTCTGATCCGAAATTTGTTGAGGAAGTGGAAGCCGAAAATGAATCACGGAACATTTTCACCTTCCAGTGCGTCGAGGATGCCATTCATTCGATTTTCCCTGACGAGGCCAGGGAGATCATGGGGCAATTCGTGCGGCTTCTCGGATTCGATGCGCTGGTAGGGAACAATGACCGCCACTTCTACAACTGGGGAGTAATCGAAGATGTTCGCGGAAAGAACGCCCCGAGACTGGCCCCGATTTATGACTCGGCCCGAGCCCTGTTTTGGAACAATCCGGACCAATTTCTATATGAACAGGCTCACTCAAAGGATCTAAAGCGACGTGAACATTTCATGAGAAAGTATGTCGAAAACTGCCAGCCGAAGACCGGCTGGGACGGCATGGGAGCTCCCAATCATTTCGAATTGATCGAAAACATCGCGAAACGCGACGAGCATTATCTGAAAATTTTAGAATCCGTGATCCCTTCCTCGATAGAAAAGTCGTTAATTTTCCTTTTTGAAGGGGAATTCAAAGGACTTCTCAGTTCCGAACGGCAAAGTTTTATGGTAGAGTGTCTCGTCGAGAGGCGGTCCCGTCTTCGATCTGTCCTCGATATTCTCTCATGAACAAGTGGCTTCGACATCTAACTGACTGGCTTCCCAAAGGGCAGATCGATGAAACGAAAGAGATCTCTTTCCGTCTCTACCTCGACCGTCTTCTCGTAGGCTCCCTGCGCCGGGAAGAGGGCCTGTGGAAATTTGCCTACTCGGAAGAGTTCAAAGAGCAGCATGTGATCAAGCCCATCACCAATTTCCCTGATGTGGAGAAGGAATATGTCGATGCTGATTTGTGGCCGTTCTTCGCAATTCGGATTCCATCACTTGCCCAGCCGGCCGTGCAGAAATATCTCCATCGTCATCAAATCCAGGATCCGGATGAAGTCACGCTACTGCGGAAATTCGGGGAACGCTCTGTCTCGAATCCGTTTCTCCTGATGCCTGCCTAGCCTCTCAGCCGGCACCTTGTTCATCGACGCTTAGCTCATGTCCAACTTTGCGTTTTTAGAAAAAGGGTTCAAAGACCTCTGGGACTCCGCCCGCCGGGTCGAGGCGTTTGCGATGGCAGATTCCCGCGCGGCCTGCTTCTACGCGCGACGCACGACGGAACTGCTCGTGCAATGGCTCTACCTCCATGACCGGAACCTGAGTGAGCCCTACTCCATCAAGCTCGCGGCCCTTCTCGAAGACCCTTCATTCTCCGAGGTCGTGCCGCCCGAGGTGCGCTCGAAGATGCAGATGCTGCGGCTCCTCGGCAACCGGGCGGTGCATGGCGGACGCGCCCCGACGCAGTATGATGCCCTCCAGGCGACGCGGGAGCTGTTCCACTGCTGCTTCTGGCTCGTGAGCCAATACGCCCGCAACAGCGCAAACCTGCTCGAAGGGGTTTCCTTTCAGCCCGATCTCGTCACGCAAGTTCCCGCGAAAGCACAAGAGGCTTCGAAGCCTCCGCAAACGCCGGAAGAATTCCAGCAGCTCGAAAAGGAGCTCTCAGCGCGGGACGCAGCACTCTCCGAAGAACGGGAAAAATCCGAAAACTACGAGGCGGAGATCAAGCGGCTGCAGGCTGAAATCGCGGCGACGCAGAAGGAAAATGAATCCACGCCGATCGAACATGACTACGATGAAGCGGCAACGCGGGACAAGTTCATCGATCTTTTGCTGGAGGAAGCAGGCTGGGACCCGAATTTTGACGATGGAGTTCACCAAGTCCGCGAGTTCAGGGTCAGCGGAATGCCCAATGAAAGTGGCGTCGGCTTTGTCGATTACGTTCTCTGGGACAAGCTCGCCAAACACCCTCTCGCGGTCGTCGAAGCAAAGCGCACGAAGAAGGATGCCCGTATCGGCCGCAAGCAAGCTGAGCTGTATGCCGATTGCCTCGAAAAGCAGTATGGAGTGCGACCGATCATTTTTTACACCAACGGCTACGAGCACTGGATCTGGGATGATGAACGATACCCGCCGCGGGCCATCCAGGGATTCCTGAAAGAGGAGGAACTCGAACTGATGATACAACGTCGCGAGGATGCGACGGAACTGGCGAAGGCCACGGTCGATAAGGGCATCACCGACCGCTATTACTCGGAGCAGGCGATCCGTCATATCACCGAGGCAATGACTCAAGGGCAGCGAAAGACCCTCGTCGTCATGGCGACCGGCTCCGGGAAAACGCGCATGGTCATCGCTCTCGTCGATTTATTGCAGCGTTGTAATTGGGTGAAGCGGGTTCTCTTTTTGGCCGATCGCGTCGCTCTTGTGAAGCAGGGACTCAATGCCTTCAAACAGCATCTCCCCCACAGCAATCCGGTGAATTTGGTCAGTCAAAAAGAGGAAGCCACCTCCCGCGTCTACGGCTCGACCTATCCCACGATGATGGGGCTGATCGATGACACAAACGAGGACGGCAAGCGCTTTGGCGTCGGGCATTTTGATCTCATCATCGTTGATGAAGCTCACCGCTCGATTTACAAAAAGTATCGGGCCATTTTTGAATACTTCGATGCCTGTCTCGTTGGTTTGACGGCAACTCCACGGGAGGAAGTCGACCGCGACACCTACTCTCTCTTCGAACTGGCAAAGGGAGTCCCCACCTACGCCTACGAACTGGAGCAAGCGGTGGAAGACGGTCATCTTGTCCCCCCAAAACTCGTCTCGGTTCCGATTCGTTATCCTCGTGAGGGAATCAAATACGATGATCTCCCCGAAGATGAAAAAGAAGCTTGGGAGCTCATCGACTGGGGCGATGAGGACGAACGCCGAAGGAAAGAAGTCGAAGCTGCCGCCGTCAACAAGTGGCTCTTTAACAAAGATACGGTCGATAAAGTGCTGGAGCACGTCATGCGCGAAGGATTGCGGATCGACGCGGGGCAGCGCATCGGGAAGACGATTTTCTTCGCGAAAAATCACCACCACGCCATTTTCATTCAAGAGCGTTTCGATGCGAACTACCCTCACTTGAAAGGCAAGTTTGCACGAGTGATCGACAATCAGGAATCCTACGCGCAGGACTTGATCGACAAGTTTTCGATTCAGAAAAATCCGCCGAAAGACGCCCCACAGATCGCGATCTCAGTGGATATGCTCGATACCGGAATCGATGTCCCCGATGTCGTGAACCTCGTGTTTTTTAAGGTGGTTCGATCCAAGACCAAATTTTGGCAGATGATCGGCCGAGGCACGCGGCTGCGGGAGGATCTCTTCGGCGACGGTTGGAATAAGGAGTTTTTCTATGTCTTCGATTTCTGCGGCAACTTCGAATATTTCAACGAGAACCCGGAAGGGGTCGAAGGCAGCTCGCAGGAATCCATCACGACTCGAATCTTCCGGACCCGGCTTCAGCTTCTGCAAAGCCTGCGCGGACCAAATGAAGGCGAGGGTGGATCAGTCCTCGTGGCTGATGACGGCGAATCCCAGCTCGAGGAAGTGCAATCGGGTCTCGTCGATTGCCTTCACACGGATGTCGCCTCGATGAATCTCGACAATTTCATCGTTCGCCCTCAGCGCAAGTCGGTCGAAACGTTCCAGCAGCGGGACCGTTGGGAATCGATCTCCGCCGAGGACCACGCGGAACTCCACAATGTCATCGCTTTGCTGCCCAATCAGCAGGAGCCCGAGCATCCTACCGCCAAGTATTTCGACCTTTTACTGCTCCGTATCCAACTGGGCAAGCTGGAGGGCGATCCCTCCGTGACGATTCTGATCACGAAGGTGCAGGAAATCGCTTCGAAACTGGAAGAGGTCGAGCGCATCCCCGAGGTGAAGAAACAGATTATCCTGATTCAAGAACTGCAGGGCGATGACTATTGGGAAGGCGTCACCCTCCCGATGCTCGAGAGAGTGCGTCTCAACCTTCGCGGTCTTCTCCGCCACATCGAACGCGGCAGCCGCAAGATCGTGATAGCAGATTTCGAAGATGAAATCGGTGAAGGAACGGAAGTGACCCTGCCCAATCTGAGCGCGGCCCTCGACCGTGCGCAATACAAACGGAAGTTCGAAGACTTTCTCAAAAGTCACGAAGACCATCTCTCCCTGAAGAAAGTAAAATACAACGAACCGCTCACGAGTCTGGACCTGGAAGAGCTGGAACGAATGCTGTTCGAATCGGGTGAGGTGGGCCGTCGCGAAGAATTCGAAGCCTGCTTCGGGAAGCAGGAGAGTCTCGGCGTCTTTATTCGTCGACTTGTCGGCCTTGATCGAGAGGCCGCGAAAAAAGCCTTCGGCGAATATCTCGACACCACGGCTTTCGACTCCAAACAGATTCAGTTCATCAATCAAGTCATCGACTTCCTCACTCAAAACGGTGTCATGGATCCGAAAATGCTCTTTGAGCACCCGTTCACCAATCTCAGTCCCGGGGGCCCGACCTCATTATTCAAGGACGACGATGCGTCGAAGATCGTGAAAATCATACGAGAGATCGGCTCGAACGCCGCAGTGGGTTAGGTGGAATTATTCACAGGGAATAGGGACCACAGGGAATAGGGACAGGTCAATGGTGCAATCCTTCACCGAGCTCAAAACGCCGACCAACGAAACCGTGGCCATCCGCGCAACGGCAGCAATCCCGTCGCTACAATGTCTTTTTCGGGGCAAACGGTGAGCATTCAACCCTGTCGAACGGATGACCTAACCCTGTTACTCCGCAAGAAATGAACAGCATTTAACGGCATCGCTCCAGAATCCAGTCTCTCAGGCGAGTTTCAATTCTCCTGCAAAGCCCCACTCACTTCTTCGTTGAGACTTTCGCCATTTGAAGTATATTTTTCAAATAATAATCCCAATCCGTTTATTTTAAACGCATTGCATAATCATAATGCCTTCATCAAGATCTTCGCTATGAGCCAAAAAGAAGTCCACCGAGCGGTTACCGCGATGGAGCCGATGCTTCCGGACTTCCGATCTGCTGAACTGGCGGGTTTGACCCAACAAACGACTCTGGCGATTGGCGAGCTGAATGCCCATTTGACTTCGGCTTTCGTAAGAGGCCGCGTGAGCCAGTTGATTCGGCAGATGAATTGCTACTACAGCAATCTGATCGAAGGCCACAAAACGCTCCCCCGGGAAATGGATGAGGCAGGGCGGAGGCAGCTTGCAGAGGGACCTCAGGAAGAACGGGACAAGCAGATTCTCGCAGAAGCCCACATCATGACCGAAACGGCGATGCTGAACCGTCTCGATTCGGAAGAAGATCTCGATGTTTACGCTCCAGAATTCATTCGCTGGATCCATGAGACCTTTTACGGGCAATTGCCGGAATCAATGCATCTCGCGCAAACCCTCTCGGGCGAGAGCTACGAGATCATTCCGGGGCAACTGCGTGATTTCATGGTCGATGTCGGAAGGCACACGCCGCCGGATCATGCCGCACTGACTGACTACCTGGAGCGGTTCCGGCTTGTTTACAGCAGCCCGGAGATTCTCGCCACGCAGCAACTCGCGGCGATCGCGGCGGCGCATCACCGTCTCGCCTGGATTCACCCATTCGGAGACGGGAACGGACGGGTCATCCGTCTTCACTCCCACGCCCTCCTACACCGTCACGGTCTGCATGGGCATGGTCTGTGGACGCTTTCCCGCGGACTCGCCCGCCATCGTCAGCGTTATTTCAATCGACTGCAGGGAGCCGACCAACCCCGTGAGAACGATTTCGACGGGCGGGGAAATCTCAGCGCCCGTCAACTGTCCGGCTTTTGCGTGTTTTTTCTGGAAACGCTGCTCGATCAGGTTGGGTTCATGAATGGCTTGCTGAACTTGACGGACTTTCGGAATCGCATCGAAAAGTATTTCCGATACGAAGCCCTGCACCTCGGTCGATATCAGGAAGCGATCAGCGCTATCGTAACGACGCTGGTTTATGAGGGCGAAATGCCACGAGAGCGAGTAAAACTCGTGACCGGACTGGGAGCGACGACCGTGGCGGGGATCATCAAGCTGGGACTTTCCGAAGGCTATTTCACCTCTCCCTCTCCGAAAGGCGTCCTCCAATTCGCCGTCCCGGAAAAGACGTGGTCTTCGTGGTTCCCTCAATTGTTTATCGACCTGCCGATAGAGGAATAGCGGACACACGAACTGCCACTCGATGAATTGATCTATTCACTTGGTATTCTGAGATCACGGTATTCCGAGCTCAAAGAAGCAATAGTAGGAGGGGGGCAAATACAGCGCCGAAGATATATGCTCCATACCAGACTGCTCGTCTTAAGCGTTTTCCGTCCGGTAGATAGAGCCACTGGATAACTTCGAAAATTGCACTCAGACCAATGAAGATTAGGAGTGGAGCTACCCTTCGAAGAATAGATTCTAAGTCTGCATCCGATGACGCAGGACCCAGCAAGTAAGCGCTAGTTAATGCACCCAGTGACCCCAGACAAAGCCCAACGAGATTAAGCATAGGAAATCGCCTGAAAACTTCTTCGATACTTATCATGAAACGGCTAGTCTTGGTCTTACGGTCGGTGACCTCATCTCGTGAAAGAGTATAATCCTATTTACTCACAATCCAAAATACTAGAGTCGATTTCACATGGTCGGTTCGTCTTTGCGCTCCTTCACCGCGCCCAACATCCCGACCAACGAAACTTGGGGCATCCGCGCAACGGCAGGAATCGCAGCGAAGCGAGGCAATCCCGTCGCTACCATGCCTCGCAAACCCGAAGTGGAGAGAAAATTCGCAGGGAAGAAAATTCGCAGCGACAGGTTGTCTGGGCGCACAGAAAGCCTCGAAACTGCTTAACTGTCCCACATAATTTATTCGGAAGGGCGGACCACCCGCAACAACTGACCCTCAATCGAGTCGACCGAATGAATCGCTGCATCGATTCTCGCAGCAAACCGAACCGGGTCCGCATCATCTCGTGTGCAGGCAATGATCCCGGCATGATCTCCGGCAGTGTCCCGATGTAGTCTGAAAAAATCGAGGCGGTTGAGAGTCACCACAGCTCTCCCCTCTTCGATAGCGAAACGCAGCACTTCGTCGTCGGGGACCATCTGATTAGCGCGACCAGCGTCTAACGAAGTGAGCACATCATGTCCCAGTTCTCTGAGGCACTCCACGACTCGGCGTGGAAAATTTTCGTTCGCATAGAGTGCAGCCATCAGGCATTTTGGTTGGCATCAATCGCCGAATCAATTTCTTCCCGATGCTCAGAGGCATACTGTTTTGCGGCAACAAGATCGTCCTCAGTGAGATCCGGATAATCGCAGAGTAAGTCTGCGTCGCTAACTCCGGCACGCCGCGCATCTTCCAACATCCAGACGGCGACTCGGGTCATGCGGATGCAAGCTTCGCCGCCGCAAACGCCAGGTGTCCGCCGGATGGTAGAATCCGCATCAGCGCTATTGCGCCGAGACTTAACAAAAAGCACGAAGTCGAGTACTTCCGAGAGAAGTGGCTCCGGCACAGACTCGATCTCACGGGAAATACGCTCAGTGAGGATGCTCATAACCCTTAATCTAAGTGAATTGAAGCGGAGTTCAAGATCAAGGCAGAACGAATATTTTGCCTCGACCAGACTGGAAGAAGCTACCTCAGAAAGAAAATCCAATGGCACACTCGGAGGGATTCGAACCCCAAACCTCCTGATCCGTAGTCAGGTGCTCTATCCAGTTGAGCTACGAGTGCTTTTGCCAAAGGCTGGCCGATCCCTTCGGATCGAGCGGACGGTAATTTGCGCGGGATCGGAGCTTTGACAAGCGAAAATTCCCGCCGATCCGGGGTTCAATCCGCCGCTTGAATCCTTCCGCTTTCAGTGGGTTTATTTCTGCGGCTTCATTTCATGAAAACTTCCCCCTTGCTCACGTCTGTTAATATTGTTCTCGCTCTCATTTTCGGCGTCTTCGCCTGGTTTCAGCGAAATGACATCGATCCGGCGATCTACTACAAGCCGTCCGGTCTCGATGCGACGCTCTGGTTTCTCTTCTATTCGCTCATCGCGGTGCTCTTCGTCGTCGCGATCTTTGCGCGGATTCCGAACTGGCTTCTTATCGTCTCGATGGTTTTTTGTCTCATTGAAATGATCGTGACCGGTCCGGGGCTGGTGCAGAATCTGTTTGGAGAAAAGGACTTTTCGATGACCCAGGTGAGCATGTCAGCGGAGGATCCACGCGTGGAACTTTCGAGGGAGTTTTTCGGAGCCTTAATCGCCCTCGCCGCCGTGGTGTTTTTGTTCCTTCGGGAGAGGAAGAGGCTGGAGTGAGTTCTTCAGGCCTTGGCGGAGCGTCCCGGGTTAATCGGAAAGGGCTGAAGCCCTCACTCCAACTCTTGATGTAATGGATTCTTCGGCGAAACCCGATTTGACCATTTCGGCAGCGACCGCTGAGATAAGTGCGTGCGTCCCGCGCGCCCGATCATCGCTCTCCTGCGAGCGGGACGCTCGCGGCTACCTGCACCGCTTGGGGAGATAAAGCCCACGAATGGACACGAATTTTCACGAATTCATTTTCTTCGCCGAAGCCCTGATTAGTGTTCCATCAGTGAAGATAAGTGGTTTAACCCATCCCGGAGACCGTGCCGTCTCTTCACAACCCGTTCAAAAACCGCTCGGCCTCTTTCAAATGCCCTTCCCTTTTATCGTCGGCCATCTTGTTGTAGGTCGCGACCATCATCCCCAGGCGATGCTGGCTTTTGAAAAACTCCAGGTGCCGGTCGATGAAGTTCCAGAACAACCCGTCCCAGGTCGCACACCAATCGCCAGTCGTGTAATCGGACATTTTCTTCACGTAGTTTGAACCGGAGATATACGGCTTCGTCGTGAAAATCCCGCCGTCGGCGAATTGGCTCATCCCATACACGTTCGGAACCATGACCCAGTCGTAGGCATCGATGAAGAGTTCGGTGAACCAATCGCAGACCTGCTCGGGCTTGAAGTGGCTCAGGAGCATGAAGTTCCCGAGGACCATGAGCCGCTCAATGTGGTGCGCGTAGCCGGTCTCGAGAACACGATCGATGACCAAATCAATCGGCGGGATTCCTGTCTCTGCGGTCCAGAAACTCTCCGGAATGTGCCGCCGGTGATTAAAATGGTTTCCGTTCCGCATTTCGACGCCGTGCCGGACATACATGAGATACATGAACTCCCGCCAGCCGATGATCTGGCGGATAAATCCCTCAAGCGAGTTCATGGGGACATCGTGCTTCTTCGCAAATTCGAGGGCGCGGTCCACGACTTCCTGCGGCGTGAGCAGGCCAATGTTCAGCGCGGGGGTGAGGAGGCTGTGAAAGAGCGTTCGCTCGTTTTCGGAAATGGCATCTTCGTAGGGACCAAAGAGTTCAAAACGATCGACGAGAAATTTCTCCAACCAGTCCCGCGCGTCCTTCGTCGTCACCGCGTAGGCGAACGATTCGGTGCGCCCGGGGTAGTCGGCAAAGTGTTCCTTCACGTAGGCTTCCGCCTCGTCGACTTCCTGACGTCGCGGTGCTCTGAGGTCTTCGGGGGTGTCGAGTCCACGCTTCGGCATCGACTTGCGATTGTCTTCGTCAAAGCTCCACTGCCCGCCCTCAGGCTGACCGTCGGCGTCGACGAGGATTCCCATCCGCTTGCGCTGCTCTTCATAGAACTTCGCCATGAAGGGCTTTTTACGCTTTCCGAAATGCTCATCCGCCCAGTCGCGAGGCGTCACGAACATTGGCGTCTCGGTGATCGTGAGCGTCACCCCGTTTTTTTCGGCGAAGCGGTGGAG
>CAZOUP010000118.1:0-15681 GCA_964583035.1 uncultured Akkermansia sp.
CCTCGGCGACATGCCGCCCGCATTGTGATCGAGGTCCCTGAAAAACGAGATTGAGAAACGCCCGAAATGACGATTCCATCCCGCCACGCCGCTGAGAAAAGCGGAGTGCTGAGGACCCCACCGAAAGGCTGCCTGTCGCCTCAACAGCGACACCAAAATGGCAGCCTTCCTACATTCTCTTGAAAGACTTCGACGCGTTTCAAAAACGGATGAATCGAAGCCTGATATCCGGCGTCCCCGGATCGGCCTCGCGCTCTCCTCTGGCGGCGCGAAAGGACTCGCTCACATCGGCGTGATCCAAGTCCTCGAAGAGAACGGCATTGAGATCGACGCCGTCGCGGGGACGAGCATGGGAGCGTACGTCGGCGGCCTTTGGTCAGCCGGATTTAATGGCAAAGAGCTGGAGGGTCTCGCCGCCGACATGGCGGGCAAGCGTGATTTGCTCCGTCTCGTCGATCCGGTCTTTCCCCCTCGGCGCGGCTTCCTTCGCGGGACGAGCATTCTGGAGCGGCTCAACGAATCGCTGCGCGGAAGCACTTTCGCGGATCTCCCGAAACCGTTCCTCGCCGTCGCGACCGAATTTGAAACCCTCGAGCGGGCCGTCTTCCGCACCGGCGATGTCGCCTCCGCGATCATTGCGAGCCTCGCCGTCCCCGGTGTCGTTGTTCCGGTGATGCGGGACGGCGTCGAGTACATCGACGGCGGCGTGTGTGACCCTCTTCCGGTTGGTCTCGCCAAATCGACCTGGGATCTCGACTACGTCATCGCCGTGAATGCCCTCCCTCCGGTCGGCTCTCTTCGCAAGCGCCGCGATCTTCCCGCAAAGGCCGGCCTCTGGCGAAAATCGCTCCGTTTTCTTAACCGGCACCTCAACTATTTTGCCCGCGGCAACTTGCTCGACATCCTGCGCGCCGCCGCGATGGGATCGCAGATGCGTCTCGTCGAGAAGAGCGCGCGCCAGGCCGATGTTCTCATCGCGCCGATGAGTCCGAAGACGGGCTGGCACGATTACCATCGCTACGCTCACTACATCAGGATCGGCCGCGAAGCCGCGCTTTGCGCCCTCCCTGAAATCAAGGCTTTGCTTGAAACCGGAAACCGCTCTCCCGAAACCAAACCCGAAACCCTTAACCGGATAGAACTACCATGCGCTTAAACGACCGACTCACTACTCACTGGGATACCCTCAAAGCGGACGAACTTCGTCATCTCCAGGGGAAGCGCTTACATGGTTTTTTGAAAAATCATGTCGTTCCCTTTTCGGGCTACTATGGAAAAGCCTTTCACGATGCCGGACTGGACCCGGACGAAATCCGAACGGTCGAGGACCTGACAAAACTCCCTTTCAGCTCGAAGCGAACCCTCATCTCGAGCGAGGACGGCACCCCGCTGACCCGGGATTTCGTGCTCGTCCCTGATGAGAAAATTCTCGCGCGGCGACCTTCGACGATCCTCCGGGCGATGCGGCACGGGCGGGCGGCGGTGAAGACGGGGTTTGAAAAAGAATACCGCCCCATTCTCATGACGAGTACAACAGGGCGCTCGGCGGACCCGATTCCGTTTCTCTACACGCAGCACGATCTCGACATTCTCGCTCTCGCGGGACGACGCATGATGGAAGTCTGCGACTCGCGCCCGGAGTTTCGCCATCTCAATCTCTTTCCCTTCGCCCCGCACCTCGCCTTCTGGCAGGCGCATTACGCGGGGATCGGCTACAATACTTTCACCCTCTCGACAGGTGGGGGGAAGGTCATGGGAACCGAGGGAAATGTTCGTCTGTTAGGAAAAATTAATCCCGACGCTCTCATCGGGATGCCGACCTTCATCTACCACGTTCTTCAAGTCGCGGTGGAGAAGGGACTGCACTGTCCGAAGATCCGTCGGATCGTTCTCGGTGGCGAAAAAGTCCCCGAGGGCCTGCGTCGCAAGTTGCGGACGCTTTGTGCGGAACTCGGTTCCGGCAAGGTCGAGGTCATGGCGACCTACGGATTCACCGAGGCGAAAATGGCCTTTCCCGAGTGCCCATCACACGGAGGTGACGCCACCGGCTATCACTTGTATCCCGACCTCGGGATTGTCGAAGTGATTGATCCCGAAAGCGGCGAAGTCGTTCCCGACGGCGAGCCGGGCGAGATTGTTTTTACTCCGCTCGAGAGTCGGGGCAGTGTCGTCCTCCGCTACCGGACCGGCGATCTCATTTCGGAGGGACTCACCCACGAAGCCTGCCCTGCCTGCGGCGGCCGGATGCCGCGACTCATGGGTCGCATCTCGCGGGTCAGCGATGTCCGCCGCATGAATATCGGCAAAGTGAAGGGAACTCTCGTGAACTTCAACGAGCTCGAGAACGTCCTCGACGATCTCCCCGAAGTCGGGACCTGGCAGATTGAGTTGCGGAAGCGCAACAACGATCCGCTCGAAAGCGACGAGATCGTCGTCCACGTCGCGCCGACGGGGCGGGTCGATGGCGAAATGTTAGAGTCGCTCATCACCGAGAGGTTTCTCGCTGCGACCGAGATCAGTCCGAACCGGATCGAATTTCACGATGCCGCTGATCTCCGGCGTCGCCACGGCGTCGGCAAAGCGCTCAAAGAGGAAAAAGTGATCGACCGCCGCGATGAGACGGCCCTCACCGGAGAGAAACCATCCACCCCTATTTCCCATCATGAAGTATCCTGACACGACAGCCAAACCAGAAGCCCTCGTCATCGTCGATGGCGTGCGCACCCCTTTCCTGAAAATGGGGACGGACTTTGCTTCGCTCGACGCGACCGAACAGGGTCGGGTCGTGGTTCAGACCCTGTTGACTCGAACGGGGATCGATCCGGCTCTTATTGACGAAACGATCTTCGGCTGTGTCTCTCAGCCCGCCGACGCGGCGAACATCGCCCGCGTCATCGCTTTGCGCGCCGGGATTCCGGAGTCGGTCCCGGCGATGACGGTGCATCGGAACTGTGCAAGCGGGATGGAAGCCCTCACCGTCGCGGCGGAGCGGGTCGCGTCGGGACATGGCGAAATTTTTGTTGTTGGAGGAACGGAGAACATGACACAAATCCCGCTGTTCTTTTCAGCGGTCGCAGCTGCCAAATTCTCCGCGCTCTCGCGGATGAAATCTGCGGGCGGCAGGGCGGCTGCGGCCCTGACCTTTCGACCGGCGGACTTCGCGCCCGTGATCGGTCTGAAGCTCGGGCTCACCGATCCGGTTTCCGGATTGAACATGGGCGAGACCGCCGAGGTCCTTGCCCGCGAATTTGAAATCAGCCGGGAGGACCAGGATCGATTTGCGCTCGTCTCGTATCAGAAAGCGGCGGCGTCCCGCGAATTTTTAAACGGGGAAATCGCTCCGGTTTATCTACGCGGCGGAAAATTTGTCGAGGCGGACAATGGCATCCGCGAGGGCCAGTCGATGGAGGCCCTCGCGAAGTTGCGCCCTGTTTTCGAGCGCGGCACCGGCACGGTCACGGCGGGGAATAGCTCGCAGATCACGGACGGCGCGGTGGCTCTGTTAGTAATGACGGAGGCAAAGGCGGAGGCGCTCGGACTGGAGCCGCTCGGTCGTCTCGTCGATTACGCCTATACCGGCTGCGACCCGGCCCGGATGGGACTCGGGCCTGCCTACGCGATTCGCGATCTTTTTGAAAGAACCGGGCTGCGCCCCGAGGACGCCGACGTCGTCGAGGTCAATGAGGCCTTTGCGGCGCAGGTCCTCGCGGTTGAAAAATTACTCGATTCCCCCGACTTCGACGGGCTCGCGATTCCGAAAGAAAAACTCAACCCGAACGGGGGAGCGATCGCTCTCGGTCATCCTGTCGGTGCGACTGGTGCCCGTCTCATTTTAACGAGCTTACGCGAACTGAAACGCCGGGGCGGCAAACGCGGCCTCGTCAGCCTCTGCATCGGAGGAGGCCAGGGCGGGGCCCTTTGGCTCGAAACTTTGTAAGACAGAAAGGAAAAACTGATATGATTTCACATTCACTAACCGGCCCACCAACAGCAGCGCGGAAACAGCGTCGTAAGAATCCTCTCTCGCATGTTTTGCATCTGGAGATCACGGAGAGGGGCATCGGCGTGATCACCTTTGATCGTCCCGGCAGCTCGGCGAATATATTCGACGAAGCTGCGCTCGACGAACTGAGTCGTGCCCTGTACACCGTGGAGAAACTCGAGCCTAAGGGGGTGATCTTCACAAGCGCGAAGCCGGGCATCTTCATCGCGGGTGCCGACCTGAATTCCCTCTCGGAGGCGAAGGAGGAGCAACTCAAACAGCTCATTGAAAAAGGGCAGGAAGTCTTTCAGCGGATCGCCGCGCTCCCGATGCCAACCCTCGCCGCGATTCATGGAGCCTGCCTCGGCGGCGGGCTCGAACTCGCGCTGGCTTGTGATCAGCGGATCGCGACGGATGACAAAAGCACCCGACTTGGCTTGCCGGAAACCCTCCTCGGAATCATCCCGGCCTGGGGCGGTTCAACCCGGCTGCCGCGGCTTCTAGGTTTGCCGAAGGCGCTCGATCTTATTCTCAGCGGAAAAACCCTGACAGGAACACATGCCCGCAAGCTCGGACTCGTCGATGTCGTCGTTCCGAAAGAGCGACTCATGGAAGCCGCGACGGGGGCCGTTTTCAAAAAGCCGACGCGGAAGGGCTTTCCTTCAACGAACAACGCTTTGAGCAGATGGGTGATTCGTGGAATCGCGCGGCGTTCGCTCCTTGCGAAAACGCGTGGAAACTATCCGGCTCAGGAAGCCGCCGTCGAAGTCGTGACGCGCGGCTCGGGTGGAAGCATCGTGAGATCGCTCCAGCGTGAGGAGCGCGCCGTAGCTCATCTTGCGAAAGGGCTGGAGGCGGCAAATCTGATGCGGCTTTTCCGACTCCAGGAGCGGGCGAAAAAGTTCCGCTTCGCGCCCCGGCTTGATACCGCGTCACTCCCCGTGATCGAGCGGACGGCGGTGATCGGCGCCGGGGTCATGGGAGCGGGGATCGCCCAGTGGTTCAGCGCGAAAGGCCTGCCCGTGATCCTGCGGGATCTCGACCGCGACCGCGTCGCCGCCGGCATGGAGTCGGTGCGGAGCCTCTTTGGGTCGGCGGTGAAGAAACGAATCCTCACCAAACACGAAGCGATGCGTCGGCTTGACCTCGTTGCTCCGTCGGCGGAGCCGGTTTTGCTGACTCGCTGTGACCTTGTCGTCGAAGCGGCAGTGGAGAACCTGGAGATCAAAAAGAAGATCTTTGCCGATCTCTGCGCCCGTTCGCGACCTGACACGATCCTTGCGACGAATACCTCGGCCCTGCCGATTTCGGCTCTTTGCACGGCGGCGGGAATCACGCATCCTGAGCGGATCGTCGGGCTGCACTTTTTTAATCCGGTGAGCCGGATGAAGCTCGTCGAAGTTGTCGTGACCGATCACACCTCACCCGAGGTGGTGGAGCGGACGCTCGCTTTCGTCCGGAAAATCGGGAAGCTGCCAGTCGTGGTGAAGGACTCCCCCGGCTTCCTCGTGAACCGGATTTTGATGCCCTACCTCATCGAAGCGGGCCATCTCGTCGATCGTGGCGTTTCGCTGGAAGTGATTGATGACGCGATGCTCGACTTCGGGATGCCGATGGGGCCGATCCGCCTTCTCGACGAAGTCGGACTCGATGTCGCCGCCCATGTTGCGGTGACGATGCGCGAAGCCTTCGGGGATCGCTTTGAGCTGCCGAAGGTGCTGACCCGCCTCGTGAAGGAGGGGCATTTCGGCCGGAAAGCGGGTCAGGGATTTTATCAGTATGAAAAAGGGAAAGTCGCCGGAGTCGCCGTCGGAAAAGGGACATTGTCCGCGACGGAGGATGACCTCGCGACCCACCTCGCCGGACTCATGGTCGCGGAGGCGAAACTCTGTTTGGCGGAGGGCCTCGCCCGCGACGCCGACGACATCGACTTTGCCATGGTCATGGGCACAGGATTCGCCCCGTTCCGGGGTGGGCCGCTCGCCTGGGACAAAACGATTTGAAATTAAACGGAACATTATAATGCAACCCACGACCGCAGGGCGGTCTCACCAAGAAAGGACAAAGGTCATGAAAACCCCCACGAAAACCAATACCCCTAACGTCATCGACACCTCGAAGATGTCGCCCGAAGAACGCGCCGCGCTTGAGTTGGCGGAAGCCGCCCGTGTCGAAGCGGGTCCCGCCGGCAGCTTCGGCAGCTCGCTCTTCCTCGGAAAACCGCTTTTTGAAACGGTTTTCCCCTTTCCCGCCCAGACCGTCGAGGACGAGGATCAGGGCGACGCATTTCTTACCCGGCTCGAAGCTTTTCTCGAAGAGCACGTTGATGCCGACGAAATTGATCGCACCGGGGAAATCCCGGACGAAGTCATCGACGGCCTCGCCAAGCTCGGTGCTTTCGGAATTAAGATCCCGCGTGAGTATGGCGGTCTCGGGCTCTCGCAGACGAACTATTCACGGGCCGCGATGCTGCTCGGCAAATACTGCGGAAACCTCACCGCGCTCCTCTCAGCGCACCAGTCGATCGGCGTGCCGCAGCCTCTCCTCGTCTTCGGGACCGAGGCTCAAAAGAAAAAGTTTCTCCCCCGCTGTGCCGCCGGTGAGATCTCCGCCTTTGCCTTGACCGAACCCAATGTGGGATCAGATCCGGCGAAGATCGAAACGAGCGCAGAGCTCGATACGGCGACCGGCGAGTATGTCATCAATGGCGAAAAGCTCTGGTGCACGAATGGCGTCAAGGCCGGGGTCATCGTCGTCATGGCGCGGATGAAGGAGGGCGATCCAAAGCGTCCGAAGATCAGCGCGTTTCTCGTCGAGATGAACACCCCGGGCGTCGAAGTGACGCATCGTTCGCGGTTCATGGGCCTGAAAGCGCTCTACAACGGAGTCGTGAAATTTACGAATGTCAGGATCCCGGCGGAGAATCTCATTCTCGAAGAAGGCCGCGGCCTCAAAGTCGCCTTGACGACCTTGAACACGGGGCGGATCACCCTGCCGGCCGCTTGTGTCGGGATGGCGGAGCGCTGCCTCGAGTGGTCCACGAAGTGGGCAGGAGGTCGCGTCCAGTGGGGTGCGCCGGTGGGACGTCACGATGCCATCGCGCAGAAGCTCGCGAAGATGAAAGCAGAGACTTTCGCGATTGAGGCGATGGTTCGCTATGTCTCTCTGTTAGTTGATCGGGACAAAAAATCGGACATCCGCATCGAAGCCGCTTTTGCGAAAATGTGGGGCACCGAACGCGGGTGGGACATCGTGAACGACGCGATGCAGATTCGCGGAGGCCGCGGCTATGAAACGGCGGACTCCCTCGCCGCGCGCGGGGATGAAGCAGTCCCCGTGGAGCGCTTTCTCCGGGACAGTCGCATCAACACGATCTTTGAAGGATCGAGCGAGATCATGCGATTGCTGATCGCCCGCGAAGCGCTTGATCCTCATTTGAAAATGGGCGGGCAGGTCCTGAATACGACTTTACCAATGAAGGATCGCGTGAAGGCGGCCCTGAAGTCGGCCTGGTTTTACGGATTCTGGTATCCCACCCTGTGGATGCCGGTGGTCTTCACGCCGCGTGGCACCCTGCCGGAGTTCCGGTCCGATCTTCGGCGCGTCAAAGCCTTGAGCCGGAAACTGGCGCGAAAGCTCTTTCACTCGATGCTCCGGTATGGTCCGAAGCTCGAAAAGAAGCAAGTTTTGCTCGGCCGCTTCGTCGAAGTGGGAGCGGAGTTGTTTGCCATGACCGCTTCGATGGGAATGGCCCGCCAGCTCATCGACTCGGGACGTGGTGACCGGGAGGATCTCACTGAAACGGTGCGGTTTTTCAATCGGGTTTCCTGCGGAAAGGTTGCGGATCTTTTTCGGGCGGTCGGTTCCAACGCCGATGTCGAAGGCTACCGGATCGCGAAACGGATGCTCGAATAGCTTTGGTTAGTGGTGGTTAGCTCCGGGTGTGGTAGCCCGGGGCACCTGGAGCCCGGCAGGGGCGGCGAGTGCTACCTCTGTCGGGTTTTTTGGAAGAGGAAGCGACCGGACTACAATCAAACCGTGATTTTGGAATGGCCCTCTTGCCCCGAAGCGTGCAGGATGCATACCATGGACTCCGCTATCATTTGGTTTCTCATCGGGCTTGGCCTGATTGTCGCAGAACTCGCTATCCCGGGGGTGATCCTCGTGTTCATCGGGATTGCCGCCTGGATCGTGGCTATTCTTGATTGGGCCGGGATGGATTCGTTCAGCCTTCAACTGTGGGTCTTCGGCCTCGTTTCAATCGCCCTCGTCGTTTTCGCCCGCCGTTTTGTGAAGGGCTGGTTTCGTGGAAGCGAGACGTCCTCAGCGGGCGATGTCGATGAAGAATTCGTCGGGAAAGTCGTCCTCGTTCTGGAATCGATCGAGCCGGGTGATTTCGGTCGTGTCGAACTGAAGGGCGCCCATTGGAAGGCGTTTTCCGATGAGGCGATTGAAGCGGGCAAGAAAGCCGTCGTCATCGCCCGGGACAACATCACTTTGGAGGTCAAGCCTCGCTGATTAAATTCCTTTCTCCTCCAAAATCTCAACCCCTAAGCATCTACTATTATGGAATTCATTATCCCCGTGGGAGTCGTCCTCCTCATTATCATCATCCTGCTGAAAACCGCCCGGGTCGTTCCCCAGAGGAAGGCCTTTGTCGTCGAGCGACTGGGAAAATACAGTCGCACGCTTGAAGCCGGTTTCCACATTCTCATACCGTTCATGGACAAGATTGCGTATCGTCATTCCCTCAAAGAAGTAGCGGTCGATGTGCCATCGCAAATGTGTATCACGCAGGATAACATTGCGATTGAGATCGACGGGGTTCTCTACCTTCAGGTGTTGGATGCGAAGAATGCCAGTTATGGTATCGAAGATTACATGTATGCTTCGACCCAGTTGGCGCAAACAACGCTACGTTCCGAGATCGGGAAGCTCGAACTCGACCGGACCTTCGAAGAGCGGGACACGGTGAACTCTAATATCATTCTTGCGCTCGATAAAGCCTCGGAGCCCTGGGGACTCAAGATCACCCGCTACGAGATTGCGAACATCACGCCACCTCCGAGCGTTCGGGATGCGCTTGAAAAGCAAATGCGTGCGGAGCGGGAGCGCCGTGCGGTGATCGCCGAATCGGAAGGTCAGAAGGAAGCGCAGATCAACGTCGCGGAAGGTGAAAAGCAGCAGGTCATTAAGCAGTCGGAGGCGAATCGGGACAGACAGGTGAATGAGGCGGAAGGTAAAGCGAGGGAGATCGAGATGCTCGCGACCGCCACGGCGATGGGGATCCGGGCGATTGCAGAGGCGATCGAAAGTCCCGGCGGCGCTCAGGCCGTGAACCTGCGTATTGCGGAGCAGTATGTGAAAGAGTTCGGTAATCTGGCGAAGACGAACAACACGCTCATCATTCCAAACAATCTTGCGGATGTCGGTGGCATGGTCGCCGGATTGGCGAAGGTGCTCGACTCGACGAATTCGAGCGGATCCAACGTGCCACCCTTGCCAAGAACCTGATAATTTGAGAGGCTGATTCCATGTGCCATTCTCTTTCTTTTTTGATGGCGATCCTCGTCGTTTCCACGGGGATCGCTGAGGCTCGTCTCTTCACTGATGACCAAGGCCGGATGGTCGAAGCCGAGTTGCTTGGATTTACCGGTGTGAACGTCGTTTTGAAACGTAATGGCCAGGCGGTGCAATGGCCACTGGCGAAGCTCTCCGTTGCAGATCAGAAATTTGTCAAAGAGTGGCTGGTAGAGTCTCCTTCAAGCCCGCAAGTCCGCGTGAATGTTTGGGAAAGGGAAGGCATTGGGAATCAGGGTCTCTTTGAGGCAAAGAATGTGGGTCTCGAAATTCCCAAGAACATTCCGATGCTGAAGTCGACCGAAGAGAAGGCAAAGTATCGCTACTATGATCTCGATTTGTCCAACCTCGGTCAGGTCGATGCCCGGAATCTTCATGTTTCCTATGTAATTTACGTGATCGATGCTGCGAATCAGATTGTTGACTTCAACGGGAGTCAGTCCGTCGAAGTAATTTCTCCCGGCGCGCGGGATTCTCTGAGCACCGAAGCTGCTTCCTTTGTTCGGACAAAGACTACCAGTACGACCCTGGGGATTGGGTTCCTAGGAAATCTTACCACCGGAACTTCGACGGATCGGGCGAAGGAACGTTTCGGAGGAATTTGGGTTCGTGTCTACGGAGCGAATGGCGAAGTCCTCGGCGAGGCGAAAGACCTACACGACGAACTCGAACGATTGGATTTCCGATTTACAGGGACGACGGGAAGCGGTTTCGACGGGTTGCCGGTGCTCGACTCGTTCGAGAAATTGAGAGAGTTTTTTGAGAAGTTGCCAAAGCTTCCGGAAGGTTTGCCGAAGAAGCCTCCCTTCCTGCCGTAGCAGGATGATTGGCAGGGAACTTGTTTTGATTTCGACCTTGCCGTTAAATAAATGGTGGTTTCATGAAGGTGAGACCGGCAAATGAAACGATCCGATTTTGAATGCCCGTTTTGCGGCGAGGAAGTGTCACCGAATGCGGCGGGGTGCCGTGGATGTGGCGCGGAGAAAGTGGAGGGCCGCTGGGTCGATCCTCACTCCTACGACGGGGTCGATTTACCGGAGGAGGATGATTTCGACTACGACGATTTTGTGGATCGCGAATTTGGCTCCGGGTCCAAAAAGAAAAGTGGGAAGGAACTTTTCTGGTGGATCATCGCGATCATTGCGTTGATCGCGTTCACTTTGTTGGTGCTGCCGATAAGGTAGCGGCATTCGGTAGAATGCCGACGTCGATGGTTTCGCACCGGTCGGCGTTGTTCCCAACGGGCTAACCTTTCTTCTCAATCACCGCGTAAGCATTATGATTGTGAATCGACTCGAAGTTCTCGGCTTCGACGCGGTACCACGCGATACCAGTTTGCTTCTCGGACGCTGCCGCGACGTTGCGGACGAGGTCTTCGACAAAGACAGGATTGTCGTAGGCTTGCTCGGTGACGTGCTTTTCGTCAGGGCGCTTCAAGAGACTATATAGCTCGCTGCTCGCGCATTTTTCGACGAGGCGGACGAGGTCTTCGATCCAGATCGGTTCGCAGGAAAAGCGGACCGCATAGGTCACGACGCCGCGCTGGTTGTGGGCACCGTAGGCACTGATCGCTTTTGAGCAAGGACAGAGCGTCGTCACGGGCACTAACACGGTCACAATAAAGTCGGTGTCTTCGGGAGAGTGATCGATGTCGAAGATAACTTCGTAGTCCATCATTCCGACTTTCTTCGTGACCGGAGCCGGCTTTTCGAGAAAGAAAGGGAAGCGCAGCTCGACGTGGGCACGCTGGGCATCGAGGCGGGCGAGCATTTCCGCAGGGAGGGCTGCGAGGGAGTGAACATCGAGAACGGGTCCATGGGAATTGAGGACTTCGACGAAGCGGCTCATGTGCGTGCCTTTGAATTCCTTCGGCAGGTCCACCGCCATCGACACGGTCGCGACGGTGCTTTGCTCGGATTTTTCTTTGTCCCGGATGCGGATGGGGTACTTCAGATCCTTCACCCCGACGCGATCAATGTCGAGGTTCCGTGAGTCCGGCTGGCTTTGTATGTCGGTTAGGTTCTCCATTCCCGCTGAGGCAGTTCCCCGTCCTGAAAACGGGAAAGGCTATCGTCGTTTCTCACCAAGCGGGATTCAAGCTCCATTTGTCGGCCGCAGGCTGGAGCTCCGGACGCATTGGCCAATGATCGGGCTGTGGCTCGCCCTCGTAGCGGGTGCTCGCTCCTTTGAGCGGCATGCACCCTTCATTGTTGCCGATCTCACGAATCGTTTCGATTTCGTCACTGGTCAGGGTGACATCAGGGAGAGCGGCGAACTCAGCGATCTTGTCTTCGACAGGGCGGGCGTCGTCGCCGGCTTCCTGGATGAAAGTCGGGCCGACCGATTTTACGGGGTCCTGGCTGAGGTCCCAGACGCAGGCGAGTTGGAGCATCGTGAGGCCGTGCTTTTCAGCGATGGGGCGCATTTTTTCGAGTTTCTCGTTGCCGTGCTCGATCCAGCCTTCGGCGCGGTAGGTGCGGTGGTCGCCGTCTTTGAAGAAATGACCGGGCTTCACGTCGTCGTGAAAGATGCCGCCGAAATCGACGACCCGCGCGAGGATATCGACGTCGAATTCCTGAGCGATAGGGAGGACGTATCGGCCCGGCCATGGTTCCATCGGATTGAGGATGATCATCGCCGAGTCGATCTCGGCGTGGAAATTCTCGATGCAGTAAGCCATGTCGATCGTGAAACCGTTCGCGGGACCGGGAGCGATCCCGGTAGTTTCGGCGAGACCTTTTTCGCGAAGCGTCGCCATCGCCGACCAGACTTCAGGGCTGGAGTAGCCGATCGAGTCGGGGTTGTGAAGCATGACGATATCAAAGTGATCGGTCCCGCAGCGCTCGGCGCACTTCGTTGTCGCGTGCTGGAGATATTCAGCGTAGCCGTCCGGACCGCGAAGCTCAGGATCCGTGAAGCGGGCATAGCCTTTGGCCCCGGCGCGTTGGCCATCGTAGATATCGTGGCCGATCATGGCGACGAGGCAGTAGGTGTCGCGATCAACGCCTTCGAGGGCTTTGCCGAGGATCTCGTCGCCCTGGCCGACACCGTAGACATCAGAGGTGAGGAAGGTGCGAACGCCCTGGTCATAGGCCTGACGCGCCATTTTTATCCAGCGGTCTTCCTCCATGCGCTGACCAAAGTGCATGAAGCGACCACCGCTCCAGGATCCGAATGCTGTTTTCGTGAGATTCATGGCTACTGATCGCTACGGACGGGCGAATCGTCAAGACCCGCGCTTTAGGGAGATTTTTTAAATGAATAGACGGACGCGGTTTGGTTCTCGCTCACGCTCAACCCTACGGGGGAGGGTGTGATCGGATGCGGAATGTAGCTCTGAGCGTGAGCGAGGAGACGGACGCGGTTTGGTTCTCGCTCACGCTCAATCCTACGGTGAGCCGAAAGATTTCTCACGATTCCAGTTTTCAAACGGTCGCGGACGATGGCATCTTCGGGAATGCCCGGATTGTCCGCCAAGGCGAAAAGCCAGATCTATTCCAGCCTCGAGAAGTATGCCCGCTCCGGCATGGGCATGGAGAAGGCATGTGAATCACTCCTGCAGCAGCCCCGCGTGAGTCGATCCGAGCGGAAAATTTATGAAGGCCTCCTCGCAGGTCTCCGGACAGGTCAGACGATCGGAGGTTCGCTGGGTCGCGCTTCCGGCGAGATCACGGCGCTGGAGGAGGAGGTTGTCTCGGCGGCGGAAGAGGGCGGCATGTTGGAAAAAGGCTTTGGTCACCTTGCTGAATACTTCCGGCGTGCGGATCGGACGCGGCGGCGTATTTTAAAGGGGCTCACCTATCCGCTCGTGCTCATTCATGTTGCAGTGCCGGCGACGACCCTCGCGGCGACGGCGTTTCGCAGCTTTTCCCCGGATGGCGCGCCGACGGAGGGCTACGGATCGGCGTTTGCAGAGATGGGCAAAAATTTGCTCATCGCCTACGCCGTCATTGCGATCATTTTCATTCTCGCCCGTTTTCTGATGCGGGCGGCGAGGAATTCCGGAGTAGTGGATGCGTTTCTCAATCGCATTCCTCTCGTCGGAAAGGCGCGAAAAGCGATTTCGATGGAAAGATTCACCCAGGTTTTCGAAATTTTTCTTCAGGCGGGAAAAAAAATGAGCGACTCCATTTCCGGGGCAGGATTGGCTTCGGGCAGTGGCCTCATCCGCAGCGCGAGTCTTCGCGGCGCGAAAATTGTCGCGGGGGGAGACTCTTTGGCGAAAGCGCTCTATTCGGCCCGTTCGGCCTTCCCGAACGACTTCGCGCGGGGCATGGATTCGGCGGAGCAGTCGGGACAGTTGGATCGTGAGCTGGCGGATTGGGGACGGTTTTATTCTGATTCAGCCCGCGATGCGATGGAGCAACTCGCAGAGTGGACGCCGAAGCTATTCTACTGGGGAATTCTCCTGCTCGTCGCGGTGCTTATCATTCGGGCGGGGCTGGCCTATCGGGATCTCCTCCAGGACCTGATCAACTTCGGTTTCTGACAGAATCGTGATCGGTTTTCGCGGTTCTAAGAGGATACGAGAGGGGAAATGAGTAAGGTCTCTTAATCAATTTTGGGCGTAATTATTTTTCGTTATTGAACGCCTTTCGTTTGCCACGGTCAGAAAGGCGATATTCCTCCCCTGACTCTGAATTAATTCGTTGAGCGGACATCGTCATCACGAAGAAGCTGCTGCCGATCTCCGTCGAGATCCGGAACTGAAAAGTCGTCTTCGTGAATTTCTCGCGACTGACAATCACACCAACTTTCTCTACATCGGTCGCGCCTGGCTCATCGTCGCGCTAACTCTCGTCGGGGCGGTCTACTTTTTTGAAAACCGTGAAGCGTGGGGACTTTCCGCCTGGTGGAGTGTCTCCGTTTACCTCCTCGCTCTCTTGACGATTGGAGCGTCGCAGCACCAGCTCGCCGGAGCGGGACATGAGGCGGTCCACCACACGCTCTTCAAAAACCGGAAGCTGAACGAGTTGGCGGGGGACTACCTCTGCATGTTCCCGATCATGACTTCTGTCTACCAGTTCAGGCTCTATCATCTCGCGCATCACCAGTTCGTGAACGACCCGGACCGTGACCCGGATTTTGCCCTGCTGAAAGACAGTGGTCATTGGCTTAACTTTCCGGTCGGCAAACTGAGTTTCATCAAAATGATGCTCCGCCAGATCTTCCTCATCGATCTCGTGCGCTACATCATCGTCAGGGTTCGCTACAACACGATTGGCTCGCACAAAGGTGGCCCGTATCAGATGAAGGGCGAAAAACGAAAGCGGATTCCCGAGCGTCTCACCCTCGCGCTGTTCTTTCTCGTCATTACCAACTGCGCCGTCGTGCAAAAGTGGGGTGATCCCTGGATGTTAATCGCCTTTCCCCTCATGATCTGGGGCGTCGTCGCCGGAATTCTCGCGGTTCTTCCTGAAGGATCGTTTGAGAAAGCGCGGGTCAAACCGGTCTTTCATCGTCGCTTTATTTACATGGGTCAGACGGCGGTTTTCACCGGGATTGTCGCGACGCTGTCTTTTATCCAGGCGACGACAGGGTTCATGGCCTTGCGGTATTTTTCCTCGCTTTGGTATGTCGCGATCCTGACGACCTTCCCGTTTTTCCTGATCCTGCGGCAGGTCATCCAGCATGGGAACGGCGACCGCGGTTGGCTCACGAATACCCGCGTTTTCCAGATGAATCCTTTCGTCCGCTACGCCGTCTTTCCTTTTGGAATGGATTATCATCTGCCGCATCACATGTATGCGACGATCCCGCATTACCGCTTGAAGACCTTTCACGAATTTCTGCTGAGCCGGGAGAAATACAGGGAAAGTTGCCAGGTCGTGGAAAATTACCTCATTCCTGAAGGGGAAACCCCGCGAAATCCTACCGTCGTTGAAGTCCTCGGTCCTGAGTATGCGGCGGTGAATGAGGAAATCCACATCGATGACACCGTGCTCGATGACTGGGAGGTCGAGGAGAAAGACGTGATCCTGCGCGACGGTCGGTCTGTTGTCGAAGTGTCTTAACGCCTCCACCATAAAGGCCTGCGGGCGACGGAAATGCGCAGAGTGGCTCTGCCGTGTTGCGCCAGAAATAAATGACACCGGGTTATAATTTCCAGAGAGGTTCGT
>CAZOUP010000119.1:0-15594 GCA_964583035.1 uncultured Akkermansia sp.
GATCACAGTGTGGCGGACTTTCTCGCGGTTCCAGGTGTAGGTCATATGGACGAGTCCGTCTTTGGTCTGAATCATGGCAGGATAGGAGAATTCGCCCTTCTCCGCTTTCTCGATGATCCCGGCGGCTTTCCACTCAATGCCATCGTCGCTGATCGCGAGGTTGATGACGTTGCGCTTGCCCCAGCCGTCCTTTTTATCTTTGCGGCCACCGGCGTGGTTGTAGAGAAGGAGGTGGCGGCCATCGGCGAGCGTGAGCGCTTCGATGCCTGAATTGTTGTTGGGTACCTCAGTGAGCTCCAGCTCGCTCCAAGAGTTTCCGTTGTCCGTTGAAAAGCTCTGCGCGACTTTTTCATGCTTTGAGCGCATCAGCGCCTGAAGCTTTCCGTCAGGATGAACCAAGAGGGTTGGTTGAATGACTTGATAGGGTTGCTTTTCGGTTTCGACGACCTTCCAGGACTTGCCCAGTTCCGGGTTCTTGATGTCAAAGAAGCGCTCAAAGTGAAAACGCCAGTCGCTTCCGTCTTCGCTTTCAAACTCGGTCGAGGACGGGCAGAGGATCGTGCCGTTCGGCAGCGTGATTGCTTTAGAGCGGACCGGTCCGATGATGCCTTCGGGGAGGCGGCGACGATCCTTGAAGGAGCGCCCGCGGTCGTGGCTCACCATGACCTCGCCCCACCATTCGCGGGGATGCGGTCCGGTTTTAAAAAAGAGCATGAGCGGAGCGTTAGGGTCCTGTGGCTGGAAAAGGACGGGGTTCCAGGTCGGGTATCGAAGGGTCGAGTGCTGCTTGCCGTCGGCAAAGGTGCGTGGACTAGACCAGCCGGCTCCGTCATTGTAGGACGACCAGATTTCGACATCGGGATTGCGCTCCTTGGTCCCGCCGAACCAGGCCGCGACGAGGCCTCGAGTCGTCTCGACCAGGGTCGAAGCGTGGCACTCGGGGAAGGGCGCCTTCTCGTAGATGAAACCTTCGCTGATGAACCCGGGGAACTTTGGGGCCGCCTTTTCAACCGGAGCGCGAGCCGTGATTTCCTCTTCGGAAAACTGAACACAGTCTTCGTGTTTGATGAAGTAGAGGCGTCCGTTCTCGGCACCGACGACGAGGTCAGGGTTTCCGTTGCTGTCGAAGTCGCAGGCTGTCGGGCTGGAGGTGTGTCCCGCGACATTCCTTGTTGCGAGATTGCCGACATTTTTGAGAACGATCTTTCCATCGCGGTCTTCGCAGTTGCGATACCAGGTCGCGTTCTCCGAATTCACAAGGATGTCGAGGCGACCGTCGCCGTCCCAATCGACGACGTCGAGCTTGTAGCGTCCACTGCGGCCGGCCGTCTGGTGATTGAAGCGAATCAATTCGTTGTCTTCATCGATGAAAACACGGGTCTCTTCGTTGGATCGACTGTGAACGGTGAGGTAGCCCTCCTGGTCTAACATGACCAGATCGAGCTTGCCGTCTTTGTCGAAATCAGTCGCGACCGGAGTTGTCCTCCACTGGGTTTGAAGATTCTCCTCACTTGTCTGCCACCAGTAGAATGCGGGCGGAGATTCTTTGGCCCAGAAGGGCAGGGGGCCGTCGGTGAAGCCGTCTTCGGTGTTGCGCAGCAGTTGCAGCTTTGGCCAGATCGAGTTGTAGATGATGTCGTCGCGACCGTCTTCGTCCCAGTCGGCGACGGAGAGAGTCGTGTAGCCCCATTTCGCTTCTGCCGGGCCTTGAATCGATCCGCTATCTCCGGCGAGGACGCGGAAGGTTTCACCATCCGCTTCGAGCAGTTCGGGGGCACTCCACTTTGTGCCTTTGCCATCGAGGTTCGTGAAAATCGCGATGTTGCCGGCGGTGTTGCCGCAGACAAGATCTTCGTCGCCGTCGCCGTCCCAATCGTGAGCGTAGGGAGTGACGAGAGCTCCAAACTTGAGGGTATCGGCTTCCTGCTGAAACCAGGCGGGTTGTTTGAAAATCGGGATACCGTTCGTGATCGCGCCAGTGTGCTCGACGAGAGCAACGCGGCCGTCTTCGTCTCCGACGATGAGATCCTGATCCCCGTCGCCATCCCAGTCGAAGGCGGTCGGCGTGATCATTTGAATGTGCATGATGAGTGGCTCTCCATCATCGCCATCGAGCTTGAAGCCGGTCGCGTAGACGGGTTCGCTGCGTGTCCCCGTGTTCTCAAAATAGGTGAATCCATCCATGAATTCTCCACAGAGAAGGTCGAGGTCACCGTCACCATCGAAGTCAGCGAAGTTCGGGCTGGGCCAGCCGTAGACATCGACGGGGCTGCCGCCTGCTTTGATTTTGACGGGTTTGTCAGGGTATTCTCCGTCCTTGTTCTCGATCAAGTAGACCCAACCGTGGAGGGGACCGTTTTGCCAGCGGCCCTGAGCATCGTAGGCGTGGTCCCACTCATAGTCGGTCCAGTCGCCGATTCCGACGATGATGTCCTGGTCTCCGTCGTTTTCCCAATCGACATAGCGCCACATCCGGGCCCGGGTCTTACCGCCGTGGAACTTTGAATTGTCGTAGATCTTTTTGCCGCCCTCTTTTCCGGCACCGGTTTCTTTGAAATTGGGGAACTCCAGATTCTCGCGGAGGATGACGGGTGCTCCATCGACATAGCTGACCTGCACGTTTTGTCCGGTCTCGCCAAGACGAACGGCTGGTTTGAAAACCGGCATTTTGATCGATGGATCCTGTGTCGGGTTTTCGAAGTAGTAGAGACCGTTGGTAGGCTTGTCAGGACCGGAGACGACGAGATCCATGTCGCCATCGCCATCGAAGTCCATTGGAAACGGCCAGGCCCAAAGTCCAACCCCAAGATCGACCTCGAGACCGGGGTTGTTGTATTCCAGCGGAAGAAGCGGGTAGTCTTCTTCGGCGAAGCCGCTCAGAGGGAGGAGAGCGAGGAGCGCAATGAGTGGGGTTTTCTTCATAATGAGGTTGGATTGGAAATCTAAGATTCAGCCCACCAACGATCAGTCGTGTCGTTGTCGGCTTCGTTAAGAGTGAGGTCGAGGCTGTTACGGATGTGGCGCTGCATCGCATCGTGTGAGCCTGCGGAATTGTTTGAGTTGATGGCGGAGGCGATCGCTTCGTGTTCCTTTTGCGTTGTTTCGAGAATACCGAGCTGAAACTCGTGGCGATCCGCCTGAAAGATGCGGGTCAGGATATGCGAGTCGCCGACAACTTTGAGCATGCGACGATTGCGCGACGCTTCGATGATCGTCATGTGAAAAGCGAGGTCGAGAGCGTGGAATTGCCTGGCGATGGTCCTGTCGGCGGAACTTTCGCCGGAGGCTCGGACCTGAGAAACGAGGGCCGCTGATTTCTTTAAATTTTGCTCCAGTTCTTTCGACTGTCGCTCACTGATTCGTTCTGCGGCGCGAGCAGCCGCGTAGGATTCCATCGCCTCGCGGAGTTCATAGAGCTCAATCGCCTCTTCCCGCGTGAGTTCACGGACAATGGCCCCGAGTTGGGGGACGAGTTCGACGAATCCTTCGCTCGCGAGCTGTCCGACGGCTTCCCGAACCGGGGTCGCGCTGATTCCAATTTCCTTTCCAATTGTGCCGTAGGAAAGACGGGAACCGGGAGGAACTGATCCGTCGAGAAGCTTTTGGCGAATGTGGCGATACGCTTTCTGCGAATGGTTGGCGGACATGATATACGAATCTATAGAGGTGTATGGAGTAAGCCTTTTTCTGAAAATTGGAAAGCACGCAATCGCGGTCGGGAGGAGGGGAGCAGCATTTCCTAAAGCCTGTGTTGAATGATTCTCCGAATTGCGCTTCGATAGGGTCATGAACCGACCTGAGGCGCTCGACCGTTTATCCGATTGCTCTGAAAACTGGGATGTCGTTGTCATTGGAGGTGGGGCGACCGGTCTCGGCATCGCGGTGGATGCGGCAAACCGCGGGTATCGGACGGCACTTCTCGAGCAGGCGGATTTCTGCGAGAGCACCTCATCGAAGAGCACGAAGCTAATCCATGGCGGAGTCCGCTATTTGCGCAGCGGTGATGTAGGACTGGTGAGGGAATCACTTCGGGAACGGGGCCGATTGTTGAGGAATGCGGCGGGGATTGTGAAGCCTCTTTCGTTCGTGGTCCCGGCTTACCGATTCTACGAACCTTTCTTTTATGGAATGGGGTTGACGCTTTACGATCTTCTCGCGGGGGATCTCGGGATTCAGGCGACCGAACATCTCTCGGATCGTGAAACGGTCAGAGAAATTCCGAATTTAAACCCGGAGGGACTTTATGGGGGGACGCTCTACTGGGATGGCCAGTTTGATGATGCCCGTCTTGCCATTGCGATGGCGAGGACTGCTCATCGCGAAGGCGCTATCGTTGTGAATCGTGTCCGCGTGACAGAACTGATCAAGGAAGCCGGGCGGGTTTCCGGGGTGATTGCTGAGGACGTGTTGGGCGGAGAATCATTTCGATTGAAGACGAAAGTGGTGATCAATGCGACTGGTGTCTTCACGGACTCGGTTCGGAAAATGGATGATGCCGATGCGAGTGAAATGATTGCTCCGAGCCAGGGGATTCACCTCGTGCTCGATCAAAAGTTTCTCGGTGGAGAAACTGCGATCATGATTCCGAGCACTGATGATGGACGCGTCCTCTTCGCGATTCCCTGGCAGAATAAAATGCTGTTAGGGACGACCGACACCGGGGGAGTGAAGCCCGAAATTTGTCCGCGGCCGATGCAGGAGGAAGTGGACTACCTTCTCGACCATGCGGGTCGCTATCTCACAGAGAAGCCGGGGGCCGGTGATGTTCGTTCGATGTTCGCGGGTTTAAGGCCGCTCGTTCTTCCTGACAAAGCATCAGGTCAGGCGACTTCCAAGATCTCCCGGAGCCATAGTCTCACGGTCAGTCAATCCGGGTTGGTGACTATGGCAGGTGGGAAATGGACGACTTATCGTCAAATGGCAGAGGATGCGGTCAACTGCGCGGCCGGGATAGGCGGGTTGCCGGCTCAACCCTGTTCAACGCATGAGCTAACCCTCTTGAATGATGCTGAGAGGGAGGGGGAAGAGCCAATTCATCCAGACCTTCCCTGCACTCGTCATGATATCGAACGTGCCGTTGCCAATGAGATGGCGCTGACTCTTGATGACGTCCTCAGCCGTCGAACCCGGTGTCTTTTTCTGGATGCGAAAGCAGCCCTTGCCGTGGCACCGGAAGTCTGTCAGATCATGTCCGACCTCACCGGCGCGGGCGACACCTGGGTCGCCCGCGAGCTTGAGGATTTCAAACGGACTGTCACTTCCTACAGTGAGCCAACATCCCACAGTGAGTCCTTTGTGGAATCGGATGGATCGTAGGTCGTGCCACCGCTGAGATACACCGGTGGAATCACATTGATGTTCACACTCAGGGCTGTTTTCTGTTTCGATTGCACGGAGGGCATCGCCCCGACCCTGTTAGGGAGATACGGGATCAGTTCCTCTGTGGTCAGCGAGGTGACGTCTTGCGACGGATGATCGGCGAGATAGGCCTTCTGCGCCAGGTAGACGCTTCGAAGGGATTCACCTGCTTCGCGGGCTTGTTTCCATTCGGTCATATTTCCCACCGAAAAAGTCGCTAATGATGCCAGCGCGAGCATCATTCCAATGACCAGTGATATTTCGACAAGTGTCAGGCCTTTCTCAAGGGCCCGTCTGTTGGGTGAGGGTGTAACTTTCATTTTTCTGCTGTGTTCTAAATTTGTTTACCTAGTCAAACTCGACCGGTTTGTTGCGGGCTGGCGGCGCGGTTTTAATCGTATTCTCAACCTTAACTTTTTCCTCTTTTGCGGTGAGGGTTTGCCATAAGTGGATTGGCATACCGCTGAGGACGAAAGCGATAATACCAATTAGGAGGATGGTGCTGACAACCTGCATCGTGAAGCTCTTCTCCGGATTGTTGAAAAGCTTGTTGTTCCATCCCTCCCCGTCCGCGACCCGCGAGGTGTAGGTGATGTTCGCGACTTCGAGATGTGCGGTGAGTTCGTTGAGGGCGCGATCATTTGCCGCCGTCATTCGATACAGGTAACGTCCTCCGCTTTCTTCGGTAGTCTCATCCACTTTGATTCCTTCGGGAATAGCGTAGGGAAGCGTATTACAGTATACGACTGACTTTTGAACGTATTTGTGTCGAAGGTATCGATCTAATGTTGTCTGTTGCATGGCTAATGGAGGGCTGGGCTGGAAATTTTACATGCCGGATCCGTTCATCATCTTCGGTCCCATGAGGAAGATCGGAAGGAAGGCACCAATGAAAACTGCTGTGATGAGAAGGGCGGCCATCATCATGACGATGAGGTTCACGGTGGTGGCGAACTGGGTCACGATTTGATCAACGTCTTCTTCGTACATTTCGTTGAGGAGATGAAGTTGCTCCCCAAGCGAGGAGGATCGCTCACCGATTGCGATCAAGTGTGAGACTTGCGGATCACAGGAGGTGAACTTTCGAATCGCTTCAGAAAATGGGAGGCCTGTTTCAACATAACGTTGTCCCGCCTGGATGAGCTCTTCGAACATCGGAGTGCCCTTCAGAGATTCGGCAGAAATTTCGACGGCGCGGGAGAGATTGATTCCGTTCGAATGAAGCATCTCGAGGCTGCCGAGGAAAAGGAGCTGTCGCATTCCCATGATCAGTTTCTTCAAGAGTCGCCATTTCGACATCATGAAAAACGTCACCGCGTTCCTGACTTTCTCGACGAAAAGAAAGGAAAAGACGGATCCTAACATCGATCCAACGAGAAGGACCCAGATCTTCTTCGTGATGTGACTCAACTTAAAAAGGAACCCGGAGATTTTGTCGGGTTCCTGATTCATGTCGTCGAGAATCTTCTCAATCTGCGGAATGATCTGCAACTGGGCCCCGATGAATAACATGATGAGCGCAAAGATGATGATGGAAGGCATCATGGTGGCCTTCCGCATTTTGGATTTGAACTCGGCTTCCTTCTTCAGGGTCTTAGCGATCGATTCAAATGCCTTGCTGAGTTGTCCTGAGTCACAACCGGCGCGGACCAGCGAGATGAATTTGTCATCGAACCGTTTTGTTTTTTCGAAGGCGGAGTAGGCGGGAAGTCCGCTTTCGATGTTCTCGCGCACGTTCTTAAGCGTGGCGCGTACGACCGGGGAAGGGTGCCCGCTGGAATAGTATTTGATCGCATCCGCTGTGTTAATGTTAGCGCGGAGCATGGAGCCAAGACCTCGTGAGAGTTTGATCAATTCCTTCGTCGGGAACTTTGATTTCCGGTCGGAACTGCTGAAGAGGGCCTTTTTCTCCGGGCCATGATGACCAGAAGTGGCTCTGTTTTTCTCTTCGATACGCGCGGCGAGAGCTGCCTGCGCGGCGGAGATTTTGATGTCCTTTTTTGTCGTGCTCATGGAGAAAATGTCAAAACTTCAAGTTAGTCGCCGGAGGACATGTCGATCACTTTACGAAGGCCTTCGAGGTCGGCACGGCCTTCACGGATGAGTTTTAAACCACTCTTACGGAGTGATGGGAGAATGCCCTGCTCACGAACTGCGATTTCAAGCTCGTAAGGACTGAGGGTGCCTTTAGAAAGTGCGTCGGACCACTCCGGAGTGATGGGGATGATCTCGAGAATAGCAGTTCGACCGTAGTAACCCCGGTGGCCACACTCGCCGCAGCCATCGTTATTTCTAAAGTAGACCGGGGTTTCCCGCCACTCTTCGGAGAGGTTAAACTTCCGGATTTCGCGCTCGGCGAGACCCGGCTTTTTGATCTTGCAGTAGGGGCAGAGAAGTTTAATCAATCGCTGGGCACATGCTGCTTTGAGCGTCTGGGCAATTTTCCACCTTTCAATTCCGAGCTGCTCAAATCGCTCAATGATTTGTGAGGCTCGCGGGGTGTGAATCGTTGTAAGAACCTTGTGACCTGTGATCGCGGCCTCAATAGCAAGCTCTGCGGAATCGAGGTCACGCACCTCACCCATGAGGATGATGTCCGGGTCGCTCCGCATGAAGCTGGCGATCATCGGTTTGAATTCGCTCGGCTTAATGTCGCAGTGAACAACTCCGGTGATTTCATCCTCAACCGGGTTTTCAAGCGTGAGGATGTTGTCTTCAGGGCGGTTAAGCTCCCGGAGCATCGCGTTAAGAGTGGTCGATTTTCCAGATCCTGTCGGTCCTGACATGACGATAATTCCAGCGGGAATTGCCATCACTTTTTCAAGCTCAAAGAGTGTTGCAGCATCGAAAGCGAGAGAGCCGACGCCTAGCTTCGCTTCAAAGTGGCTTTTGTCGAGAATACGCATCGTGACGTGATAGCCACGATAGGTGCGGTGACGCTCGAATCGCATGTCGATTGAGCGACGAAGGTAGTTCACGGTGAATCGTCCCGAGATTCCAGGTCGAACCGCCCTTTCCTCGGGTGCGAGGCCCATGAGGTTGAGGAGAAAGGCATCGACACGATCCTTCAGCTTCATCGGGATCTCGTATTTCTCGCCCATGTCGCCGTCGATGCGATAGCTGTAATGGACACGGTCTTTGTCACATTTGATGTGAATGTCGGAAGCACGCTGCTTAATGCCGTCAGAGCAGATCTTAGCGACCATCTGCGCGAGCGGTTCTTCGTGCTTTTCGGTGACATTGAAGTCGTTGATTTCATCGCCGCGGTCATCGACTTCGATTGCATCGAGGTCGGACTGAGATGGACCGGTTGTCCTGGAGACGGTCTCGATGACTTGTGAAATTTCCGCGACGGGCGCGAGAATCTTGGTCACTTCAAGATCCGGATACTGCTGGGAGAAGGTGTCCTCTGCGGTCGGGTCCCAGGGGTTTGCAACGGCGATGTAGATCTGTTCGGTGTCCTTGTAGAGCGGGACAAACATTCCGCGGTTCAAAAGGGACGGGTCTGACTCCTCGAGTAGTTGACGATCAACGAAGTCCTTGATCTTTAAAAAGAGGGGCAGGGAAGTGATCGAGCCGACCGCCGCGAGGATTCGGTTGGTGGTGCAAGTACGTGGGATATCCTCCCGCGAGCGTTCCGCGAGAGTCGGATCAAACTCGATCAACTGGTTGATTACCGCGTCGGTAATCGTTTCGTTGAGAGTAATTCCAATATTCAGGTTCATGTTCCAAAGTGTCTCTCACATGTGTATTTCCACGCGTTGAGATCAGTCGTTGTGATAAATTGAAAAGGCTTTCGGCCGACTTCTGCTTCGATCTCATTCGAGATGAGCCCGGCGGCGGCGGTGGCGGTGTAGGGATTGATGGAAGTCACGGTAAGGAAGTCCTTCTCGCTGACCTGAATGATGGGGCTTCCGAGAAGGCGGCAGATTTCTGAAACACCGGGGAAGGAATTGTAGAATTCAATCGGCGTATCTGTCTGGTGGGCAAAGGCAAGATGGCTGACTTTGGTCTTTGAGTAGCGAATAAGGGCTTTCGTGATCGCGAGGGTGACGTCGCGGGCCTCTACTTCATTTTTCTTCCATCCATGAACGACAAGAAAGTTAAGTGCATCGGGAAAAGGCTTTCCTTTTTCGGAGGAGTTGAGCACTTTGAGATACTTCTGTGTGATCCTGCTGGTATCCTGAGGACTGAGTTTTCCGATCTTGTTGAGCGCCTGAAAGGTGTATTCTCCGCAGTGTGCCATTTGGCGACGGAGAAGATCGTATGAGACTCTCCGGGGTGATTCTTCAGAAGCGATCTTCCCGCCTGAGGTGGCCTTTTCTGGCTTTGGTCCGTCAGTTGAGAGCGATTCTGCTTCGGTGTCTTCAATTGGATCCTGAACAGCAGCGGAACTCATCGGTTGGTATTTCCTTTGTTTCCTCCGAACACTTTCCCGAAGAAGCCGCCGTTCCGTTCATTTTTATTCACGGCGCGAACGGTCACGCTCGGGCTTTCAAAGTAGGGCTGCTCTGACTCATCTTTTCCATGCACAGGCAATGACTCGGGCGAGTTGTAGGGATGAGCAGGGTGCAAGATGTTCGACGGTGCATCCGGCTCATATTTATTGAAGATGTTATTTGTCGTATTCCGAAGATCCGAACGATAGCTGTGGCCGGGGTGTGCGGCATCCGGATAGTCATGATCCGATGGGAGAATGTGTGCGTCATGAATCTCGTGAGACATCACGTCGCTCTCCGTAGGAACGTTCGGACGGTAAAGTCGGGGTGTTACGATAAAGACAAGACTGGTATGTTCCTTCTGCTTGTCGGTTGATTTGAAGAGAAGATTCAGGGCGGGAATATCGCCGAGGATAGGAACCTTGTTCGTTTGGTCGGATTGAGTCTCTTCGTAGAAACCGCCAATGAGAAGCGAGTGACCGTTCGGAACACGAGCCGTTGTTGTGACGGTCGATTCGTTCACACGAGGATAGCTGTTTCCAGTCTGGCCCTGGATATATTCGACGACCTGAGCTGAGCGGGGGCGCAGTGCCATCCGGATTGTATCATCAGGTAGAATCGTCGGGGTGACGGATACGGAAACGCCAACTTCCCGGGTTGTCGTTGGGTCGCCGACCGGGTCAGCCGTGTCGATGACGTAGCGAACCTCTTCGGAGACATTCTGTCCGGCTGTGGTTTCGCTGATTGTCGCGGTGATGATTGGAATCCGGTCGATGATAGAAATGAGGCCTTCTTCGTTGTCTTCCGTAATGAGAGTAGGACTCGACTCCTGCTGGGCGAGACCACCGGCATTGAGGGCGCGAAGGACTGCGTTCACCTCAAGGGGAGAGAGAACGAGGTTTGACTCATTGGAGCTCGTATTCTGAGTGACCGACTCGGTGAAGGTTCGGTTGTTCTGAACAAGTTGGAGACTGCTCCCTGTTCCGGTTGAGGTAAGAACTTTGGTGACGGTATCTAACTCAGGAAGGTTGAAGAGCGAGTTCAGGCTTGAAGTCGCACCCAGGCCAATGCCCTGGTCACCGAGGACTGAGGACCAATCGACACCGATGCGGTTTCTCGAGCTGCTCGTAATCCGGAGGATTCGAGTCTCGATCGCGATCTGCTGTTTGGGCTGATCGATCTGCTCAAGAAAGATGGAGAGCGCATCGAGCTTCCTCTCGTTGTCCATGACGATGAGAGTATTCGTCTTCGTTTCGTATTCGATAATTCCGCTTCCCGGAGTGAGGAAAGGCTGAAGGATCAGCTTAATCTGCTCAATGTCCGATGGTCTCAGGTATTTAAGGGAATAACGGAACGGCTGAGTTGGGAGCGTCGAAAGCTGTGCATTAGTCAGGGCGTAAACCGTATTTCCTTTGGTGTGAATGGTGACTCCATACATCAGAGAGAGTTCCTCCATCTGACGGACCGGATCATCATTCATCAGCTGTCCGGTGACGACGTAGCTGGGACCATCGAGGTCGGAGTTGTGAAAGAATTGGCGGTTAGCAAGTTGAGCGAGGTGCTGAAAGACGTCGTTGAGACGTGCTTCACGAAGCCAGAATCCAGTCGGAGTTTCTTCGATGATTGAGGCAGGTTCGTCACCGCTGGTGTTGGCAGCGGCTTCAGTCGCGGTCGGAGCGGCGGGGTCATCTGAGCCAATGGCCTCAGAGATTGCCTCGGCGAAAGTATCATCGAATGTCGGAATAGTTTCCGTTGATTCGTCAAGCCCGGCGAGAGATACGTTGTCGTCGAGAGCTGGAGTAGGGGATTCGAGGACTTCATCGTCGGCGCCGGTAGGGGCTTCGATTACGTCGACGGTGGGTGCTTCCAGGGCGTCGGCGGGCGCATCGACAACTCTCCCTCCGTCATTTTCATCATAGGCGCTTCCTCCGGCAGGAGGTTCTGCTGTTGGGGCGGGGAGAGAAGACTCGATGATTCGTGCGTTATCCTGAAACAATTCCTTAGCGGATCCGCTTGCGGATTGAACTCCGGAGTTAAACGGTTTTTCCGCCTCGAGAATGACAATCGCAGCGAGGGACAAGAGTCCTGCGGCGGTGATTGTGCCAATTTCTTTAAATTTCATGGTAAGAAGGGGTGAGAAATAATGTGGAAAAACTGTTAAACGTGGTAATTATAGAAATTATACATCAGTTAACTAATAAAGACAAATTTTTTTAGTTCGCAATGTAAAGATCGTCCATCGGGATGATCCCTTCGCCCCGCGGGGCCTTTGTTGAAGAGGTGATTGGCTCAAACTCAGCCGGTCGTGTGTTGAACTCAACCGTGGCCACTTCCTGGGTATCGAGGTCTTTAAAATAGATTGAGTCGCCTTTGACTCCTTCAAAACGCAGGCGGATCGTGAGTTCTTCGAGTCTCATGCCGAAGATGCCGCCACGTTTGAAGATGCGGGCACCGAGAACGATGGTGTGCTTTTCAGGGTAGATTCCTGTGATGGGAAGAGTTTGCAGTGCATTTTTCAGCGCTGAGTTAGTCACCACCGTTGCTTCCTGAAGTTCGTCATATTGGTGCGCCAGTCGCGCCGTTTCGACGGTGTTCGTGGGGTCCATCGGAAGGCCGAAGGGATCGACATGACGAGGGTTGGAAGTAATCCGTTGAATGACGAACTCCGACCTTACAACAAAGTCCAGCTGGACGCTCTCAGCAGGGGCTTCTGCTGCTTCCGCGGTTTCTGCAGGACTCGGCCGGAACTCCTCTCCTGCCTCAGCCAACATGGGCGCGCCCGTTTGTCCAAGAGTTGTCTGGAGAATGAAAGTGGAACAAAAAATTAGAATGATTGAAGTCGATTTCATGATGTCGATTCAAGATTTAGGTTTCTCCCAGCACATGTAAATGATGTTGAACGAGAGTGATCCGGTTTCACCCTCCGCACTGGCGAGGTTCGGGCGGATCGAGAGGCTCTCGAGGAAAAGATGTGGCATCTCCCTTTCAAGTTCAGCAAGAGCCATTTGCATGGGTTTAAATCCTCCTTCGAAGCTGAGCTGGATCCGGGAGAAGGGATTTTCGGTGCGCGCGGCGATTGAGCCCGCTCCCTGGGCTTTACTGAGCTCCGTCTGGCGCAAAACGGTTGAGTCGTAATTATCGAGAATTTTCTCAAGGTTTCCGGTGAGAGATTGAATGAAGTCCTGCTCCAGCTTCTCGTTCCAGTAGATTACCTTTTCACGACGGCTATCTTTCGTTAGATAAGCCTCGAGCTCTGTCGCCTGAAGTTTTGCTTCATGATAGGTCTCGTAAGTGGATGTCTTGCGATCGAATTCTGAACGGACTTTTCCGCGTCCGTAGAGAGTCCCGGCGAGTAGCCCAACCACGACGATTGAGGGGAGGGCAACACCGAAGATACTGATCGCTTGCGTATGATGAGTGCTATTCATGGATTAGTGAGCGTTTCAGTGGTGAGAGCGAGATCGTCCTTTTCCGTCGTCCTCTGTTCGATGCGCAGATCGAAGGCATTGCGGAAGTGTCGGGAGACGCGGGTTGGGAATTCGTAGGAAGAAGGCATCGTGCCTTGCTTTTGGGCTAAAGAAACCTCGAGCTCACGGGTGTCACCTTCGATACTGAGGTAGGGGGCCTGGATCTGCTCGGCAATAGCGTTGAGCATCCCTGTCACCCGCGTCCGGCTTCCCAGAGTCGGAAGCTGAGTCGCGATCTCGGGGTTCGCGAAGCCGGAGAATTGCCAAACACGCTCAAGGCCAAATGTGTTTTCGCCATCTCCGTTGAGCGCGTTGACTGAATAGGTCGCATTGCTCAGAATGACCCCGCTCTTATCTGGAAAGATTGAGAGAAAGGTTTCCAGCGTTGCCCAACCTTCTGATCTCTTCGCGAGGAGGCTATCCCAGTGCTCCCATTCTTTACGTTCCTTTTTCAGGAGCATGACAGATTCCTGCATTGTTTGAGCATTTGTCTCGTCGAGCTTCCAGGCATCAGAGCGCATTTTCGTAAAGAAATCGGTGGCCGTCCATCCACCGAAAGCGATAACCGCAACAAGGGCGACCTTTTGAAAGATTCCTGAAAATTTGAGGATACGAAGATCAGCCCGACTCGGCATGAGCCGCCTCTCCTCAAGGGAGAGTCCATAAAAATCCTGGAAGGCCCAGCGGGATTTCAATTTATTAAATAGATTTTCATCTCCGGATACCGGTGTTGAGGTGAGAGATGAATTAGAAAATTCGATGCGATGCCCGGGAATGCCTGCCACTGCTTCCATCGACTTGGTATCGGACGAAGCGGTGTGCATTTCCGGGTTTGCTTCTTTTACAGCGATGAGTAGCTCATTGATTTGGCTATCCGTCATGCCGGTCATCGAGGCATAGAAAACCTTCGGGTCCTTGATGTTAAGAAGGGCTGACGTTGTGGTCGTCAGGTCTGAGATTTCACCGGGGCTCAGGTGGGTGCTATTTCGATGGACGAGAGGGCGGACGAGGAGAAGTTCCTTCCGTGCCCCGGTAGCGAAAAGGTAGGTGAATCCTTCGTATTGAAAGAGGAAGAGGGAATTGGTGAAATCACTTCCGGGGAACATTTCAGGAACAGCGGTCATCGCCTCCAGTGGCGCTGCGTGGACGTTAGTGATGACCGGAATATTCCGCAGTTCTCCATACTCGCGGAGTTCGTCGACGATGAATCGGTATTGTCCTGAAATCTGGAGGGCGATTGAACGTCGTTCACCTTCAACGATGCCTAGAAGAGGGAGCAGTCTCCAGTTTCCCTCCTGTGGGTCGATGGACTCGTCACCCAACGCGATTTCAGGTGCGGTGGTTAGAAGTTCGTTTACGTCTTCGAAATCAGTCTCGCCTGCGAATGTCGGGTCGAGATCGCGGACCCGGATCGAATCGGCAAGATGAAATACGATCCCGAGTGATTTGGCTTTGATCCCGAATTCTTTCGTGGCGAGGATTCTGCGGATGAGATCGTGAAGACCATTACGCGATGTTTCGTCAAGGCCGATAGGAATCTGGTCCTCGTCGAGTTCGAAACCAACTGGAGGAAGTTCAGGGCCTTCGAACCACTGCTTTGCGCCACTGTTAAAGATCGCGGAGGAAATTGAGTGAGTTCCAACCCAGATATGCCACTGGAGAGGAAGCTCGGTAGCTTTCTTATACCAGTCTGCCTGAGTTGCCCGGCTGGTGTTTTTAAGAAGCTTCTTGGCCTGACTATAGACTTTGAGAGGGGAGGCGTCTTTTGGAAGTAGGTCCATTCGTCGAAGGGATTGGAGAGAGATGAAATGGGAGTTCGTGTTTTTCGAGCACACAAACAATGTTTCGCCGTTGTAAAGGACCACGCCGGGGCGGCCCGAAAAGTCCTGTTCGCAGGGCGGCGAAGCCCTACGAACAGGTTAGATTTTCGAAAGCTGGTCTAAACAGTCCAGCTCGATAGTGGCTTACCAGCCGCTAGTCGACTTAGGAGCGTGTGCGTTAGCAGTTCCCGCCTGGTAGTCGCAGGTAAGGTATGCGGTTCCGATCACTGGGATAGATCCGACTGCGGTGTAAGCACCACCTGCAGGGCAGGCAGGAGTGGTCTCGAGCATACGTCCAGTACCAACGATGTCGGTAAGTGGAAGGCTGTCTGCGATTTCCTTCTCATACATGTTCTGGTAAGAACGCACAGCCTTCTGTGTGTTCGTGATGTTCAGGATACACTTAGCGCGATCAGAACCCTCTTTATAGGCACCAACGCCGATGAAAAGAACGGAAATCGTAACTATTCAGGTCAGTTGCACCATGCCGAGTCCCATGGTTTGAGACAA
>CAZOUP010000120.1:0-15302 GCA_964583035.1 uncultured Akkermansia sp.
TCGTGGAGATGGTATTGATAGTGCGGGGAGTGCTGCGGTTTCTCGATCACGAAATCCTGGAAACTCGGGCCGCCCATTTCACGATTGAGTTTTCCGCTGGTGAGGAGAATGGAGTCGCGAATTTCTTCGGCGCTGAGACGGCGGCGGTTGGCGCGCCAAAGGTAGGCGTTCGTCCCGTCGATAGCTGAGTTGACCTCATCGTGGGTGCTCGCGCGACGGTAGGTCTCGCTCGTGAAGAGGAGTCGGAGGATTGATTTTAACGATCGGTCAGGATCGTCGCGGAGGGTCGCGGCGAGAAAGTCGAGCAGTTCGGGATGGGTCGGTTCCATCCCGCCGCGGCCGAAGTCGTTGGGTGTTCCGACGAGAGGTTGCCCGAAAGTCCACTGCCAGAGACGGTTCGCGATCGTGCGCCAGACAAGCGGGTTCTCCCCGCTCGTGAGATAGCGGGCGAGCTCAGCGCGGGCCTCGGCTTCGTTCCATTCATTTCCGTCGAAGAAAAGCTCGGGCGCGGTGTCCCAGAGCGGTGGCGCACCGGGGGACATGAGATCACCGGGGGTGCCGAGATCGCCGCGATGGAGGAGGTGAATCGGACGCGGCTTCCCACCGGTCGCGGTGAAGCGTCCACCGCGGGGAAACTGGGTCGCTGCGGCGTAAACCAATTCGCCATCGGGGAAGGCTTTGCTTTCTTTTTCGAGAGCGGCCAATTCCGTTTTGATCTCGGCAAGTCGCTCATCGGTGCCGGGCGGACGGGTTGCCTTTTCGATCTCGGCGCGGCGGGATTCCAGGTCGCGGAGTTCGGCGAGGGCCTTGTCGTTGGCGAGTTCGCGAAAGAAAATTCCATCGGTGAGGTTGTCCTTCTTCCATCGCACGGCTTGTTCGATCGTGTCCTTTGCGGTGACGCCGGCACCAAGCGCGAAGTTTTCCGCGCCGCCTTCGTTGACCGTCTCGATCTCGCCGAGAGCGAAAATGTAATCGTTTTTGCGCTCGCCCAATTTCGTGGCCGTGACCCGCAGGAAGCGGAAGGCATTGCCGTCGCCATCGATTTCCTGCGTTCGCGTGCCGGGGTTGGGCTGATCCTCAGCAGTGGCATCGAGCAGCGTTCGGACGTCCTTGCTGAAGTCAGGATCGTTCGCTACCTCGACGCGGTAGCGAACCGGGAAACCAAACCCGCCGCCGATTCCCCCGAACTCATCGTAGGCGGGAATGATGCGCACTTCGGTGACGCCGCGCGCACGGCCGAGATCGAGCTGGACCCACTTCGTCTCATTCTGGTTTTTTGTGATGGCACTGTGATAGCCGTATTGCGGCTTTAGGCCGGTGCCGTATTTTTCCTTCAACTCGGCGAGACGGCGGTCGATCCCGGATACCTTCCCGGCGAGGAGGCGTTTCACCTGCATGTCGAGTTTGTCTTGCTCGGCCTTGAGCGTATTCATCTGAGCGAGGACTTCGTTCTTGCGCTGTTCCTGCTCCGGCGGGAGTCCGGCATAGACCCGGTCGGCGCGATCGACGGCGGCGAAGACGGTCTGAAGGCGGTAGTAGTCCTCCATGCGGATCGGGTCAAACTTGTGATGATGGCACTGGGCGCACCCGACCGTGGTCGCCTGAAAACTGCTGAAAACGGCCTGAACCATCTCATCCCGGTCGAGGTGTTTGGCAATGCGACCGTCGAGCTTGGCTTCGCCCACTTCCCAGTGACCAATGAAATCCCATGGTCCCGACGCGAGGAAACCGAGGGCGATGATGCCGTCGGGATCGTTCGGAAAAAGGAGATCTCCGGCGACCTGTTCCTGAACGAAACGGGAAAACGGTTTGTCGTCATTGAAGCTGCGGATCACGTAGTCGCGATAGGGCCAGGCATTGAGGCGTGGCTTGTCTTTGTCGTAGCCGTGGCTTTCGGCGTAGCGGGCGATGTCGAGCCAGTGCTGGGCGAATTTTTCGCCGAAGGCAGGCGAGTCGAGAAGTCGGTCCACTTGCAGGTCCCAGCCCGGATCGGCGAGAAACGCGTCGAGCTCTTCCGGTGTCGGCGGCAACCCGGTGAGGTCGTAGCTGAGGCGGCGGAGCAGCGTTTCGGGTCCGGCCTCCGGCATGGGCGTGAGTCCTTTCTCCTCCAGCTTCGCTGCGACGAAGTGATCAATTGGATTGGACAACCGGGGAGGGGCTATATCATATCGTCGGTTGTTTTCGTGGCCGGGTTTGCCGGGCGATATCATATCGCCCCTCCTTGGAATCGGCTTGAGCGACCACCAGTCGAGATCGCGCTCCGGGTTGTAGACGAGGGTGCGTTCCTCCGGCCACTTCGCCCCGGCGTCGATCCACTGGCGAAGAATCTCGACCTGCTCCTCGCTGAGCGGATCGGCCTTTTTCGGCATCTCAGGATCGGGGCCGGTGACGGACTCGATGAGGAGGCTGGCGCCTGCTCCACCGGGGAGGAGAGCATCGGGATGCTGCAGCGCTTCGGCGAGCGAGGTGAGAGAGAAATCACCTTTCGCATGTTCGGTGTCGTGGCAGAAGAGGCACTTCGCTTCGAGGATGGGCGCGACGTCGCGCTCGAAATCAGGCGCGGCGACTGCGGCTGTCGCGGAGAGGATCCATGTCCAGAAAACTTTCATCTCTTCAAACTCTACCGAATTCAGGCGACTCCGTCATGTCCCGAGAACCCGTTACACGAGCCCCTCGCGCAACGCTTTGGCGACGGCTCCGCCGAGGGTATTGACGTGGAGCTTTTTGTAGATGCGGCGCACGTAGGTATCGACGGTGTGGAGGCTAATGTCGAGGCGGTCGGCGATCTCCTTCTTCGCGAGCCCGTCGACGAGCAGCCGGAGGGTTTCCTGCTCGCGATCGGAGAGTTCGACGGTGGTTGGCGAGGGTTCGAGGCGGCTGAATCGGGCGAGAACGAGGCGGGCGATCTCGGGACTCATGGGGCGACCTCCGGTGAGGACTTCGCGGATGGCATCGGCGATGCGGGGAAGGGATTCGGATTTGAGAAGGTAGCCGGAGGCCCCGGCGGCAATCGCTTCAAAGATACGCGCTTCGTCGTCGAAGACGGTGAACATGACGATCTCGGTTTCCGGGTAGCGTTCTTTGAAGAAGCGAATGCCGTCGATACCGGAAAGGCCCGGCAGACCAATGTCGAGAAGGATCACGGCGGGGGCGGGATGCGTGTTTTCCGGTGGCTCCGTGGCGAGGGCTTCTTCGCAGGATTCGAAGGCGAGGACATGGCTTCCCGTGGTTCCCTCAATGACTTCGCAGATGGAATCGCAAAGCAGGGCATGATCTTCGATGACCCAGACTGTCGGGTGTGAATGGGGTGAGTCGGTCATGAGTTGGGCCCCGGGAAGGGGAGGTTCAGATGGATCCTCGTGCCCGCTTCCGGTTTGGAGTCGATCTTCGCGGAGCCACCGAGATGGACGGCGCGTCGGTTGAGGTTTTGCAGGCCCATCCCGGCCCGGCGACGATGGTGGGTGACCGTCTTGGAATCGAACCCCGTGCCGTTGTCTTCGATGAGAAGATTGAAGTCACCGCTCCAGGTCAGCTTCACGCTGATCTTCGTCGCCGCAGCATGACGGCGGGCATTGGCGAGCGCTTCTTTTAAAAAGAGCACCACCTCGCGGGCCCATTGGATGGGAGGACGATCCGGGGGCGGATCTCCGTGAACGCAAAAGTCATGGTCGACTCCGTCGAGGAGCCGATCAGCGATGGTTTCGAGCCGTTTCGCAAACTCCTCCCAATTGGCGGGGCCTTCTCCCAGCAACCAGATGACATCCCGCATGTCGTTGAGGGTCGTGCGTGCGGTGTCTGAGAGCCGCGTTAGACGGGCGCGGACGGCGTTGTCCGTGGCTTCGTCGAGCTCGCTGGCGGCAAGTTCGCCCTGCAAGGCGAGATGACTGAGGCTCGCACCGAGCTCATCGTGAAGATCGGCTGCGATTCGTTGGCGGAGTTGATTCTGAGCGGCGATGGACAGCCTGCGCTGCCGAAGCAAGATAAGCAAGGCGGCCATCAAGACGAGCACAAGGCCTCCAACCAGGGTGAGGACCCAGATTTGCCGATTCCGGGCGGCGCGAAATTCGAGCGTGGACACGATGACGGCTTCCCGCTTCTCGTAGGCTTCCCGTTTTGACAGGCCATCGAGCCATTCGCTCCACGAGAGGAGATCATGCTGACTCGTGAAGCCATCGGTGAGGGCTTCGTTGTTCCAGCTGCCGGTTTCGACTTCGTCGAAGGCCCTGACCGGTTGGCCGAAAGCGATATTTTCCCCGGCTCCCCGAATTTGCATTTCGGAGAGGGCAATGAGGTAGTCGTCCGTTCGTTGCCAAAGGTCGTCGCTCTCAAAACGAACCCGTCGAAGCGCCGTCTTCGGGATCGAAATCATCAGCGGCGCGGCTCCTAAATTCAGCGACGAACCGACGCTGGATTCGTAAAGGAGCGTCTCCTCACCGGAATCCCCGAACCCACGCAGCCGAAATCGAGGTGGAAATCCAAATCCCGCGGTGTCGGCAAAATCCTGCGGATGAGCGGGAAAAAGTCGGATTTCCTCAACCGCCTGACTCCTCCCGAGATCGATCTCGACCCACTTTTCAGGCCCGGAAGATTCGGTCGCGATCCCGCTGTGAAAACCATTGGCGGGGCTGGCTGCGGCCCCGGCGAACGCCAGGCACCAGAGAAAACCGTCGGTGAGATTTCCAGCCTCCCATCGTGGTGCGTTTTCAATGGAGCGGGAGGAGGTGACGGATTTCCCGAGCGCGACATTCTTACTCTGCTGAAGAACCACGATCTCTCCCAAAGAAAAATACTGTCCCCGGCCTGACGGGCGGATCCTGCTACCGAAGACGCGCACCCGAAGATATCGCCCTGAAACACCCCCAGGAGCAGGAAGCCGCAGCATCGGCAGGTGGCTTGCTTCTTCGGAGTCATTTTCCTGCCATCGACCGAGCCTTTGAAAGTGGGTGAACGTGGCGTCATTGGACAGTTCAACCTCCAGTTCCGGCGGGAATCCGGTGGGCTCCGATGTGTTGCCGGGCGAGACCCGTGCCGGAAACAGGATCACTTCGTCAGGCGCGATCTCACGACCCATGTCGACGAGGATAAAGGAAGAGGATGTCGGGATGCCGTGGAAGCCGATCTGTCCATGTTGCTGAGAGGATGGAATCCAGTGCGGGAGGGTTTGGAGGGCGAGGTTGATCTCATCCTTTTCGCGGTGGAGTTCTGGGCTGGAATCCGACAACGGATGGGTCACGTCCTGCTGCGCACCTACCGGGGTGGCGGCGAAGAGCATTGAGGCGAGGGTGATGGCCGGAAAGTTTTTCAAGGGATGGGAAGACAATGCCCCAGCTTTGCGGGAAATGCCGCCGGGGTCAATGCAACCGGTGCGCCGTGTTGCCACGTGATCTCGGGACAGACTCGGCTTTTTCTGTCGAATCGGTGATGGTGATTGTCGGCTCGCTTCTTCCTTGAATTTACTGTCCAATTCACACGGTGAATCTGAATGTAGATTAAATGGACGACAATTCTACAGCCTCCCGCACCGGGAGCCGATCCGATTTTCTCTCTCGATTCCTCGAGATCGAGACGAGTCTTTATCGTTATGTTTGCGCGGTGGCACCGGTGCCGCAGGATGCGCGCGATATTGTCCAGGAGACGGCGCTGGCGCTTTGGGAACACGATGACCGCTACGATCCATCGCGTCCGTTTTTACCCTGGGCGCTGCGGGTCGCGCGGAACAAGGTGCGTCAGCACGCAGAGAAGATGGGACGATTTCCACGGCTTCTTGAGGACGAAGCGCTGCTCGATTTGATCGTTTCTGAGGGCGAAGCACACACGATCGGTGTGGATGGTCGGCGGACGCACCTGAAGCACTGTCTCGGCAAGCTGAAGCCCGATCATTTTGATCTGATTGAAGGCTACTATTGGCAGCGGAAAGAAGTCGAACCGCTCGCCGGGGAGATGAAAACCACGGTCGAAGGAATTTACAAACGCCTGCAGCGCATCCGCAGGCAGTTGGAAGCTTGCATCCGGATGCAGGAAGAGAAGGAGTTTACCTCATGAAGAATCCGAACCTTCCCGACGGCTCCCAGCTCGAATCGCTCGTCGCCGCCTATCTCGATGGCCGCATCGGGGATGCGGACTGGGAGATTCTCCGTCAGCTTTTGCACGGGAAGCGGGAGGCACGGGATTATTTCCGGACCATGACCGATCTGCACGCAGCCCTCCTCGGCGATTCGCTGAGCGCAGGCGAGGCGCTCGCGAGCCGCGATACGGAAAGGCTGGAGAAGGCTGGAAAGGAGGTCGCGGTGTTCGCGTCGCGTCGAACAGTGGGGGTCGCCCTCGCCGCAGCTGCGTGTCTCGTTTTAAGTTTGGGCACATGGTCGTGGCAGGATGCGGCAGGAAAAGTGACTTTGGCCCGCGTCGTGGGAGCGACCTTTGATGGTGCCGCCCCGGCTGTGGGTGAGCGACTCGGCGGACGGGATTTTCAGCTCAATGGCGGATTTGTTGAGCTGCGTTTCCCGAAATGCGAAGCGTCTGTGTTGATTGAGGCTCCGGCTTCGTTCCGGGTCGTCGATCACGAGACGCTCTGGCTGGAAAGAGGCCGACTCACTGCCGATGTGAAAAATGGAAATGAGCAGGGACTGCGGGTCCTCACCCCGGATTCGGACGTGCTTGATTTGGGCACCCGTTTTGCGGTTGATGTGGTCGAGGGCCGGGGATCGGAGGTTCATGTCTTCGAGGGCGAGGTCATTGCGAGTCAGCGGGAAGGAGCGCCGGGGGACGAGCGCTCACTCGTGGAGGGGGATGCTGTTCGTGTCGCTTTGTCAGGAATTTCAAATCTCAATCTGCGGCGTGCCACCTTCGTGCACGGAGAGGAACTGGATCGACTCGCAACACCCCGGTCATCGGCTGACTTCGAAGCGCTCGCCTCTGCCAAAGCCCGGATGAAGGCGGACCCGTCTCTGCTGGCGTTCCTCGACTTCGAATCTGCCGACGAACGAAGCGCTTCGACCGGCCACGGAGTCCGCTGGGTTCAGGGACGCCTGCCCGGCACCACGGCAGCGGAATTTCTAGATCCGGGAGATCACCTCCGCCTTGATTTGGATGCGGTGACTGACCAACTCACCCTGATGGCCTGGGTGCGGCTCGATAAAACCGCCAACGGGATCAACTCCATCTACCACACCGACAAGTGGGGCAAACGCGGGCAGGTCCACTGGATGGTGCAGGAAGACAAGCAGATGCGTCTGGCCCTGTTCGGGCAGAGCGCGGCGCAGGAGAGTCAATGGCCGGAATCAAAACGGGCCATCATCGAGGACCTCGGGCGCTGGGTTCATCTTGCCACCGTGTATGATGCGAAGTCGGCAACGGTACGTTTTTTTATCGACGGCAGTTTTGATTCCGAGGTCGCCCTCGATGTCGCGCCGCCCGCTGTGCTCGGCCCGGCCCAGATCGGCAACTGGCAGATCGCGAATTCACGATTTGATGATCGTCGTCTCAGTGGACGGCTCGACGAGTTGGTCATTATAAAACGGACGATGGACGCCGATGAAATTGCGGCCTGGGTCGAGGCGGGTTCGCCGTATTGAGGGCATGAAAAGTCGCCCACTTTTTCTGTCCAATTTGCCCGCCCAATCCGAATACTTCGAAAGCACTCTGGCATGAAGTTCCGCTCACTCTTATTCTTCCTCACGATTCCCTCACTGGCGATTTCTGCTCCGGTCGATTTCGCTCGAGACATCGAACCGATTTTTGTCGAAAGCTGCCTCGATTGCCATGGGCCGGACAAGCAGAAATCTGAGTTGCGTGTCGATGAACGCGCTTCTCTCCTGCGTGGTGGCGACTACGGCTTGCCTTCCATCGTGCCGGGCAAGCCGGAGGAAAGCCTACTCATCGAGGTTGTGCGCGGCGACGATCCTGAGATGCTCATGCCGCCCCGCGAACGCGGGGGCGATCCGCTGACGCCCGGGCAGATCAACCTCTTCACCCGCTGGATTGAAGAAGGAGCACACTGGCCGGGGCAAATGGCAGAGGGATCGGAGGAGAAAGTGACCAGCGATCATTGGTCCGTCCAGCCGGTCGTGAAGCCGGAGGTCCCGGCAATAGCCGAGACGGCGAAAGAGACGAATCCCATCGATGCGTTCATCGCGCAGAAACTTGCGTCCGCCAGGTTGCCCTCTTCGCCCGAAGCCGATCGCGCCACCCTGCTGCGCCGCGTCTCGCTCGATCTCACCGGGCTGCCGCCATCACCGGAGGAACTGCGGGATTTTCTCGATGATCCGCGTCCCACTGGAGTCGCCTACGCCGAACGCGTCGAAGCGCTCCTCGATTCGCCCCGCTATGGCGAGCGCTGGGCGCAGCACTGGCTCGACGTGATCCGCTACGCCGACACCCGTGGCTACGAATTTAACTCCGTCCGAGCCAATGCCTGGCCCTACCGCGACTACGTCATTGCTTCGTTCAACGAAGACAAGCCCTATGACGAATTTGTTAAAGAGCAGATCGCGGGAGATGTCTTAGGTGTCGATCCGGCGACTGGGTTTCTCGTCACCGCGCCGCTTCCGACGCCTGCGGAGGTTGGGCAGGAGCCCGGCCAGATCAAGCTCGCCCGATCCAACAGTCTTGACGAGATCGTGCAGAACATTGGCACCTCCATGCTCGGACTCACGGTGAGCTGCGCCCGCTGTCACAACCACAAATTTGACCCCGTCCTGATGGAGGATTACTACCGCCTCGTTGCCTGCCTTGATGGCGTTTCGTATGACGACCGGCTCTGGCGAAAAGAAGGAGACGAGGAGCGTCTCAGCCAAATCCGTGAAGCCGAAAGCGAGATCGAAAGCGCCAAAGAGAAGCTCTCCGGATTCCCGGCCTGGCGACAAAAAGCGGTGGACCGCACCACCGAGCATTTCACGCCCGTCGTCGCCAAATATGTCCGCCTCACCGTTTTCGAGACCGACACAAAGCGGAACGGTGCCGCCTTTGATGAAATCGAAATCTTCAGCACGCCCGAAGGCGGTCGCCCTGACAATGTTGCCCGATCGAGGAGGGGTGGGAAAGCGACCTCGTCCGGGGCCTGGGTGCAGGCTGGTAAGGCTTCGGTTTTGATCGACTCGAAATACGGAGGCAAGTCCCTCTGGGTCTCCGACAAACGCCCCACCCCTGAGAATTGGGTCCAGATCGAACTCGGAGCTTCGACAAAAATTGACAGCCTCACCTGGAGTCGCGACCGACTTCTCGCTGCCAAAAACCCGAAAGCCCACGCGATCCGTCTCGCCACCGACTACCGGATCGATGTCGCGATGCAGCCCGGCGAATGGACTACCGTCGTGAGCCGCACTCGCGAAGAAGGCCTCACCATGGCGGAGATCGACAAGCGCCGCTACCTGGAGGAGGACCTCGACAAACTCGTCCGCCAGCTGCCCGGTCTGAAAAAGGGTCCGCAGGTTTTTGCGGGGAATTTCAAGCAGCCCGGACCCACGTTTTTCATGAACCGGGGCGACCCGAGCCAGCCCCGGCACCAAGTCGCCCCTGGTGTGCTTTCGGTGATCGGCGGCCTCACTCTGCCACCTGACACTCCCGAACACGAGCGCCGCCTCACCCTCGCCGAGTGGATCGCAAGCGAGGACAATCCACTCACCGCGCGGGTCGAGGTCAACCGCATCTGGCGGCATCACTTCGGCACCGGGATTGTTTCGACCCCCGGCGACTTAGGCACCCAGGGTGAAGCGCCGACCCATCCCGAACTGCTCGACTGGCTCGCCGCCGAGTTCATGGAACACGGCTGGTCGCGCAAGCATCTTCACCGCCTCATCGTCACCTCGCAGACCTACCGGCAGTCCTCCGCTCCGCAGGCCCTCGCGGTGAAGGAAGACCCTAATTCCCGGTTCCTCTGGCGCTTTCCGCCGCGGCGACTCGAAGCCGAGGCGATTCGCGACAGCCTCCTCTTCGTCTCCGGAAAACTCGATCTCACCATGGGCGGTCCCGGCTTCAGCGTGTTTCAGAGTAAACCCAACTTCGGCGAGTGGAAACCGAAGGCCGAACTCGGCGCGGATGCCTACCGTCGCAAGATCTACCAGCAGAAAATGCGCGCCGCCGACGACGGCATGTTCAAGGTCTTCGACGTGCCGGATTGTGGGCAGGTCAGGGCGAAGCGTGGCGACTCGACCACGCCGCTGCAGGCGCTCAATCTTTTCAACGGCAACTTCGTTTATGAGCGGGCGGTCGATCTCGCTGATCGAGTCACGCAGGATCTCGAAGCCGGTGCCGACCCCGGGGCACTCGCCGATCAACTCCTCCTCGTCGCCCTTTCGCGCCTCCCCTCCGAAGCCGAGCGCGAGGCCATCGCCGAAGTCATCCAAACCGACTCCCTCACCTCCGCCGCGAGGGCCGTCCTCAACACGAACGAGTTTCTGTTTCTGCCGTGACCTGACCCTATTGAATCATCGACTCAACCCTATTGAATCGGCTGGGGGATTAATCAGAAAGCATGTAAAAAGAAAAAATAGTTTCTTTTAATCCAAATAAAAGCAATTATATTTTTTCATGGTAAAGAATTCCATTCGGATGGGAACCGTGGCGGATGCGGCGCTCACTCATTTTTCGACTTTGCTTCGGATTCGGAGAAAGGAGCGGAAATTGACGATCGCTGAATTAGCGGATCGGCTGGGGGTTTCCGTGCCAACGGTTCGGAGTTTGCTCGCAGCTTCGCCCGGAGTGTCCATCGGCACGTATTTTGAGGCAGCTCACATCCTTGGCGTCGCCCTGTTTGATCCAGAGACAAGCCGATTTACGGCGACCGCCGCAAAGGATGAAAAGCTAGAGACACTCCTGCCTCAGCGTGTCCGCGAGAAAAAGGTGGAACTTGATGATGACTTCTAAGCGCTACGTTTGGAGGTGGTTGCCGCATTCAGCCTCTCCCGTTGTCGCGGGAGAACTTCATTTCGACGCGCAGGGCAGACAAACGTTTGCTTATGGTCGTTCGTATTTGGAGCGGGAGGATGCGGAACCGATCTACCCGGTAGAACTCGCGTTGCGACGCGGCACTCAGGAACCGGTTTCCGGATTGGATCATTTTTCCTGTCTGCGCGACGCCGCACCTGATGCCTGGGGTCGGCGGGTGATTCATGCTCGATTGTTGGGTCGGGCCGAGGTGGATTACAGCGGGGATTTGACGGAAGCGGATTACCTGATGCATTCCGGCTCGGATCGGATTGGCGCTCTGGATTTTCAGGAATCGGCGACTGATTACATTCCCCGCGAGCAGGATTCCGCCTCACTGGAGGATCTGCAACAGGTCGCGGAATTAGTCAGCCGCGATGCACCCATCCCTCCTGATCTAGAGGCAGCCTTGTTTCATGGCTCCAGTATCGGCGGAGCAAGGCCGAAGGCGGCGATCACGGGTGATGGAGTCAAATATGTGGCCAAGTTTTCGGTTTCCACCGACACTTTTGATATGGTTCGAGCGGAGTTTGTCGCAATGACTCTTGCGGCCCGCGCTGGTCTCGATGTCGCCAGCGTTACTCTGGAGCAGGCTAATCACCGGCAAGTGCTGCTCGTCGAGCGGTTTGATCGGAAAAGACGGGGCGATGGCTGGTATCGGCGTGCGCTGGTTTCGGTGCTTACGGTCCTTGGACTGGATGAGAGCTGGGCGAGAGAAGCATCCTACCCGAATCTAGCCGACCGCATCCGCGTTTCCGGTCGGCACTTCAAAAGAGACGCCTGCGAGTTATTCTCCCGGATGGTGTTCAATGTTTTGATTGGCAACACGGATGATCACGCCCGCAACCACGCATTTTTTGTGCAGGGAGAAACCATTCAACTCACTCCCGCCTATGACATTTGTCCCTTTCCCCGCGCTGGTGGCGAGGCGAGCCATAGTATGAAACTATTCGGAAACAGCAATCTGTCCCGCATCGAATCCTGCGTTCAGGCGGCTGGAGAATTTGGCCTCGCTGAGGATGAGGCGCTGGCGATCATCGAATCGCTTATTGGTGTGGTCGCGGGTCAGTTCGACGACATTTGCACGGAAATCGGGATGCCTTTGACAACGCGAAACCTGCTTTGGGGGCGGGCGATACTGAATCCGGATATTTTCTCTGGCCGATTCGATTTTCTGAATCCAGCTGAGGGCTAAGCGTCCCCGGGAAAACAATCAAATTTGTGTCCAATTTCCCCCGGGGATCTGAATGCTCTGCATGAGCCCGAAACTCTCCCCTCATGGACAACGCCTTCTCAGACGCCGCGATTTCATGCGCGGCGGCATCACGACGCTGGGCGGGATCTCTCTGATCGATCTCCTTGCGAAGCAGGGTGCGTTCGCGAAAACGGAATCCCAGCCGTGGCGGCCTTCGATCGATCCGGCACGACCTTTTGCGCCGCGTCAGCCTCATCACGATGTGAAGGCGGAGCAGATGCTGATCATTTTTTGCGCCGGGGCGGTGAGTCATCTCGATTCGTTTGACTACAAGCCGGAACTCTACCAACACCACGGCAAGATGCCGCCGAACGCGCCGAAGGTAACTTTTCAGGGGCCGATAGGGAATCTCGCGAAACCGTTCTGGGAATTCAAGCCACGCGGACAGAGCGGCAAGATGGTCTCCGATCTCTTCCCCAATCTCGCGGAAATGACGGATGACATGTGCTTCATCCACTCACTCCACGCGCCGAACGCGGCTCACACTCAGGCGGAGAATTTCATGTCCACGGGCCACACTTTTGAGGGCTATCCGAGTCTCGGGGCATGGTCGACCTACGCGCTGGGAACGGAGAACGAGCAACTGCCGTCCTTCGTCGCGATGGCCGATCCGCGCGGTCGACCCCAGGCGGGCTTCAACAACTGGGGCTCCGGTTTTCTCCCCGCTTCGTTCCAGGGCACCGCTTTCAGCGCCGACAGTCCACCCGCGAATCTCACCCCTCCGAAGGGCGTTTCACCGCAGAGCAACGGGAAGGCCCGCAGCCTCCTCGAATCGCTTAACGCGCAGCACGCGCAGCGATTTCCCGGCGATACCGATCTCGCCGCCCGTATCGCGAGTTTTGAACTGGCGGGACGGATGCAACTCTCGATCCCCGAACTCTGCGATCTGTCCAAAGAATCAGTAAAAACGCAGGAAAGCTACGGAACCACGAGCAGCAACAAGGTGAAGGCCGAATACGGTCGCAACTGTCTCCTCGCCCGCCGTCTCCTCGAGCAGGGCGTGCGCGTCGTGCAACTTTTCAATGGCGGCTCCGGCGACGGCGGTCGCACGAACTGGGACAGCCATGCGGACATCGTGAAAAATCACGGCACTCACGCCGAGATTTTCGATCAACCCACGGCCGCGCTCCTCGCCGATATGAAACGGCGAGGGATGCTGGAGAAAACGCTCGTCGTCTGGTGCACCGAGTTCGGTCGCCTCCCCTTCATGCAGGCAAATGGCACGGGACGCGATCACAACATCGAGGGCTTTACCGCCTGGATGATGGGCGCCGGCGTGAAGCCCGGCTTCAGTCACGGTGCGACGGATGAACTCGGCTGGAAGGCGGCGGAGAATCCCGCGACGGTCTTTGATTTCAATGCCACCATTCTGCATCTGCTAGGCCTCGATCACGAGCGGCTGACATACTACCACAATGGTTTTGAGCAGCGTCTCACGAACGTGCACGGGCATGTCATCTCAGAAATGCTTTCTTGATATGAGACTAACACTACCACTCATCGTCTTCGCTCTCGGTATCGCCACCGTTTCCCTGGCCGAGGAAAAACCACCCAACATCGTCTTTCTCCTCACCGACGATCATCCTTTCGATCAATATGGTTTCATGGGCAGCGAGGTCGCGCACACGCCGCACATCGATAAGCTCGCTTCGCAGTCGGCGCGTTTCACGAATGGCTACGTCCCGAGCAGCGTTTGCCGTCCTTCGCTTGGAATCGTCCTGACTGGACTCTATCCGCATCAGAGCGGCATCTGGTTCAATCGTTCTCCGAATTTCGCGAACGATCGAAACGCCGCGCATCTCATCGCGGATTTACCGAGTTTCCCGCGTCTCCTTGCTCAGCGCGGCTACGCGAGTTTGCAAACCGGCAAGCATTGGGAAGGCGAGTATGCGGAAGCCGGATTCACCGAGGGGACCACCGTGGAAACCAACGGCAAACGATCCTACAACGGGACCATGCCGAAAGGCAAAAAGATCGGGCGCGACACTCTCAAACCGATCACCGATTTCGTGGATCGTCAGGTCGAGTCCGATACGCCCTTCTTTCTCTGGTATGGCGTCTACCTGCCGCACGCTCCGACCGATTCGCCGGAGCAGTATCGCAAGCTTTTCGCCGACAAGGGCATGACCGAAGCCGGGATAGCCTACCACGCCAACATCGCCTGGCTCGACGACACCATCGGCGATTTGATGGGCTATTTTGAGAAAAAGGGCATCGTCGAGGACACGCTCTTCGTCCTCCTCAGCGATAACGGCATGACGATCAACCCGGATCCCTGGTGGGGCGGCCCCGGCGGTAAAACCTCCACCGGAGAAATGGGCCTGCGAACGCCGATCCTGGTCCGCTGGGATGGCAAGGTGAAGCCACAAACCCATGGGCAACTCGTCAGCAGCATTGACTTCGTTCCCACCGTGCTCGACGCCGCCGGAATCGAGCGGGAGGGCCTCAATCTGCCCGGTGAAAATCTCATCGAACTGGCCAAACAGGATCGTCCCACAGGCGAGCGTGCGCTGTTCGGCGAACTCTACAACCCCAACCCGACTCCGCCCGTCGGCATGGACGCCGCCACCGCCGTCTCTTACCGCTGGGTGCGCGAGGGCGATTGGAAACTGATCGTCCCCGAGAACCTCGATCGTCGCGAACTGCTCCACAAAGGCTGGCCCAAGATCGGCACCGTAAAGAAACCCGATCACTTCACCGAGATCCGCCTTTTTGATCTCGCGAAAGATCCCGGCGAGACCACCAACCTCGCTGAGTCGAATCCAGAGAAAGTCACAGCCCTGCGGTCCCTGCTCGATGCGTGGTGGAGGCCCGCCGGGTGAAGCATCACTCGAAGAAGTCTGAAATCGCCGCCTCGGCTGTGAGCCACGTGCAGCAGAACTACGAAAAGCCGTTTTTGGACTTCTTTGAGCGCGAAAACCTAACTCTGGCACCGCCCAACGAAAATGACCTCGGCGACATGTCCTGAATGGTCCGGCAATTCGCCATCTGCAGATAAGCCGATTCCCTCGGAAATAAATGGCCGGTTAGAGGAGTGATCGGAGCTACTTTTCACCCCACACTCGGCCCGTCGTGCCAGACGGGTGGAATGAGGATTTGCCGGGGAGCGGTCGGGATCCCTTTTTCA
>CAZOUP010000121.1:0-11507 GCA_964583035.1 uncultured Akkermansia sp.
CCGAATTGACCGAGGGTAAAGGTCGATTTACTGCCGAGATAATCCGGGACATCGAGCCCGCCTTTCACCGCGAGGTAAGCCCGAACGCCAGGCTCTTTTCCGCTCGTCCCGATCTTCAATACGGAGCCTTTGCTGATCGGAATGGGTTGGCCGAAGGGGATTGGTTCTCCGTCGAGGGTCGTAGGGAGTGCCGCCCCGACGAGAGCGATTTCGGTCGCGCGATTGAATTTCAAAGTTGGCCCCGAGACGGTGATTTCGAGGCCGGCGGTTCCTTCATTATTCCCGACGAGGCGATTCGCAATGCGGAAGGAAAGAGAATCCATCGGACCGGAAGGCGGAATCCCAACCTCCCAGTAGCCGATGCGACCGGGGAAATCCTGCACTGTCGTTTGCGTGCCGGAAGCGAGGACATCGATCGTTGAAGGCGTGTAGGCAAAGTCAGCGAGGACGCTTGTGCTCATCGCGCCGGGCTTGGCAAAAGTGTCGCCCTTGATGATCTCGCGTAGATACTCGAGATTGGTCTCGATCCCCGCGATGTTTGTCTTCGCGAGAGCAGCGGACATCGCGGCGACCGCTTCCCCTCGCGTCGGCGCGGTCACCATGATCTTGCCGATCAATGAATCGTAGTGCGCTGAAATCACACTGCCGCCGGAGATCCAATGATCGACCCTCGCCTCGTCCGGAAAGATCACTTCGGTGAGAAGGCCGGAGGAAGGTTGGAAATCTTTGGCAGGATCTTCGGCGCAGAGGCGGACCTCGATGGAGTAGCCCGACTCGGCAAAACTGTAGTCGATTTCATCGCCGCCCGCGAGTTTCACCATCCACTCGACGAGATCGACGCCGGTGACCGATTCGGTGATCCCGTGCTCGACCTGGAGGCGGGTGTTGATTTCGAGAAAGTAGTAGTCGCCGGTCTCGGCATCGACGAGAAACTCGGCGGTTCCGGCGCTGCGGTAGTTGAGCGCAGCGGCCATTTTCGCAGCGCCCTCAAAGAGTTCGGGTGCCTCTTCACGGGTGAAGCCGGGGGCTGGTGTCTCCTCGATGATCTTTTGATGGCGGCGCTGGGCTGAGCAGTCCCGGGTTCCTAAGGACACGACATGACCCTGACCGTCGCCAAAAAGTTGCACTTCGACGTGGCGCGCGCGCTTGATGTATTTTTCGAGAAAGACGCCGCTGTCGCCAAAGTTCGCCTGACTCATGCGGGTAACCCTGTTGAACGCCTCACCTAACCCTCTTGAGTCCTGACAAATCTCCATTCCGATCCCGCCTCCGCCTGCGGTGCTCTTGAGCATGACGGGGTAGCCGATCGCTTCCGCGGCGGCGACTGCTTCCTCGACTGAGGTGAGAAGGGCGGTCCCTTCAAGGAGGGGAACGCCGCTGTCCTTGGCGATCTGTCTCGCGGTGTGTTTGAGGCCGAACTGACGAATCTGTTCTCCTGTCGGTCCGATCCAGGCGACCCCGGCGGCTTCACAGGATTCCGCGAAATTGGCGTTTTCAGAAAGCAAGCCGTAGCCGGGATGAAGGCCATCGCATCCTGTCGCGGCGGCGATTTCGAGGAGGCGTTCTGTCTTGAGGTAGGACTCCGAAACCGGCGCCGGTCCGAGAAGAAACGCTTCGTCTGCTTCGGTGACATGGGGGGCGTCGCGATCGGCTTCGGAATAAACGGCGACTGAACCGATCCCGAGATCCTTGAGGGTGCGAATGATCCGACAGGCGATTTCTCCGCGGTTGGCGATAAGAACTTTGGAAAGCATGATGCGTGAAACTCAGTCCCAGATAAGAACTTCGACGGGCGTGGGATTGTAAGCGTTGCAGGGATTATTGAGCTGCGGGCAGTTGGAAATAAGGGCGATCACATCCATCTCCGCGACCATCTCGACATAGCGTCCGGGGGCGGAAATGCCGTCCGCAAAGGTGAGCTTGCCGTCAGGAGTGACGGGAACATTCATGAAAAAGTTGATGTTGTTCGTGATGTCCCGCTTTCCGAGGCCCTCGCCCCAGTCAATGACCCCGCAGAGAAAAGAGTCACGGCAGGCGTGCATGGCTTCTTTGTCGAGCGAGTAGCGCATCGTGTTCGATTCGCGGGAGCAGGCCCCGCCGACGGTGTCGTGGCGACCGCAGGTGTCGGCAGTGATCGTGAGAAGCGGATTGCCTTCGGTCGACATCAGGGTCGTTCCGGCGGTGAGATAAAGCGCGGCCTGGGTGCGGATCGTGACATCGGCGGCGTAGCGATCGGTCGGGTCGTTTGCGTTGTAGAAAAGCGTGTCGGCGGCCTGATTGCCCTCAAGATCGAGAATGCGAAAAGTTTGGCCTTTGTCGATGCGCCGCATCCAATGATCACCGGCGAGGATGACTTCGCGGTAGGCTGCGTCTTCGGGGGAATGGGTGGATTCAGTCATGGCGTAGCATCGGCATCCTGCCGATGTTTTTTCAGGGGGAGTTTTACGCTGAGGGTGGATTCTTTCGTTAGGGGTGGTAGATCGCATAGGACAAGATCATGGGCAGGATGCCCATGCTACGTGCTCAGGGCGTAGTAATCCTCCGTGTTCGTAAAAGCGCGTTCGTTTTCCGGTCGCGAGATCCGGCAGGGATCGTCTGCGGCGACGGGGTCGGCGGCGAAGACTTCGAGCTTCATTGGTTTCGGCGCGTAGTTCGGGTTGGGGTCGAGCGGGTGTTGGCAGGTCGTGAGGACAACAAGGGTGTCCATTTCAAAGCGAAGCTCGATGACTGATCCAGCGGCGGACGCTCCTTCGACGTAGCCGAGCTTTCCAACTTCGTCGGAAACGACTTTGGAGAAGAGGTTTAGATTTGGAACGATGTCTTTTTTCCCCAATCCGTGTTTCCCTAACTCGATCAGAAAATTCTCACGCGCGTTCCGGTAGAAATCATTTCGCGCTGTTTGGTAATTGTGCTCCCCGTATTTTTCGCGGACCAGCTTTGCGTCGGTGCATCCACACACGCTGTCATGCCAACCGGCGGTGTCCTTGATGATCGAGCAAAAGATTCGGCCCATGTCAGAGTGAAGGCAGTGACCTTCCGTGAGCTGAAAAGTATGCTGACCTTTCAACGTGTCCGGCATGTTGTAGCGCTCGATCGGCTCGTCCGCGTTGTAAAGAAGCGTGCTGACATTGGCTCCGCCTTCGAGATCAGTGAGGCGGAGCACCTTACCGCGACGAATCGTCTGCGACCACATCCCGCCGCCGGGGAGAACTTTTTCGTAGATGATTTTTGGATCGGTCATCGGGGGAGCAGGGAAGTGAAAGGTAAAACGCGGGAAGGTCTTCGGAGTGGCAGGCTGGCGCCCGCGAGTTTTACTGATTACTGAACACCGCTCACTCTCCCGGGAACGGATGAATCGGTGGAATGAGGAGTGACATCATGACAAGGCGTCCCGACTTCACGCCCTTACAGGTGATGAGCTTGTCGGCGATCATTTTGAGACGTCTCGCCGGACCCTGCACGAGGATGACCTCCATGGTGTGATCTTTTTCGAGGAGGATGTGCTGCGAGCTGATCACTTCGTCAATGTATTCGCGCTCAATCGCGGCGAGCTGGGGAAGGAGCCCCGATTTCGACTCGTCGTAGAACAGGATGATCGTCCCCGCCATCATTTCGGTTCCGCGCTGCTTGTAGTGCTCGATCAAACTCGCGTTAATCATCTCCGCGACGGCCTGTGAACGGTTCGTGAAACCACGGGCCTTCACGAGATTATCCAACTCGTTGTAGACCCCGTTGGGCAGAGAAATACTGATTCGTTTAACACCTTTTTCCAAGACAACCTCCTTTTCTCCGCTAGAAGAGCACAAGGCGGGCCAATAGGTAATACTTTTCGATCAATTAGTATTACTAATCGTGTTTCGACGTCATACCGGGCCTGCGAACCACGCGAAATCCGACGTTGTCCCGCTCGCTTGTGTCGGGGATTTCATCGCTCCAGGAGCAACGCAGTAGTCTTGGAAGATAGTCCCAGGCACCTCCTCGAATCTGGTGGCAATGCGCTCGCTCTCCAATTTCGCTGGTCCACTCGCAGACATTTCCGAGAAGGTCATGGAGGCCGAAGGCATTGGGCGGATAGGCTCCCACCTTTGTCATGCCGCCGGGTCCCACTCGATGGATCGATTCGTCGAAGAGGAAATTTGCCTCCCTTGGACTCAGGGTGTCGCCTTTCGGGAAGACGGTGTCAGATCCCGCCCGCGCCGCGTGCTCCCATTCGCGTGCGGTGGGGAGATCCCAGCCCTCGTCTCCCGTGTCATTCCTCAGCCATTTGATGAAAACCATCGCATCACCCCAGCTGATTCCGTGGGCAGGGAGCTCGCCATCGACTCCTTCAAACCGACCCGGTTCAAAGGACTGCCATTCGGCGACGGTGACGGGAAATTTCCCCATTTCGAAGGGACCCTCGACTTCGAACCATCCACCGGGCGGCTCGCCTGTATTCGAGAACTTGTCGTTTCGGGAGGAACCAATCCAGGTTCGCCCGCCTTGGAGGACTACCATTTCCGTGAGTGAAACTTTCATGCGTCAAAGTCTGTTTCGAGACGACGAGTTGGGTCTTCCTTCACCCAAGCGGCGATTTCGGAACCGGTCGCGATCCAGGCGTCACCGGTTTCAATGATGTCATTGAAGAGGCGTTCGAGAAGTTTTACTCGCGACGGACGACCGCTGAGCCACGGGTGTAGTGTCAGGACGAAGCAGCAGCCGTAGTCGCGCATCGCGGTGAACTCATCCCACCAGAGGCGGTAAACTTTTTCGCAATCCTCGGGGATAAAACCCCAGGCGGGGTCAGCGTTGAAGGCGAACTGCTCCCAGTCTTCGAGCAGCCACTGTCCGGGGATTTCGACGAGGCCATTCGCGTGAACAAAGGGCACGTCGTCTCCCATCATGCTGGCGTTGTAGAGAAATCCTTCGCGTGTAAGGAGGTCGGTCGTGCCGGGGTTGATTTCAAACCAGGGAGCGCGAAACCCGAGGGGACGCTTCCCGGTAACGGACTCGAGGATGCCGAGGCTCTTGAGGAGAATCTCTTTCTCCTCGGGCGGGGAGAGTTCCGCGAGTTTTTCATGGAGATGGCCGTGAGCGCCGATTTCGTGGCCGTCGTTTAGAATCGCGGTCGTCATCTTGGGATGATGCTCGACGATATAGCTTGGAATGAAAAAAGTGGCCGGCAGCTCAAGGTGTTTCATGAGACCGAGGAGACGCGGGACCGCGACGGTCGGTCCATACTCGCACTGCGACATCGTCGTGAGACGCGAGGCAAGCGCCGGGTCCTCGGAGAGCGCGGTCGTTTCTCCATCGACATCGAAACAAATCATGACGGCGCACTTTTTGCCGTGAGGCCAAAGGTGTCGCGGCGGGGGGAGATAGGGAGTCGCGGGCATTTTCGTCAAAAATCCAAGGAGGGGCGACACTCTTGTCGCCCGGCAAGCCCCGTCCGCAATGCGCGGAGCGAATCGCGAGCGACAGGAGTGTCGCTCCTCCTTGGCGCAAGCATGAAACGGGAGTTTGTCCTTTTGATCATTCTCAAAGATTAGGGGTTCAAAGAGGCGTATCCTCCCATTCTCCGGCAGCATTGACCTCCGGCGGGGTTGTCAGATCATAGCGCTCCCATCCGGCGGTAATTCCTCCGTCGACAGGAATGATCGCACCCGTGATGTAGGACGCATCATCGGAAGCCAGAAAGTGAAAGGCGGCTGCGATCTCATGCGGCGTGCCGAGACGGCCGAGGGGAGTTCTTGATTCGGCGAAAGGGATCTCTGGATTGTTTTCGATTTCGAGAACTGCCGGGGTCTCAATCGTGCCGGGGGCGACGGCGTTCACGGTGATTCCCCGGGGCGCCAGTTCGAGAGCGCCGCATTTGGTGAGGTGCGCGACTGCCGCCTTGGAGGTTGCATAGGCGGTTCCTGCCGGAATCCCTAACGTGCCCACAAACGAGGCGGTGTTCAGAATGCGTCCACCGGACTTCATGACGCGGGCGGCGTGCTTAATCCCGAAGGCGACGCCGTGAACATTGACTGCGAGAGTTCGCTCCAGGAGCGCCGGAGTGAGGTCCTGAAAGCTCACGCCAAGAGGTTGGATCCCGGCGTTGTTGACCATGATGTCGAGCTTCCCGTGCTTCGCGATGACAGAATCAACGAGCGCTGCGAGCTGAGATTCCACCGCAACATCGGTTGCGATGAACTCGACAGACGCCGAAGCCGGCGCTTTCCGGTCAGCGATGACAACGGTCGCGCCCGCCTCGATGAAGCGGGACACGATCGCTTCGCCAATCCCGGAGCTTCCCCCGGTGACGATGGCGACCTTTCCCTCGAGGGAGAAAAAGCTCATCCGCGAGAACGCTCGATCACGGAGGTGAGGTATTGCTGGAAATGCCAGATCGGCTCTTCGAGGTGGCTCAGTCTTCCCGGCTGGTAGGCAGCGGATCGCATTCCCATCTGGGTCGCGCCGCAGACCTCCATGTCCTCCATGTGGAATTTGATCGCGGCTTCGACCTCGCTCGCAAAAAGCTCGTTGTAGTCCTCGCGCTCTTTATTCGAAGGATGAATGATCATCGTTGTGAGCAAGGTGCAGGTCTCCGGACTGGTCGGCAGGAGTCGATACCAGTAGGTGCGGTCCGGCGCGTTGAAGATGAGGAAGTTTGGAAAGCCGAGGTAGACCCACCACTCAGTGTAGTCCTCGACTTCGAGACCGGGAAAAGGATTCATCGTCGTCCCGGCGTCACCGGTTTTAAGGATCTCCTCTTTCATGTCGGCGCGGAGCGGCAGGTGCATGACCGAGAAATTTTTGTCGTAGGGTTCAGTCCAGCATCCTTTCGCGGGGAGAAACGGCTCGAGTGTTTCACGGTGGGCACCGAGGTGATGATAGGCTTCCATGAAATTCTCTAAAAGAATCTTCCAATTGAAATCGCACTCCCAGGTCTGCGACCAGACGAGTTCGGCTTCGGACCAGTTCCACTTATTGATGAATTTCTCTTTCAGCCCGCCAAGCTTTTCGGCGACAGGGGGGAGGTCATCGTTCAGAGTCGCAAAAATAAATCCCTCCCAGATTTCGCTGCGATATTCGTGGAGGCAGACTTCGCTGCGATCAAAGTCTTCGGCCTCCTGCATTTCGGGCACGCCGACGAGCTTGCCGGTGAGGTCGTAACTCCAGAGGTGATAAGGACAAAGGACGACACGTTGGTTTCCGCTCTCGGGAGTTTTGCCACTTGGCATGACGTCCATGCCACGGTGGCGGCAGACGCGTGAGAGGACGCGGACCTGCTCGTCTTTGCCGCGCGTCACGAGCATCGGCTCGCCGCACAGATCGACACGTAGGTAGTCGCCCGATTTCGGGATCTGGGAAATGTGGGCGATGGAGATCCATTCTTTGCGGAAAATTTCATTCACTTCAAAATCGAGGAAGTCGGGCGAGACATAGGCGCCGGAGGGAAGAGACTGCGACTTCTCGCGTGGAAGCGCGGCGGATTCGACAATGCTGTCACAGATCGCTTTGAAGTCAGCGGTGCTTCTTCCGTTAGCGGGAAAGGAATAGTTCTCGTCGGTCGTCGAGGGAGCCGGCATGGGTGGAGATGCTGTCGTCATGGTGTTTTGTTAGGGAGGTTAGGTTGAAAGGAGAGTTTGAAGCCGGTCGCGCTGCTTGTGAGCGATCCAGGTGTTGATGTCCCAGAGATCGCCGACCGGCTTTTGGGTGAAAGGCTCACAGTGGAGGTAGCCGTCGGGACCGAACTCGGGGGTAATCGTGAAATGCTCGACGCCTCTTGCGAATTGAGATTCCCAGACTTTATACCACCACCCCTCATGAGCGGCGAGGTCACCGGCATGTTCCGGAGCGCGTGGATCAGGAACCTGAGGCCCCTGATTGTAGCCGACGCGGGTTTGGAGATGGAAAGCGTGCCTGGCGCAGAGATCGAGGATCTCCGGCTCCTCATCGAGGACGAGCCGTTCCGCGACGACAACAAAATGGCTGAAGTCGCAGGTGATCTTGAGGTCAGGCACTTCGGTGAGGACATCGCGCGTCGCCCAGGCGCTGTTGATGTAACGGCCCCGGTGGGTCTCGGCGGAGATGGAAATGCCGTATTCTTTTTCAAGCGCCGGAATCGCTCCGTAAAATTCGATGGCTTCCGAGGGACTCCACGCATCGCTGCCGCACATCGTGTTGATGAAGAGCGGCTTCGCAGGAAGGGCGTTTTCGATTCCTTCGCGGAGCGAAGCGAGGTGTTCATCGACTGACTTTCCGGGCGAGGGTACGTAAAAGCCGGGGACGGTCGCGGTGGAAATCTCCGCAATATAGAGGAGGTCGTTCTCCGCGAGAATTTGGAGAAAAGATTCCTGCTCAGCAGAGTCGGTGGGGAAAGGCGACTCGAAACCCTGAAAGTTGGCCTCGGCACAAAGCCGCGCGGCGTCGGCGTAGCTGCCTTCGTGTCCCCAGAAGGTTTTGAAGAGAGAGATTTTCATCGAAGGGTGCTAGTCAAGTTCTACGACGAGTCGGAACCCGAGGTTGTCGTGGCTCTCGCTGCCCCGAGCCCAGTCGCGGGAGGAACAGCGCATCGTGCGGGGGAGTTGATCCCAGGAACCGCCTTTAATGACGAAGCGGGTTCCGGGGGTGTCGGAAATCTCACCGGGACTCCGCGTCCACGGGCTGGTGGTCCATTCGCTGATGTTTCCGCTCATGTCGAAGAGACCAAAAGGGTTTGGCGGGTAGGAGCCGATCGGTGTCATGTAACCGCGACCGACGGGATCTCCCATTTCATCGTAAAGATAGTTCGCTTCGTTGAGTGAGAGACGATTCCGGCCGGAGGGAAAAAGCGCATCGTTTCCGGCGCGAGCGGCATACTCCCACTCGGCTTCGGTGGGGAGTCGGCAGATTCTCCCTGTTTGTGTGCTGAGCCATGCGGAGTAGGCCACGGCCTCCTCCCAGGTCACCCCTGAAATAGGAAGGCAGGATCCGTTCGATCCGGGGACGATGAATTTCTTGAAGCGAGCCCATTGGCATTGGGTCACGGGAGAGCGTCCCATCGCGATACGCTGTGAGATCGTTACCTCACGCCGCGGCAATTCGACGGCGCTGACGTAGCGGTCTTCGTCAGAACCTCCCATCAGGAAAGTTCCTGTGGGAAGTTCGACAAAGTTAAAAGGATCAGGCGACGCATCGTCGGTTTGGCCGATTTCGAGAAGAAAAGCGGTGGCGATGGAGGCGGCGACTGACATGATTCAATGTGTGTTAGGATTATTTACCGTATCCACTTTCGATGAGTGACGTCATCGGCCCGACCGCGATTCCGGATTCCATGGGATGGCTCTCTTTGACCATCCCAAATTTGATCCACCAATCGTTGGTCATTTTCCAATGCGCCGCGATGTGACCGTTTTCACCGAAAGGCGGCGTGCCTTCCATGAGGCCGTAGAACTGAGCGGCGTCGAGGAAGTTGAAGGGATAGATGCCGCCATCTTCGGAGCTGCCGTCAGCACCGATGACAAGCTCGACATCCTCGATCGGGAACTGCAGTCCCTTCGCAATGATTGCGTTGCCTTCCGCTGGATTCTCCTCCCAGAACTTAACCGCTTCGAAGTAGGCTTTCACAGTGAGGGCGGCGATCTTCTTCTTCTCCATAAATGATTTGCTCATGTACATTCCGTCGGCAAGAAGCGCAGTTTCCTTGAAGTAGGGATCCTTTGAGGTCGCGGCGACAGTGGCGCCGGGCAATGCTTTGAGGACATTGCTGCCGAATGGCTCCCAGAACTCACCGGCGGCGACTTTGCCGCTGACCATCGCGGCGACGGCGTCATCCATGATCAGGTTCGTGTATTTGACCTGGTCAAAAGCGACTCCATTTTCTTCGAGCCAAATGCCCATGTAAATCTGAGTGAGGCCACCTTCGAGAACGGCGACCTCTTTCCCGATGAGGTCCTGAGCTGACTCGATTCCGGGAGCGAGGATGATCTTGTCCGTTCCGTAAGAAGGATTGGTGTAGGCTACCATTTGAACGGGGACATCTTCTTCAGCGGCGATCGGTCCATACTCGACGGTGGAGGAGGTGACGTCGAGTTGGCCGGCTGCCATGAGGCCGAAGCTCTCATAGGGATCTTCGATAATCTGAATATCGAGATCGATTTCAGGGACGAGGTTTTTCTCTTTGGCGATGAACCAGAAACCATAGCCGGGCCATGAGAAGAGTGAGACTTTCACCGTGGTCGGCTCCATCGCCGGCTTTGCTTCGGCAGCGGGTTTTGGTTCCGCCGGGGCAGGTGCAGGAGCTGGCTCAGCCGGAGTTTCGGGAGCGGGTGCAGGTTCCGCCGGGTCCTCCGGTTCAGGGGCCGGTTCCGCTGCCGCTTCTTCCGCGACAGGTTCTTCCGGCGGGGCGGGGTCACCTGAGCAGGAAGTCAGGGTGAAGAAAGCTGCCAGGGACAGAAAAGCTCCGGCGCGCATGAGGTAGTGTTTCATTTTCATTTTCGTTTTCGTTTTGTTCGTTGGATTAGTCTCGACAGAGATAGCGAAAGCAGAGGCGGTGAATGAGCCGGAAGATAAGATCGAAAAGAAGGCCGAGGAGACCGATCACAAGAATGCCCGCAAGGATGTCTTCGACCCTGACAAAACGCTTCGCGCGCATCATCATGGCGCCGATCCCGTCCGTCGCCGCGACGATCTCGGCGATGACGAGATAGGTCCAACTGACGGCAAGCATTTGCCGCGCGGTGTCGAGATAACTCGGCAGGGCCGAGGGAAGAATGACCCGCCAGAGGACGTTCCCGCGTTTCGCCCCGAGGGTTCGCGAGCACTCGACAATCTCGGTGCGGACCGCCTTGGTATTATCCATGAAAAGCGTGACGAGAAACCAGACGACCCCAAGAACGAGAAGCGCGATCTTTTGCCCATCACCCGTTCCGAGCCACATGAGAAGCAGGGGAACAAATGAGGGAGCAGGCAGATAGCGGAAGGGTGAGACAAGGGGATTCAGAAACCCTTCTGCTACAGGAAAGGTGCCCATGAGCATCCCGAGAGGCAGGGCGATCGATAGCGCAATCATGAAGCTGATCACAATCCGCTTCACACTCATGAGGACATCGATCCCGAAAGCCTGTGTCGCAAAGAGATCATACAGCGCCGTCGCCACTTTCACCGGACCGGGGAAGAGTGCCTCAGGGGTAAAAGAAGCCGCCGCGAGGAGATGCCAGCCTAAGAGGAACCCAACCCAGGCCGCAATCGCGAGGAAAACCTGAAGCGTTTTTCCGATCGGCTTCTTGAACTCGAAGAGAGCAAAGAACGAGAACCCTGATCCCGGTTTCTCCGGACTTAAGGTAACGGGCGGCTCGGCTGTAGTGACTAATGACATGACCGTCTTCACAGACCTCTGTGAATCTTCATTTTTAGATGCATGAGCCATGCCATCAGTCTTTGTTTTCTAACGATCTGAGCCTTTCCGTATCACGAGTCAGGAGCAAAGGTGTGTCACCTGTCGTAAATGATCAAAAAAGCCGCGCATACCGATCAATTTCCCACTGGGAAACCGTCTGGTG
>CAZOUP010000121.1:11607-15206 GCA_964583035.1 uncultured Akkermansia sp.
ATGATCAAAAAAGCCGCGCATACCGATCAATTTCCCACTGGGAAACCGTCTGGTGGTATTGACGCCATTCTTCGGACTTGTAGGTGATGAATTCGTCTTTGAGTTCCTTGCCTAACACTTGCTCAATGAAGGGGTCGCTTGCGAACTCGTTGACGGCTTCGTTGAGATCGCGGGGAAGTTCCTGGATCCCGGCGTCGGTGAGTTGCTGCGACGAGTATTCATAGAGGTTCTCCTCCTGAGCCGCGCCCGGATCAATGCCTTCGCGAATGCCTTCGAGTCCTGCCGCGAGAACGAGTGTCGCCGCGAGGTAGGGATTGCAGGCTGCATCGGCATTGCGCGCCTCGACGCGACCGCCGCCCATGGGGACGCGGAGGGCGTTGGTGCGGTTGTTTTTCCCGTAGCTGTTGAAGACCGGTGCCCAACTGTAGTAGGACATGAGGCCCTTGCGGACAAGGCGTTTGTAACTGTTCACGGTCGGCGCAAAGGCGGCGCAAATCGCGGGGCCGTGTTTGAGGACACCCCCCAAAAATTGGTAGCCCAGCTCGGTGAGGCCGAGGCCGCGCGGATCATCCGCGGGATCGCATTCGAAGAGATTCTTCCCGGTCTCGGGATCGTAGAGCGACATGTTGAAGTGCGCGCCTGAACCGGTCTTGTCCGCAAAGGGCTTTGGCATGAAGGTGGCGAGAAGCCCTTCTTCTGCAGCATAGTGTTTCGCCATCATGCGGAAGAAAATGAAGCGGTCACACATTGTGAGGGCGTCGGCGTATTTGAAGTCGAACTCGAACTGCGAATTCGCGTCTTCGTGGTCGAGCGAGTAGAGATCCCATCCGAGGTCGTTGATGACGGTGGAGATTTTGTCGATCCACTCGTAGCGATCCATGAAACGCTTCACGTCATAGCAGGCCTTTTCGAGATTGTCGTCGTCGTTGGGGATTTCTAACTTTCCTTCATCGGTATATTTGACGACGAAGACTTCGCATTCGATCCCGAGGTTCAGGCCGTAGCCCATTTCGGCGGCTTTGCCGAGGACCTTCTTCAAGGCGACGCGGGTATTGATCTCATAAGGTTCGCCTTTGAAGGTGTTGTCCGCCGGGTAGTAGGCGACTTCCTTATTCCAGGGAAGGATCGTGCCGCGCTCAAGATCAGGGACCGAGGCAATTTCATCGTCGTTCGGTCTTTGCCCGAGGCCATCTAGGGCGTAGCCAGTGTATAGCTCAGACCCCTGCGCAAAGTGCACGAAGTGATCGATGGGGACAAACTTTCCTTTGGGGACGCCGTGTATATCGACGTAGGCGCCGACACAATACTTCACGCCCTGAGCCTTGAGCTCGTCCTTCTTTTGAATCAGTTCTTCCTTGGTCATGTTGTAATATTGGTTTGTTAGAATTTAAAAAGTGGCATGGGCATCCTGCCCATATGCGTCAAGTTGCTTGTGGACCAGGGAGTCCAAGGGGGGGGCGATATTCTTGTCGCCCGGCAAGTAATGCCTGCAATGCCCGGTGCGAATCGCGAGCGACAGGAGTGTCGCTCCTCCTTGGCGCAAGCGTGACGCGGCAATCTTCATGTTAGTAATAATCTTGTGTTTAGACGGTTATGACTAACTCAAGTTAACTGGTTTGTTAGAGTTGTGCCGGAGCGGCGGGGCGGTCGAGGGTTGGCCAGGTCCCGCGTGCTCTTGCGGCGAGGAATCGCTGGATGAGCCAGATCGACATTTCGAGGTGACTGAGTCGTCCCCGTTGATAGCCGGAGGTGTAGAGTCCGCGCTGGACCGCCATGCAGACCTCCATGTCTTCGAGGTGAAAATTGATCGCAGCCTGGTTGCCCTTTTCTTTCATCGACTCATACTCGGGATGCTCCAGAGTCAAGGCAGGGACGAGGATTGTCGTGAGGAGCTTGAGGCGGTCCGGCCCAAGCGGCTCGATCCGATACCAAATGAAGGAATCCGGCGTCGTCACGAAGGTGAAAAGTGGAAAGGCGAGGCCGAGTCCCCACTCGAAGCGGTCGTCTTCACTGAGGCCTTCGATCGGCGGGAAAATGTCCCAGCGTTTCCCTTCGGCTTCCAACGCCTTGATCTCATCGCGCAGAGCATTTTTCATCGGGAGATGACAGCGGATGTGGGAGGGTTTTTCCTCTTCCGTCCAGGTGTCACGAGCGGGCATCATGGGCTGGAGCGTTTTGCTGTGCGCTCCGGCGTGGTGATAGGACTCCATGAAATTTTCGCCGAGGACCTTCCAGTTGAAGGCGCAATCCCATTCGTTTGTCGAGATCAGCTTCATTTCCCCGGTCTTCCAGGGAGCGATGGATTCGTTGAGAGTGGCATACCTTTCGGCAACGGTTTGGGGAGCCTTGCCGTCGAGATTGAGAAAGAGAAAGCCGTTCCAAACTTCGGAGCGAAACTCGCGAAGCTTCCAGTCGTTCCGGTTGAAATCCTCCGCCTCACCCATCTCGGCACAGGCTTTGAGTTGTCCATCGAGTTCGAAGGTCCAGAAGTGGTAGGGGCAGAGAAAGAATCGGGTCTTTCCGCAGCCGGATTCCCCTTCCCTCACTTCGGCGGGGCTGTGTCCGTCGTGCCCGAAACCGGGAGGCATGATGTCCATCGCACGGTGCGGGCAGACGCGGGAAAGAATCCGGTATTGCCCCTCTTTGTCCTTCACTGCGATCATCGGCTCGCCGAGGAGGTCGAGGTTGATAAAGTCGCCCGCTTCCGGAAGCTGAGAGACATGGGCAACGGCATACCAGTCGTTTTTGAAAAGGTTTTCGACCTCCCAGGCGAAGAATTCTTCACTCGTGTAGGCTTGCGAGGGAAGCGTCGTGCTTTGGGAAAGCGGAAGGTCGGCGATGCGCTGGATTTCTTCGAGAATCTCCGTCACGGAGAGTTTCGGTTGTGCATTGGGGATCATTCCCCGGTAGCCCTGTGCGGGCGAAGGAGCGGGCAAACAGGCCGCGCGGATGTCAGATTCGGTGACGTTTTTCATGAGAAAAATAAGAGAAAAATTATGGTAGTTTTAGGATCTTGAATTAGCAGGTGGCGGAGTCGCCGTTGGTTAGTGCCTTTTCAGCAACCTAAAAATACCTCGCAACACAGCGTGATCCCGAGCTGCCGGAGCAGTTCGTTTGTGGGGATCGTGCGGGTTGCTGACTTCATCTCTAGATCAAACGTGAGTGAGAAACCGATCAAGCTGTCGCTCGTGGATCGGATAGAAGGACTGCTCCCACTCCCAACGCTTCTGCTTGAGAAAGATCTCCTTCATTTCGCCGAGGACGCCTTCCGTGAACGGGTCGTCTTCGAACGCGTCGAGGGCTTCTTTGAGAGTTGCGGGGAGAAAATGAATGCCTTCCCTTTTCAGTTCCGCACGACTGAGATGGTAGGCGTTCGCATTGATCGGCTCGCCTGGATCCAACTCCTGCTCAATGCCGTCTAGTCCCGCCGCGAGGTGCATTGCGGCGGTGAGGTAGGGATTGTTCGACATGTCCGGTGCCCGGTTCTCGACGCAGTAGCGATTCGCGGGAAGGCGGAGCATCGCGGATCGGTTGTTGCGCCCATAGGCAGCGAGGACGGGCGCCCAGCTGATGTCCGGCATATCCCCCTGAGCGATGAA
>CAZOUP010000122.1:0-15144 GCA_964583035.1 uncultured Akkermansia sp.
TACGCCCTTCGGGCTCGCGCGACTCCTCCGAACGATCTTTTTACGGTACCAGGTTGTCGATTCAATCACGTGCATTCACAGGGACAGGTTGTCGATTCAATCAGTTTTCGATCATGAATTGACGAGTCAATAATACGTGATTAACGCGTCGTGAAATTTACCCGACTCACTGGGACGGAGCGAGATTCACCCGATTGAGTTACAAAACTCTGGATGCTTACGCATTCAACAAAATTCTCTTGTTTATGCCGCCATGTCGATTTAAATTCGACATGGTGACAAAATTACGTAACAGGCTAAATCTCCCGCGCGAGACGCCCTTCGACTACCAGTTGGCGATGGATCGGCTTAAGCACTTCCGTGCGCCCCGGGACAAGCTGTCTCGATTGTGCGAGCGTGGAGAGGTGATCCAAGTGAAACGGGGGCTCTATATTGCCGGTTCAGACTCGCCGGGGCTGCAAAGCGTGGATCCTCTTGTCCTTTCCGGGCTGGTCTATGGACCGTCTTATATCAGCCTGGAGACGGCGCTTTCTCTTTATGGGATGGTTCCGGAGCGAGTCGCCGAAATTACCTGCATGACCTCGAAGAGGGCGAAGGTTTTCCACACTCCAGTGGGGCGATTTCGTTATCGACCGATACCGGAACGGGTCTTTGCGGTGGGTGTGAAGAGGGAATCATCACGGGGCGGAGCCTACCTCATTGCCTCCCCCGAAAAGGCGCTCTGTGACCGAATTGCTCAGGCGCGCGGGCTTTCCGCTCAGCGCGAGGTGCCTGCGTTCCTGTTCGACGATCTCCGCGTGGATGAGGGAAGCCTCGAGTCGCTGGATTGGACATTGATCAAGGCGATTGCGGATCGCTATCGGAGAGTCCCCGTGACTTGCTTAGCGAAGTGGATGGAGAAACTTGATTCCCGAACACGATCATGAATGCCGCCCTTAATCTCTACTTGACCGCTACAAACTGGAAACGGCCGGCGACTGGGAGAATGCCCTGCGTGAAATCGTGCAGGAATTGGCTCTTCTTGGTCTGTGGCGTTCCAAGTTTTATGAGCATGTTGCCTTCTACGGAGGCACTGCCCTTCGGATCTTTCACGGACTGCCCCGCTACTCGGAGGATCTTGATTTCACTCTCCTGCGACCGGGCTCTGATTTCGACCTGTCTTCCCACCTTGAGGCGGTGCGGGCTGAGTTGGCCGGGTTTGGCTTTGTCTTTGAGGTGGAGAGGAAAGAGAAGTTATTGGCGACAGCGATCGACTCAGCTTTCATCAAGGGGAATACGCGAATCAACTTGTTGGAGATCGGAGTGCCGGAGGGACTGGAAAACCACTTTCCCGCGGGGCAGAAATTGAAGGTGAAGATGGAGTTGGACACCGACCCACCTCCGGGGGCGGAAACTGAAGTTCAGACACTCCTTCTGCCGATTCCCTTTCAGGTGAAGCTGTTCGTTCCCTCCTGTCTTTTCGCAGGAAAGGTGCACGCGCTTCTCTGCCGTAACTGGAAGCGTCGGGTCAAGGGAAGGGACTTCTATGATTTTGTCTGGTACCTTGGGCGCGGCATTCCGGTGCACCTGGGCCATCTTCAAAAGCGAATGGAGCAAACGGGCCATTGGAAAACCGGGGACTTTCTCACGAGGGAAGCTCTAAAGTCGCTTTTACAGGATCGCTTCGCCGCCGTGAATTTCGAACAGGCCAAAGACGATGTGCTTCCGTTCATCGAGGACGATGATGCGGTCGCGTTGTGGAGCGAGGAATTTTTCGTCGGATTGGTGGGTCGATTGACGGTGGCGTGACGATTTGCATCGGAAATTTACAGGGACAGGCCATTCACCCAGAGATGAAACCTCGCTTGAATTGACAAATGATGCGTGATGCGTGATGTTTTCCCCATGAGGACCACCCTGAATCTGGATGATGACGTCCTGGAGATGGCCAGAAATCTGGCGGCGAAAGAGCGTCGGTCTCTCGGAGAAGTCGTTTCGACGCTGCTGCGCCAATCGGTGACGGCAGGACCGGCTCCGCAACGGGAGAGGAACGGCATCCCTTTGTTTCCTCTCTCGCCGAAGGCAAAGGCGGTCACTCCTGAAATCGTCCGTGAGCTTCTCGATGAATAGGCATGAGTCTCTTTCTTCCGGATGTGAATGCGCTGCTGGCCTTACTGGACCCGATGCATTTGCATCATGATGCGGCGCATCGTTGGTATGAATCCCAATTCTCACCCCGTCTTCTGTTGTGTTCCCATGTTGAAAATGGGGTGCTTCGGGTCGCGAGCCAGCCACGGTATCCCAATTGCCTCGGGACCACGGCCCGGGTTCGGGAGGTGCTGCTCGAATTTGTTGATCGGGTTCCCACGGAACGTTGCGACCACGATGTGTCGCTCTTGGAAAATGCATTGCTTGATCTCACCGCGCTAACGCCCTCCCGAGTCGCTGATCTTTATCTCCTCGCGCTTTCGGTGTCGCACGCAGCGAAGTTCGCCACTTTCGATCGACGTTTCCCTGCGAGCGCGATTTCCGGGGGCAAAGCGGGCCTTGAGTTGATCCCGATCTGATTTTTTTCACCCCATTTCATGAACCGTTTCCTCCTTTTTCCTTTTGTGGCTTTGTTGACGCAGTGCCGTTCTCTGCCTACGGATGAGGGGACGACGAATTCGCCCGCCGGGGGCGGCTTTCAGCAAATCATCAATGTTTCTTCCTACGACCCGAAGGAGCGTCAGCGCGAGGGGCGGAGCTACACGCAGCATGATGTCTCGGCGCTGGCGTCGAACGGGTCGAAGGGATTGATCGCCCGGGCCGGTAAAGGCGGAAATCTCGACGATAAGTGCGCGGATTTTATCACGTCAGCCGACCGCGCCGGGATGCTGCCGGGCCTCTACTACCGCGTTCAAAAGCACGTCAGCGCGGTGAGCCAGGCGGACCAGTTCGTTGATCGGGCGCAGGCGCTGGCGCGGGGCCGGAGCTGGAATGCTTCGTCCTTGCTCCTCGTGGGAGACTATGATGGGGATCTCACCCTCGCTGCCATTTTGCAGTTCATGGATCGGGTCGAGTCGCGGACGGGAGTGGTGCCGGTGGCCTATCTCGAAAACAGCACGGAGCTCAAGCAGCGGACGAGCTCAGCCGATCCGAAAACGAGAGCACGACTTCTGCGGGCACCCTATTGGCTGGCCTTGTATTCTCACACGGGCGGGGCCGGTCCGGTCTATCCCGCCCCCGGAAGTCCGGAGAATCTCGTGAAGCAGTATGCGCTTTGGCCTGACTGGACGATGTGGCAATACGGCGGCGTCGAATGGGCGAACGGGGCTTCGACTCCGAAAGTTTTTTCCCACGGGTCCTATCAAAACAGCCTCTACTTCGGCGACCTCGACCGGCCGACGGAGCGAAATATTTTCAAGGGTTCCCCCGCCGCGCTGGCCGCGTTTTGGCAGCGGCATGGGCTGGCTTTGAAGTAGCTTCTTGTTTCGTCGCAGTGAGGGGAAAAAGAGTTCCCGTCTCCTGCTTCAACAAGAGATTGATTTTGGCGGCGATCCCGTCAAGATAGGGAAATGAAATTGCCTCTCATTCTTTCGTTTGCAGCCCTGTTCCTCGTTTCCTGCGCGACCCCGGACCCTTCGAAACTGGAGAATACGATTGAAGTGCAAGATGCGAAGGTCTACGAGAAAATCGAGAAGGCTCGTCTTCGCCAGGAAAATTGGGACAAGCGATGGGACAACTATTCCGGGCGTCAAGACGCCAAGTATGACGCCTGGATCGATGGGGTCTTTGAGTGAGGAACCAAAGACCAAACGCCTCAAATTCAGGCTTACTCTTTTTTCTCTGCTTCCTCTTTCGGGGCCTCTTCTCCGGCGGGGACGAACTTCAAGACGGTGCCGTTGATGCAGTAACGTTTGTCGGTCGGGGTCTCGAATCCTTCGCCTTCGAAGACGTGGCCGAGGTGGCCTTCACAGATTTTGCAGCTCACTTCGGTTCGTGCGTAGCCGAGGTGGTAGTCGGTCTCATACTTTACGTTTTTCGCTTTAGCCGGATCATAGAATGAGGGCCAGCCGCAGTGCGAATCGAATTTCTCGGTGGAGGTAAAGAGCTCGGCGTTGCAACCGGCGCAGTAGTAAGTTCCGGCGCCTTGGTTTTTGAATTCTTCATAGACCTTGCCGTTAGCACGTTCCGTCCCGTCTTCGCGCAGGATTCGATATTGATCGGGTGTCAGTTCTTTCTTCCACTCTTCGTCGGTTTTTTTGATGGGGGCGGTGGGCTGTTCAGGAGCTTTTTCCATGACTTCGATGACGGTTTCTATCTCTGCCTTCTTCTCGTCGGCTTTCGTGCCAAGAGCGAAGGCGAAGAGGACTGTGGCAACGGCGCCGGGGAGAATGAGATTTTTCATGGGTCAAGATAAAGGAATGAGGCGCTTCGGTCAAAGGCGTGATCAGTGGAAGTCTTCCCCTAACGGAGCCAGTGATCGAAAAAATCGTAGATCACTTCATTAGATCCCGGGTTGGGGCTGTGATCGGGCCGGTTGTGCATGAAGACACGATCCTCGTGACCGAGGAGGCGATTGACCGCGCGGGAGTGATTCAAGGCGCTCCACCGCGAGGAGGGATCTTCGCTCCCGCCGGACACGAGAAACGGGCGCGGCGCCATGAGGGCATGCAATTCGTGGAGATTGTATCCGTCACTGAGGAGCTGAGGGTAAAGACCTCGCGCCGGATTCCCGGCGGTGGGGACGCCCCGATCCCGCCAGGGCGGGGGATGATAACCGAGATACCACGGTTCCCAGTAGTTCACAGAGGGTCGAGTCTCGAAGATGATGCCCGGATCCGACCAGGCGGCGCAGGCAAAGCGATCATCGAGGCAGGAGGCAAACATGGCCCACTTACCGCCGAAAGAATGACCGACGATGCCAATGCGCTTCGCGTCTACTTCGGGTCGGGCGGCAAGGACGTCGAAGGCGCTTCCGGCGGCGTAGGCCAGCATCGAAAGAGGCGCGACAGTCGCGTTTTCCACGGACGGATGGTAGAGGGAATAGGTCTTCGCGGCGGTGGCTTCAGTCGTCCCGATCGAAAGGGTGATGAATCCGCGACGACTCAGCGCGATCGCAAAATCGCGGTCTTCCTTGCCGAGGCCGACTGCTGTTTCCGGCTCGTAGTAAACGGTGAGCACGGCAGGGCGGGGGCCGGTTTCGTCTGTGTCCGGAATGAGGAGATAGGCTTCCGTTTCCTCTGCCGGAGTCCACCGAAACCGGATGTGGTGGCGGGTGATGTTTTCTTCGTAAACGGTATCGAGAATCGTCACTGCGGGCGGGGCGAGGGCTTCGGGTTGTGCGCCCATTTTCTGGTGCCAGTCGGCAAGGATTTCAGCTCTCCGGCGCGTCCAGTCTTCGGCCCTGCGAACTTGTTCACCACTTTCAAAGAGCAGGGGCGAGCGCAGGTCAGGGTCCGGTCTTGCAAACTCCGGAGGTGGCGTGCTCAGTTCCTGCAGTGCGACCGGGAGTGGCGATTCTCCTTTCACCCCGCCGGCGAAGAGGAGTGTCAGAGGCATGATCACGAGCGCGATTCTCATGCAGGGAGGGGGCAAACATTTACTCCGCCGCTCCGGCCCGCGCGGATTTGATCAAAAAATCGACAAGCGGCTGATGGGTGAAAAACCCTTCCCAGAAACTGTGGCCCTGGCCTTCGGCTCTCACGAGGGTAATGAGATCTCCGGCCCCGTTTTCCTGATAGATTTTTTCGAGAGTGGCCGAGTTCTCTGCGAGTGGCACGACTTTGTCATCGGTCCCGTGAATGATGTGCACCGGGATTTTCGCTTTCGCGAGGACGGCGGCTTTGCGGATTGGATTGTAGTTGGCTTCCTCTTCGAGCAATCCTTCCTCAGTGAGTCCATACATGGGCGCGGCTTTTTTTAATCCGGGATAAGTCGTGAAATCATAGACCGGATAAATCCCTCCGAGACCGGCGGCCCATTCCGGATGCTCGATGGCCCAACTGCTTGCCCAGAGGCCACCGCGGCTGCGACCGAGAAGGGCGGGCTTTTCAGCGTAGCCTTGACTCACCATTTCCGCGCGAAGCGCCTCGAAATAGGGAAAGGCACGCGGGCTGCCGTAGGCTTCCCCAACATCGATTCCCGCCACGGCGATCCCGGCTTCGATGAATTGCTGATGCATCCAGCTCTCGGCTTTGTCCGGGGTGTTTTTTAAAGTGGGGCCGTAGAAGATCCAGGGCTTTCCCCCGCCTTCGACCGGCGTCGTCGGTTTCATGAGAAAAGCATGACGCCCTTCAAGAAGGAATGACTCACCGTTGAGAAGGACCTGAGTGCGTTTCGGGCGGGCGATTTCCTGCGCGTCATTCATCCGGGTTGGTTGCGCGGGGTCGACCTGCTTGAGGCTGGCGGGATCGAGATCAGCCGATGCCGTCGCCGCGTGCGCGGTCATGAGGCTCTCCCATTCGGCGATCATTTCGGTCAGCTTCGCCCGATGGACAATCGCGAGTTCGGTTGATTCCGTTCGGTCAGTGGAAAGGTCGTAGAGTTCCCATGGCTCGGCGATTGGGGCGACTGCTTTCCAGTCACCGATGCGAATCGCTTTGTGTCCGTCGTGGAACCACCAGAGGGATTCATGAGAGACGGCGTGATCTTTGGCAAAAAGCGGGACGATGCTTTTTCCAGGAGATTCCGGAGCATCCGGATAAGGGGTCGCTCCGGCCAGTTCCAGCAGGGTCGGGACGACATCAATAACATGACCGGGTTCGCTTCTCGTTTCGCCTCTTGCGGAAATGCCGTTTGGCCATGAAACCACGAGTGGTGTCGCGATGCCGCCCTCGTGGGTCCACGTTTTATGACGTCGAAACGGGGTATTGCTCGTCGTGGACCAACCGGGACCAAGGCAGAGATAAGTGTCGGCGGCACCCATGGGGAGCGTTGGATCGTGACCGTCGTCCCGCACCATGATTTCGGCGCTGGCTCCATTGTCAGAAAGAAAAAGAACGAGGGTATTCTCCCATTCGCCCATCGCTTTGATCTGGTCGAAGACTCGTCCGATCTCGAGATCCATGCGGTGAATCATCGCGGCATGGATCGCCATCTTTGTACTTTGAAATTCCTTTTGTGCGTCGGTCAGGCTATTCCAGGGCACCGGTTTGTTGACCTCGCCTTCGCCGAGGATTTCGAGAGCTTCCGGGAAATGATAGGGAGGCCCGAGGTCGCGCTCAACCCGCGAAAGTTCACTCGCGGCTTCAGAATCGAGGAGGCCGATCGCCTGCATTTTTTTCCAGCGGCGTTGCCGGATAACATCCCATCCAACATCGTAAGTGTTCTCGTAGAGGGCGATGTCTTCGGGCAGCGCGTGGAGTGGGAAATGCGGCGCAGCAAAAGCGAGGTAGTGGAAAAAGGGAGCGTCGGCATGGTTTTCGGCATGGTCGCTGAGGACTTCGATCGCGTGATCGGCGAGTGCGGTCGTCGCATAGTAATCGGTGCCTTTTTCCACCGGCGGGAGTTTGACGTCGTCCTTCCAGTGGGCGGTGGGGTTGAAGAAGCGTCCCTGATCTTTGAGGTAGTAGGAATGGTGAAATCCGTTTTCGAGAGGCATCCCATCGATATGCCATTTTCCAGTGTGGTAGGAGCGGTAGCCAACCGGCTCAAGTAGGCGGGGAAGAAGGACGGCCCAGTCAGGGCGGATGCCGCGGGTTCCTCCGCCAGAGGGAATGCCGGGGACGCTGTCACGCCGAATCTGCTGCGCATAAAAACCAGTCAAGAGGGCTCCCCGCGTCGGCCAGCAACGGGCCGTGTTGTAAAACTGGGTGAACTTCAGACCGCTCTCAGCAATCGAATCGAGATGCGGGGTTTGAATTTCGCCGCCATAAGATCCAAGATCGGAGAAGCCGAGGTCGTCCGCGAGGATCAGGAGAATGTTAGGTTTATCCGAGGCGCTGAGCGGGATTGCCAGGGCGAGGGCGGCAGCAAAAAAGGCGATGAGAAATTTCATGAGTGAACAGGGTTAGGTCGGTGACCTAAGAGGGTTAAGTCGATAGTCTAGGGGGTTGGAGAGATTCCGGAAACAGGGAATCGCTACGTCATTCCCTACCGGTTCCGGCAGCGCGGGCACAAAAAAAGCGAAACCCCGTGAGGAGTTCCGCCTGTTTCGTTTGACCGCGCTGAGCGCGGTCAATGGGTGATTAGTAGCGACCGCGGCCACCACCTCCACCACCACCGCCGCCACGATCTTCGCGAGGGCGTGCTTCATTCACCTTGATGGTGCGACCACCGAGGTCCTGACCATCGAGAGCGTCGATTGCTGAATCCATCGCTCCTTTAGAATCCATAGTCACGAATGCAAATCCGCGAGGACGTCCGGTTTCACGATCCTGAGGAACGTGGACATCAGTAACAGTTCCATGCTGGCCGAACGCGTCTTCCAGATCTTCTTTCGTAGTGTCGAAGGACAAATTGCCCACATACATTTTCATAATAATCGAGTGGTTCGAGCGCGTGGCATTGTCTCCATAGACTGTCCCCGATTAGCGGGTTTCAGATCACCTGTTAAGTGATGTAATACTTGGCAATACTCCAGATCTTGATTTAGCCAAGTCTTGAACCGCGAGACCAATAGCCCAGTTTTTCCATTTTGTCTTGAAATATCCGAGATTCTCTCATGGGCATGAATGCGCACTATTTTCGCTTCACACGGTGGATCGTCTGACTCCCGTGTTGGACTTTCGACATCTCGAAGGAATCAATCGCTTTAAAGAGATCGCTCAGCTTGCTGAAACCGTAGGTCCGGTGGTCGAAGGGACCCTGGTTGGAAATATGGGCGCCGACCGGCCCGAGCGACGCCCAGCCGTCGTCATCAGCCGCTGCATCGACCGCGCTGCGAAGGGTATTCATCAGCTTCGTGTTGCCCTTGAGTTCTTTTCCGGAAGGACGGCGTTCCTTTTTCTGCTCCGGGCCGGCCGCTTCGTCGTCGAGGTAAAGGAAGCGGGTGCAGGAGTTGATAAACGGAGCCGGGGTGTTTTGGCCGCCGAAACCGATGACTTGTTTTCCGTCAGCCCGGATTCGGGTGCAGAGCGGGGTGAAGTCACAGTCTGAGGAAATCAGGGCGAAAGTTTGGACCTCCTTCGTGTAAAGCATGTCCATGGCATCGATGAGAAGCCTCATGTCGGTGCCGTTCTTTCCCTTCACCAAGTCAAAGAGCTGGACCGGTTCGATCGCGTATTCGTGGAGGACTTTGGTCCAGCCGGAGAGGCCGCGTTTGACCCAGTTGCCATAGGCGCGGCGGATATTCACGACGCCGTGACTGGCCAGTTCCGTGATGATAAATTCGATTTTCGCAGCGGGCGCATTATCGGCATCGATGAGGAGAGCGATGCTGTCGTCGGGCGACTCTTTCGTGGAAGGCATGGGCCGAACTTAACAGGGTTGAATGCGAGGGTAAACCCTGTTGCTTACCTTCCTTTTCTTTTTCTTTTTCCTCACGATCCGGCCGGGAAAAGGACGAGGTTGAGATCGTCGGCAAACGGATCTTGTCGGGGGTAGGGGAGCTGATAGATTCAATGGGAACTCACCTCCATGGTATGCGAATTCGAACCTTCTTTCTCTTCACCGCAATCTCGTTGCTCGCTTTCACCGTTCAGGCTCAGGAGGATCCGGCAAAGTCACTGAACGGCGGCAGCAATCAGGTTGCGGTTTCCTTGAGCAACGGGACGGCTTCTCCACTGGCACTGAGATGGGTCGACTTCGATGGGCGCGCACAGGACTATGGAAGTGTCGCCCCGCAGGAAACGGTGACGCTTGAAACTTATCCCGGCCATCTCTGGATTTTGAGCGACGGAAATCAGGCCGTGGTTCGCTATCGCGCCACGGCAGCGGCAACGCAATCCCTCGCTCTCGGTGGCAGTGCCGCGCCGAAGGCCCCGGCGAGTGTGCCGGTCTCACCACCGATGCCGAACTCCAGCCCTCCGCAGGTGCCTGTTCCACCGGCGCAGCCTGCGGCGGTTCAGCAGAGCGGCTCGCGATTTACGCCACAGGAGGCAGTCGCGATGGTGAACTATCACAATCAAGTCCGCGCCGAGGTCGGAGTCGGTCCGGTCCAGTGGTCGCCGCAGATCGCGCAATTTGCCCAGCAGTGGGCCGATGAAATCGCGAGGAAGGGAACGTTCGAACACCGTCCGCGAAGTCAGCAGAAATTCGGGGAGAATCTCGCCGCCGGTTCCTCGCCGACATACAGCCCGTTGGAGGGAGCGAAGCAGTGGTATGACGAAAAGAAGCTCTTTCGGGCACCCAATGGCGTTTTCACCGCCGCTCTCATGCCGGCGGGTCATTACACGCAAATGGTCTGGCGCGGGAGCACCGAAATCGGCGCCGGAAAGGCGATCGTTCAAAAAGGCCAAATGAAAGGTTGGACCGTGATTGTTTGCAATTACAACCCGCCCGGTAATATGATCGGGGCGAAAGTTTATTAAGGCTCAACTATTCGGCTCATGAAAATCCCATTCCTCCTAATTGTTCTCTCTCTTGTCTTGACGACGAATCTCAAATCACAGGATGGCAACGGGCGCCTCTTGGAAACACTCCTTCGGGGTTTGGCCCATGTCGTCACTTCAGAAAATGGAAGTTCGCTCGTTCCTCCGCCGATTCCTTATGATTCCCGTGCTGGACATTCTCATCAGCAACAGCCGGCTCCTCAATATCAAGATCAGGGTTCGCCAAATCGAGGTTGGTTTCAGCCGAATCAACCTCAGGCCCAGCCAGCGCCGCGAGTGGTTCAACCCACTCCGCAGCCCCGCGTCATTCGTCAGCAGCCTGTGCAGCCAAGAAATCCCGCGAGTCCATTTTCAGGCTGGTACCAGGCGCCGCCGCAACAGCCCCAGCCTCAGTATTACGAACCGACCCCTCAGGTTCACCCGAATCCAGCGTCTCCCTTCAGCGGTTTTAACCCGTTTCAAAATCAGGCACCCCAGCAGCACGTCCCTGACTACCACGATCATCTGTCGCAGCAGTCATCTCAGCCGGGGCTTTTCGGACAGCGTCAGCCACAACAGCCGTCGCATCATTCACGCGACGATCACCACGACCACGGGTCGCATCGCGAGAGCGAGCAACAGCGGGTTATCGCAATCAGATCACAGTTTCAGCCGTTTACTATTTTTCAGGGGCAGCGGAATCAGAGCGTGATCTCGAGCCGCTCAGTGCGCCCCGTTCCGAATCAGAGAAGTATCGTCTGGTTCAAAACGAGGTAGGCTCCTCACTCTTTCCCGAGTGCGACCCGGAAGCCGACGGTGCGATGTTTGAATTCGGGGGTCGCGTAGCCCCGCGCTGAGGGACGGGCGGCGTCCTGTTCCTCCATCCAGCTTCCACCGCGGAAGACGCGGGTCGTTCCTCCTGAAACGCCGCGAGGGTCCCGGGTCGAAAGCCCTTCGTAGCTTGAGGTGTAGAAATCCTGACACCATTCCCAGATGTTGCCCTGCATGTCGAAGACACCGAAAGCGTTCGCTTTCTTAGAACCGACTTCGACGGAGCCGTTGTAGCCCGCGATTTCCCCGATGTCCCAGGGTTCGCCGATGTATGAATCAGTCGATCCTGCGCGGCAGGCATATTCCCATTCCGCTTCGGTGGGTAAACGATAGACGTAGCCGGGTGGAATTTTCCCCATCTGCTGTTCGGCGGTGGTCAACTGCTGGCAATAGGTCACGGCCTCTTCGTAGCTTACGTAGTAAACGGGATGGTTCGGGCCTTCACCGGAGAGCTGATTTCCAGCGAAGCCGGCGTCGCGTCGGAGGTCTTGAATCGAAAGATCGGAGTGCTCCTGCCACATCGACTGGGTGGCGTCGATTGCGTAGGGATGGTCGGCCTGCCTCAGTGCCTCGATCGAGTAGGTCGAGAGGGCTGCGGCAAGATCGGCGACCTCAGCGAGACTTCCATTCACGACGCGGTGGATCGACGCGGAACCGGTCGCCCAGCGGAAGTCGCTCCCGGTCACGAAATAGGCGCTGCTTTCAGACCATTTCGCCCAGAAATAGGGAGAGTTTCCTCCCGGATCGAAATCACTCTGAATTTGCCCGAGAGAATTGCCGGTCGCAAGCTCGGCGAGATGTAGCGTGCTCCCGGGGTCTCCGAGGGCGGTGAGGTATTCGTAGCGTTCCCGTTCCCATCGCAACCAGTCGGGTGAGGCAACGCCCTTGATTCCCCAGGCAAAGGCATACTTTGCGTCAGGCGAAAGGGTCTCGAGCATGAGGCGATAAGGCCAGCTCAGCAAATCCGGGGGACTTCCTCCTTGTCCGGAAAGAGCCTGTGCCGTCTTGATCAACTCAGCGGTTTGCGTCTTTTTATCGTCAAAGAGGCTCTTTCCATACTCGGGTTCAAAATCGTCGTTCACCTGGTGGGATACCTCAGAGATGTCGAGATTTCCCCCTTTCTGACGGATCGCGGAACGGTTCATCTCACGAATGACGAGGCCATTGTCGAGGTAGTAGCGGTATTCGCTGATGTTCACGGTGTTGTCTTCACTGCCGTGCCACTCGGAGCGTTCAAAGACGAAGATAAGTTCATTCCCCGCGAGCCACATTTCCTGAATGTTGACGCTGCTATCGTCTCGCATTTCATTCTTCACTTTGGCGACGGTGTTTCCATCAACCCAGACCGTCAGCGTGCCGACCCCGTAAAGACTGTCGGCATGCGTGGCATCGATCTACAGGGTCTCCATCGAGGCAAGACGGGACTCGATCGCGCTGAACTGATCAACAGTCCGGCTGACAGTCGCCTCCTGCTGCGACAAGCCCGTCGCAGTCGAAATGATGAGCAACGCGGATGAAAGGAGCAGGGCAGGGAATCGCGTAGAACTCATGATGGACGGTGATTAAACCCTAACGGGAGCACGTCTCGTGTCCAGCAATATGGCCGACGGAGGACAAGATGAAGCATCCCCGAAAAGCGCTTGGAAATATAATTATTAGGTTTATCGTAATAATTGAAATAACTCTTTTCACAGGTGGTTCAAACTTCCTGTTCTGATATGACTAAATCACCATCGCTGTGGTTCAAAAGCTGGCGACGCCTTGCCGCAGAAGGAAAGGCGGGGGATTTGTCGTCTTTCGTCGCCGCGGCAATGCCGGCGGGGCTTCGTCTCGCGGGGGCATTCCTGCAGTTGCTTTCCACGATTCTGATTGCCCGCAGCCTTGGAGTTAAAGATTCGGGGATGTATTTCTTCTGGGCTGCCGCGATGCTCGAAGTCGGACAAGTCGCGACTTACGGGCTGGATCGGCTTGCCCTTCAGCAAGTCCCTCGACTCGATGGAAAACGCAATCAGCTGACCCAATTTCTTGCCCCCCTGCGAGCGACCGCGCTCATGCTGGGCGTGATCCTTGCTTCCGCGCTGTGTCTTTATGCTTTTTTCATTCAAGGGGATTCTCCCCTGAGTCCGTTTTGGTATCTCCTCCCATTTCTGTGCATCGCGGGAGTGGTCATGAGCATGATCAACGGGGAGGCAATGGCCGGGCTGGGGCGACCGGTTCTCGCGGTCGTCTCCCGGCACACCATCCTCAATGTGACTTTGATACTCTGCATCGTTTTCATGGGCGACCGGATCACCACGGATTTGGCGATCACGGCTTATGCTTTCGCTTTCTTCGCTTCCGGATTCGGCGCGCTTCTTCTACCGGGGTTTCGCGGTCAGGGAAAGGCGGTCGCGCTTCCTACACGAGGCCAGTTCCGCGGGTACCTCGTCGAGGGTTCGCCTCTTTTTCTGGGATCAGTCTTCGCTTCGCTCGCATTCATTGTTCCACTGGCGATCCTTGAGCGAACTCACACGAGTGAGGAGATCGCGTTGGTGACGACGGCTTTCCGCCTTTTTGTTTTGGTCGATGTGCTCGTCAGGGCGATTCATTCTCTGGTCATGCCTGAGCTCTCGCGGGCGGCGCATGCGGGGGACTGCGGATTACTCAGTCACATTTATCGGACGGCGGTGGTGAAAGGGCTCCTCGTCCTCGGGATTCCGGTTCTCGGGATCCTGATTTTCGCCGAGCCGGTCATGGCGATATTTGGTGAAGGGTTTGAAGAGGGAGCCCCGTTGCTGAGGATCTTCATGGGCTTTGCCCTCATCTCGCTCCTTCTCGGTCCGGCGCATCAGCTCTTGCTCATGGTGGGGCACACGCGCCGCATGGCTTTCTTTTCGCTGATCAGTTTTCTTTTCTCAGTGACTCTCGCTTTGGTCTTCGTGCCGCGATTCGGGCCGTTGGCGCTGACTTGTGTTCTTGGCACGGCGATTATTCTGGAGCGGGGACTCTTTCTTTTATTCTCCCTGAAAGCAATGCGCGCGCCCGTTCACTCGACGGAAGGGGGCGATGAATAATCAAGAGCAGATCGCCGAACCGCTCTCACGTCTGGCGGGAATGGACCCCACTCATTTGAGGCGGGAATCTCTTGCCCTGAGTCTGCTGCTGCAGTTACCGCTTTATGTCTATTTGTGCAGTCTCTGGCTCGTGAGACCTCTCGCGTTGGGAGATACTTTTTCGCTGACGTTGATGGCACCGGTCGCTCTTGTCGTCGGACTCATTGTGTTACGGATTCCCCGTGAATTTTTTGTCTCGATGATGCGCCGCGTTGGGTTTGAGTTCTTTCTCTTGCTCGGGTTTGTCCTGCTTTCGATTCTCTCGCTGGTGAATAGCGACTCTCCGATCCGGAGCTTCCGCATCATTTTTCCTAGTCTCCTGCCCTTTGCAATCTTTGCGCACTATGTTGTTCTGGCCTGGTTTGCTCCGCAACTGATCCGAAGAGTTCCGCGCATTCTCATCGCCTGCGCGGTGGTCTTCAGTGTCATTCCGCTCGGCCTCACGATTCTCGTTCCTCCTCTTGAGCCACTCGTGTTTGGTTCCTACCGGATGAAAGGCTTTTTCGAAAATCCGATCCAGCACTCGATCTGTCTCGCGACCCTAATGCCATTGATCACGGTGGAGTTCAGTCTTGCGAAAAAGTTCCGTTGGAAAGTTTTCTGGAGCATTCTCTTTGTGGTCATGCTCTACACGCTTTTTCGCGCGGGATCGAAATCGGCGATGGGCGTCGCTTTTCTTTTCAGCGTCATGCTTTACACGCTGCTCGCCTTTCGTTCGCGTAGCTTTGTCAAGATCGCCACGGTCCTAACTGGTCTGGTCGTCGCCGGAATTTTTCTCAAGATTTTTG
>CAZOUP010000123.1:0-15104 GCA_964583035.1 uncultured Akkermansia sp.
TGAATTTTTACACCACCTCAACCTTCGACAACTTTAGATTCCGCACTTCGGAGTATCGGAACCACGCCTCACCGGGATCGCGAAATTTCTCACAGCAATCGGTTCCTTCGAGCCGGACCGACTGCTTCAGTGATCAAACGCGAGTGCGGGACTGGCCTGACCGTGGTTACGATAACCCTATCGGAATTCAGCCTTCGTCAGACTCCCTCCTCCCGATCGACACTGCGTTTATTCTCCCGACTGATCCACGCCATGCCCCCTGGAGAATTTCGAATTCAGAGCGCTACTTTTCCGTGACCGAACTCGGGAACATTCACGACCCCGTCATGTGGGTTTATGGAAGCGCGGATGCGACGCGGCTTCTTCCCTCACAAAACTATCGCGACGAGGCAGACCGAACCAAACTGAACCCCTACCTCGTGAGTCTCCCCGCCAACGCTGAGAAAAACTCACGCTGGGGCGGCGGAAACACGCTTCGCATTGGACGGCCCGAGCACGAGTTATTCGATCAGCCGGGGATGAGGGCGAGCCAGCTTCTCGACCTGTTTCATTCAGGAGTCACCGGCACCAACCTGACGGCGCTCAACGATTCTGAAGTCGCTCTTCTCTACGAAAATTTCGACAACTCGCACCATCTCGCTCCCCCCACCGCGCCCGGTGAAAGCGAAGCCATCCTCGATCCTTACGCTAGTCTTTATGCACCTGAAATGCACGCGCAGAGCGAATTCGAATTCCACCGGGGGCAACTCAATATCAATACCGTCCCCACCCTCTTTGAAATGGAGGCACTCCTGCGAGGTCCACTCGTCTCATCTGACGTGGTCGTCGATCCGACAACAGCCGATGATCCGGAAACACCGGAATACACCGATGAAGGAACACTCGGCGAACTCACGAAAAGCCTCGATCCAGACTCCATCCCCCTCATCGCCCGGGGCCTCTTCGAAGCGCGGCCTTTTTACAGCCCCTCCCATCTCGCCCGCGTTCTTTCCGAGCTGATCAAGCAGCAGGAAGCGCTTCCCGATCATCACAACGATGCCGAAGCAGAGGAGACTTTCGCGAGAATTTTCAACACGACCTCGTTCTCAAGTCGACACTTCCGCATCCACACCTACGGAGAAACCTACGAACCGACGACAGGGACGATTCTCTCCCGTGATCGAAAGGTCTACGATGTCTTTGTGAAACCGGTGAGAGATGACGCCGGCGAAATCGAAAACACCGTCCTGCAAGTCATCCGCGTCTCGAACCCTTGAATTCATGATTCTTCGCCTCGCCGCCATTTTTCTACTCGTCACCCTCATTTCTTCGCCGCTCAACGGGCAAGAGGAGAACGCCATCGACGGAGTCGGCTTTCTCCAGGTCATCAATCTCGTCTCGAACAAGTCACCCACTTTCATGTCTCTTGAGGGCTTCAAATTCAACCGCGGCGACCCCATTGAAGTGGGCGGCGGCTCGGGCACGCTCGCACTCCGCCCCGGAGAGTTTAACTTAAACCTCGCCAACGCTGTTGCCAAACCTGCGTCCGCCTCCCTCCCGATCAATATTGAAAACGGAAGAACCGCCGTCGTGGTTTGTTACGACGAAGTGAAAAATTTTGAAGATGGCAGCGAAGAGATCAAACTTCGCTTCACCCTCCTCACCGAAGCACCGGAAACCGAAATCGCAAAGCTCACAATCGTTTCCCTCGTGCATGAAAGGACCACTCCCCTTTCCATCGACGGGCGCCCCTTCCTCGCCGCGCCGAAGAGCACTCTCAAAGTCAATATCGAGGGTAAAGATTCTGTCGCGATTCGAAGCAAAAATGAAACTCTGATCGATTTCGAGTCAGACCGGCCCGGTCATTATATCGTCTTCCTCTTCGATGATCCGAAAACCGGAGGCCTCGCCGCCTCACTCATCCAAAACGAAAAACTGGAATATCAGCCCCCTCTCGAAGACGACGAAAACTAACGGGCGCGCATTTCGATCGCGGCGATGACGCGGACGCTGTCGACGACCGCTTTGACATGGTGGACGCGAAAGATGTCCGCCTTCGCGACGAGTCCACGAACGAGGCAGGCGATCGTTCCGGCATCCCGCTCCGCCGGGGTTTCAATCCCTAACACTTCGCCAATGACTGTCTTTCTCGAGATCGGCAGGAGCACGGGAAGGTCGTAGCAGGTGAGCCGCTCTAATTCACGATAGATCGCGAGGTTGTCGTCGCGCTGCTTCGCAAAATCGATTCCGGGATCGAGAATGATTTGATCATCCGACAATCCAATCCGCCGGGCGCGGGCGATCCGATCATCGAAAAACTCGAGCATCGTCTCCCAAACATTTTCATAGCGCTGCGTCAGGTGAGGAACCTTCGGTTCGCCAACGGTGTGCATAATCAGGAGCGAAGCCCCAAACTCAAAACAGAGCCGGGCATTGGTGTCATCAACGAGGCCACCGATATCGTTAATAATATCCACTTTCCCCGTTTTCAGGACCGCCTCGACGATGTCAGATCGCCAGGTGTTGATCGAAAGGAGCGGCGGCCAGATTTGAAATTCGTCGCGCGGCTGAAGCTCTTCGCAAGCCGCCGAGAAGGCTTCGATGAATGGCGTGAGCCTGTCGATCTCTTCGCCTGGCGAAATCGCCTCCCGATTCGTTCGCGCACTTTCGGCCCCGACATCAATAATGTCAGCGCCATCGATCACCATCTGCACCGCCTGGTGCAGCGCCGCTTTGACGTCGAGGGTCCCGTCACCGGAAAAGGAGTCGTCGTTGATATTGACGATCCCCATGACGCGGGGAAAAGAGCGGAGCTGATCTTTCATTCAGCAACTGCCTCCACAGTGGAAGCGCGACAACTACTTCTCCTCGAATCCCTTATCAGGATTTCAAAACTTCCTCTTTGTGCCGCCCTCATCTCCGCCAGTGGACGAAAAAGAGCGGCGCAATTCAACTCAAAAAAAGGAATTCTCACCTGCTTCAATCCGCAATCCGCACGCTGCGCTTCTTATTCAGCTTCAAAACCTGCCCCGCAGAAAGCGTCGGCTCACTCTTCGGATCGCCGAGTTTCTCGCCGTCGAGCTGGATACTTCCCTGCTGAATAAGGCGACGAATATCTGAACCGGACTTCGGTTCTTCGAGAAGGTCGAACGCGGCCTGCACAATCCCGATGAGATCTTTCCGGTCCGCCGGGGGTGTGAACTCAGGAAGCTCCACTTCCTCAAGGTTTCCCCGATTGTTCCAGTTTGCGACAGCATCCTCAGCGGCTTCAGCCGAGTGATAGCGGGTCACAATTTTTGCGGCGAGCGCCTTCTTTTCCTCGAGCGGATGAGCAGATGGATCAATTTCATCTCCGATCAGGAGCAGAGAATAACGAGCCATGAGTTCATCCGAAATACTCATGATCTTGCCAAACATTTCACCGGCGGGCTCGGTGATGCCGACATAGTTGTTCAGGCTCTTGCTCATCTTCTGAACGCCGTCGAGGCCTTCGAGAATAGGGAGACACATCACGATCTGCGGATCCATCCCCATTGTCTTCTGAAGATCGCGGCCGACGAGAATGTTAAAGAGCTGATCGGTGCCACCCAGCTCGACATCGGCACGCACTTCGACGGAGTCCCAGCCCTGCACGATCGGATACTGAATCTCGTGAAGCCGGACTTCCTGGTCATTCGCGATCCGGTTTTTAAAATCCTCTCGCTGCAACATTTGCTGCATCGTGACCTTCGCATTCAGCTGAATCACATCGGTGAAGCTCATCTTATTGAACCACTCGCCATTATAAACGATCTCAGTCTTGTCACGGTCAAGAATCCGGAACGCCTGCTCCTGATAGGTCGCGGCATTGGCGAGAATTTCCTCCCGCGTCAGCGGCGGGCGTGCCGTGGAGCGTCCCGTCGGATCCCCGATTTGGGCCGTAAAATCACCGATGATGAGGACCGCCTCGTGACCGAGTTCCTGAAACTGCCTCAGCTTCTCAAGGACAACGCTGTGCCCGAGGTGGAGATCCGGTGAAGTCGGATCTACGCCGAGTTTCGCCCGGAGTGGCTTTCCTTTCTCCAGTTTCTTCAGGAGTTCACTGTCACTGAGAACTTTAGCGGTTCCGCGAGTGAGAATTTCAAGCTGTTCGGCAGGCGACTTCATAGATGAGAGGGGCGGCCAAGGAACATCTCCTCTCAAGGATGATCAAGCCTCTTCTTCGCCGGAAGCGATCTCGCGAGTCGGACCGAATTTCTCCCGATAAACCGACGGCGGGATATCGAAGATGGATTCGAACTCACGGTTGAATTCACTCATCGAACCGAAACCGAGCGCCTTGGAAATTCGGCGGGGCTCCTCGTCACTGAACAGAAGGTGGCAGGCCGCGTAAAAAATCCGCCGACGCTGCGCGTAGTCCGTCATTGTCATCCCCGTGATATCTTCAAAGGCGCGCTCGATCACCACTTTTTCGAATCCACCACGAGGCATTGAAGCGGCCTCGAACGGCTCCGCCCGGCGGATCGTCCCCTCGATTTCGTCGAGCGCATGCTTTGCCTCGGGGAGAAATTCCACCTCCATGACCCCGCGCCAGAAACGGTGGTGCTCATCGGCGAGAAGCATCATGAGCTTGAGCACCGAGACGCGGGCGATCGGTTCGAGCTGACGCTTGTCCTTCAACAACTGGCTCAAGTAGTCCAACTCCGCGCGGACGCGAGCGCCCCCCTCATTCCGCGTCGTGAAGACATGCAAATTTTCGTCACGGGGATAACGAAACCAGGATTGGTCAAAAAAGAGCGAGAGCACATTGGGTGAGTTCGCGATGAGGTCATACTCCAGCGTGAGCCACTCGGGGAGGTATCGAACCCGTGTCAGGACAACCTCCTCCGGCTGCTTGATCGTGTGACGATACCCCGGGTTGACGACGATGACGGCTCCTTCGCGAACCGCCTGCGTGCCGATATCCGTCTCGTGCAGAAAAGTTCCTTCCCGAACAAAAAAGATCTCCGGGAAATTCGTCGCCGGAAACTCGTATTCGTCGATTAGATAAAAATGCGTCAAGCGCACCGGCCAACGACCGGAATTCTCGATACGATTATCTGTGATGGATGATTTCTTGAAAAACAACCCCATGGCAGGTGGGAACAGGCTGGTTGGATCGATGTTTTACCGCTCAGGGTAATTCACCGACAGTAAAGACAGGCCATCCGGTGGCGCACAGTAGGGCGCCTTATTCGCCCCCTGCTCTTCGAGCAGTCTCCTGATTTCGTCCACCGAAACCCGTCCTTCGATACAATACACCGCAGTTCCGACAAGGAAACGGACCATTTTATAAAGAAATCCACTTCCGTGAAAATGCAGATCAAACTCGTGATCGCCATTTTCGACGACACGAGCTTCAAAAATCGTCCGCTCCGCATCGCGCGTCTCATCTTTTCCATCATGACGATTCGCCGAGAAAGCGCGGAAGTGATGCGTGCCTTCGAATGTCTGGAGCACCCTTGAAAGATCACCGACATTTTCCAAACCACGGCGATGCCAGGCCAAACCGACTTGCAAGGGTGGCAAAACCTCACCCGTGACGAGTCGGTAGCGGTAGTGCTTTCCAACCGCATTGAACCTCGCGTGAAACTCAGCTCCGCATTCCTCCGCCGCGAGGATCCGGATCGTCGGCGGCAATTTGGTATTCAGGGCCTTACGCCACTCATCCGCTCCCATGCGCCAGACCTCGGGAGTGTCGAAATGAGCAACCTGTCCCTCCGCCGAAACCCCCGCATCCGTCCGCCCCGAACCCTGCACTGTCGTCACCGCCGGACAAATCAACTGCAGCGCGGCGAGTAAAATATCCTGAATCGTATTGCCCGAGACCTGACTCTGCCAGCCGTCAAAAGGCCGCCCGTCATAGGCAATGACCAGCTTGAATCGTCGCTTTCCTGTCGTGTCATCCATGAGCAAAATCAGGTCGAGGGGAAATTCGACCCTCATGATCCATCGACGAAATTCCCTTGTGCGTCTCGCAAAAGGTTTCAAGCTATGACCACGCCGTGAAAAAAATTCCCTACTTCGACGTTCAGCAGCACTTGAAAGAGTGGCACCGACTTGCCCTCCCGCTCTTTGTCATCATTGCAGCAGTGATTCTGGTCCTTTTTCTCATGGCGAGGACGAAAGATCAAGCGAAGCGCCTGGGAGACGAAATGGTTCCCGCAGCCCGCCTCGGCTTGATCCTGATCAAGCCTGAAGCAGTTTTTGACCCTGCCTTCGCCCTCGCCTCTCCCATCGAGATGGTGAAAGCACCGACGGTCGATCATTTCGATTACCCGATGGGCAGTCGTCTCGGTGCCCTCACCTACAATGCGCAGCCTTTCTTCACGAATCGCCACCTCGGCGACGATCTCAACGGCATCGGCGGGCAGAACTCCGACCTCGGCGACCCCGTTTTTGCCATCACCGACGGCCTCGTCCTCTATGCAGGATGGCCCTCCAACGGGTGGGGCAACGTCATCATTCTTCAGCACGAACTGGTTAACGGGCAACTTGTCCAGACTTTCTACGCCCACCTCGACACCATGAACGTCCCCGTCGGCTCCCTCGTCCGCCGGGGGCAGGAAATCGGGACAGTGGGAAATGCGAACGGTCGCTACCTTGCCCACCTCCACCTCGAAATCCGACGCGACCCCACCATCGATGTCGGGGCCGGCTACGCCGACTCGAAGCTCGGACGCATCGCCGGTGAACTTGCGATCATGAAATGGCGAACCCGCCCCGACGACGCCCTCGTTTCCGCACCCGAAGGCGCTCCGCCGGAGCCAAAGTCCTTTCAGTTGGATTCAGGTCCCGCGGCGTCTCCTCAGTAAGCGGAATGGAGTCGATCCTTCCATTCCTCGCCGCAATTCTCTTTGCGGCGGCCTTTCTGCAATCCGCGACCGGCTTCGGAATGGCGCTCGTCTGCACCGCGCTCGTCCCGATGCTCCTCCCCGTGAAAGACGCGATCGCCTTCGTCTCCATCGCCTGTTTCATCGCCACAATTTTCATCATGTTCGCGAACCGGGCAGGGCTTTCGTTTCGACACGCGGGACCGCTCGCGCTCGGGATGTGTCTCGGGATCCCTTTCGGCTACTACGGCTTGAGAAATATCGACGGCACTCTCGTCGTTCGCATCCTCGGGGTGACTCTGATGCTCATTGCTCTCGCCGATTTTCTTCAATCGCGATACCGTGGCAGTTGGAAACTTCCGGAAAAATCTGCCGGATTATTTGGCCTCGTTGGAGGCGTCATCACCGGAGCGTTTAACGTCGGCGGTCCACCCGTTGTGATCTACGCCTATTCCCGGAGCTGGTCGAAAACGGAAACCGTCGCGATTTTGCAGTCCGTTTTCCTCACCGGCAGCATCACCCGAAACGCCCTCATGTGGCAGGCCGGTGAATACACGCGCGAGCTTCTCCTCCTCGTTCTTTTTTCCCTCCCTGCCGCCCTTCTCGGAATCTTTCTCGGAAAAATGACGCTCGACCGTCTCCCTCAACTCTGGCTGAGACGCGCTGTCTTCGCCCTCATCTTCGTGATCGGGCTGAAGTATGTCCTCACCGCGTGAGCAAAAACCAAACCGCCTACGACTTCGACCTCTTCGGTCGCGCGAGCCGTTTCTCCGTCGTTTACGGACTGAACCAGCAGGGCCCCGCCGGAGCCGAATACGAAGACCTCCACCCAGCCCGTGATCGGTTTCGAAACCCAGGTCAACGACTTCCTCCGCCTCTCCGCTGAATACGTGAGAAACGAAGCCTTCGTCCCCCTCGTCAACATCCGCAACGTTGCCGACGGCTCCGTGACCGCGAATGCGTTTATTATTGGCGGGAAGGTGAATTTCTAAGACCCGATGAAAAAAGCCCGCCTCCTTTCGGAAGCGGGCTTTCTTAAATTCAAGTTCGACGCCCCGACCGGAGCGTCCTTCCACCTTTATCACCCGCCGATGCCGGCGCTGACGATTTCAGCGAAGCTCTGGGGATCGAGACTCGCGCCTCCGACGAGGAAACCGTCGATGTCAGGCTGACCGAGAAGCTCTTCGGCGTTGCCGGGCTTCACGGATCCACCGTATTGAATGCGGGTTGCGCCGGCGACATCGGATCCGTAAAGATCTTCGAGGACGCTACGGACAAACTTCTGGGTGTCCTGCGCCTGCTCGGGGCTCGCGGTGACTCCGGTTCCGATCGCCCAGACTGGCTCATAAGCGATGACGATGTCAGCCATCTGGTCGGCTCCGACGTCGGCGAGGCTGCCTTCAAGCTGGCCCGAGAGGACGCTTTCGAGCTTTCCGCCCTCCCGCTCGGCGAGTGATTCACCGATGCAGAGGATCGGCTTCATTCCGGCGGAGAGGGTCGCGTGGACCTTCTTGTTGATGACGGCGTCATCTTCGCCATAGATCGAACGGCGCTCGCTGTGGCCGAGGATGACGTATTCGCAGCCCACATCGAGAAGCATCGCAGCACTCGTCTCGCCGGTGAAAGCACCGGAAGCTTCGTGCGACATGTTCTGCGCAGAGAGAGAAACAGCCGGATTCGGGGTGATCATTTCGGACGCTTTCGCCAAAGCGACGAAGGACGGAGCAATGACGATGTCGACATTGACCGACTCGCTGAAGGTGGTGAGAAATGGATCGAGGAACGCGGCGGCCTCAGTCGGCGTCATGTTCATTTTCCAGTTGGCGGCGATGATGGATTTACGGCTCATTTTTTCGGAGTAATTGAGAATTAAAGAAGGAGAGGAGTAACGGATTCAACAGGGTTAGGTCGGTGACCTAACCCTCTTAAGTTTGAATTATTTGTCGTCGAGGGCGGCGATGCCGGGGAGTTCTTTTCCTTCGAGGAGTTCGAGGGAGGCGCCTCCGCCGGTGGACATGTGGTCCATTTTTTCACCGAATCCGAATTGGTTTGCGGCAGTGACGGAGTCTCCGCCGCCGACGATGGTGACCGCAGCTTCGTTGGCAGCGATGGCGGCACCGACTGCTTTCGTTCCAATGTCGAATCCGCGTTTCTCAAACACGCCCATGGGGCCGTTCCAGATCACGGTCCCGGCGCCGGCGATAACTTTGGTGAAGTCTTCGATCGCTCTATCACCAATGTCGATGCCTTCACGGTCGGCAGGAACGGCGGTTCCCTCTTCACCCCAAATGCCGGTGCACTCGGTCGGCGCGTCGTCCGCGAAGTCCTTCGTGTAGCGAGTGTCGGCCGGAAGGTGAAAGGGCGTTCCGTTGGCTTCGGCGGTTTTGAGGATGCCACGAGCCATCTCGAGGGCTTCCTCTTTGCGCTCGGCAAAGCTGTTCCCCATTTCATAACCCTGCGCGAGGCGGAAGGTGTTGGCCATCGCGCCACCGATCACGAAGGCGTCGGCTTTTTCCATGAGGCGCTCCAGGATTTGAATTTTGTCGGAAACTTTCGCTCCGCCCATGATGACGACGAAAGGCCGCTGCGGGTCTTCGAGTTTGGTCACGAGATACTCGAGTTCTTTCTCGATGAGGAATCCCATGACGCAGGTGTCGATAAACTCGGTCACTCCGGCGGTCGAGGCATGGGCACGGTGCGCAGTGCCGAAAGCGTCGTTCACGTAGATGTCGCCATGAGCCGCCAGCTGCTTGGAGAACGCAGGGTCATTGTCGGTCTCGCCGGCATAGAAGCGGACATTCTCGAGGAGAAGCACTTCGCCGTCCTTGAGATCGGCGACGGCGGCTTCGGCACTGGCACCGACGCAATCATCGACGAATTTCACCGGCGCAGAGATCAGCTCACCGAGGCGGTCGGCCGCAGGCTTAAGTGAGTATTTTGCCTCGGGCGCGCCCTTGGGTCGTCCGAGGTGAGACATGAGGATGACGCGTCCCCCGGCGTTGGTGAGATGCTCGATCGAAGGAATCGCTCCTTTGATGCGGCTGTCATCAGTGATCTTGCCGTCGTCGTCGAGTGGCACATTAAAGTCGACACGCATGAGAATGCGCTTTCCGGATGGATCGATGTCGCGAATGGATTTTTTCATCTTGGATATTGGATCTTAGGTATTGGATGTTGGTGAGAAGGCTTGGACCAAGATCTAAAAACCAAGATCCAACATCCCACGAAAAAGGGCGCCACCAACTTTTCAGCCGGGGCGCCCGAATTAAATTCACCAAATCGGAGCGCGGCGGCCCTTAAAGGCTGCCTCCAACGAGTTCCATGGCGTCGACGGCACGGTTGGAGTAACCCCACTCGTTGTCATACCAGCCCACCACTTTCACGAAGTTACCCATCGCCATGGTCGTGAGACCATCGAGGATACAGGAGTGAGGATCACCCACGATGTCCTTGAGGACGAGAGGATCTTCACTGTAGGAGAAGATGCCCTTGAGAGGACCTTCAGCAGCAGCTTTGAAAGCAGCGTTGATTTCTTCAACCGTCGTCTCTTTCGAGAGGATCGCACTGAAGTCAGTGACCGAACCAGTCGGAGTCGGAACGCGGAAGGCACCGCCTTGAAGCTTGCCATTCAGCTCAGGAATGACGAGGCCGATCGCCTTCGCTGCTCCGGTTGATGATGGGATGATGTTCTCAGCAGCGGTACGGGCACGGCGGAGATCGCTGTGAGGTCCGTCGAGAACGACCTGGTCACCGGTGTAAGAGTGAATCGTGCTCATGAAACCCTTCTCGATTCCAAAAGAGTCGTGAAGAACCTTCGCCATCGGCGCGAGGCAGTTCGTGGTGCAGGAAGCATTGGAAATGATGTGGTGCTCAGCAGGATTGTAGAGCTCGTGGTTGATTCCGATGCAGAAAGTCAGATCGGGATCTTTTGCAGGAGCGGAGATGATGACCTTCTTCGCACCGGCTTCGAGGTGCTTTCCAGCACCGGCGCGGTCGATGAAAAATCCGGTCGACTCAAGAACGACGTCGACGCCTTTACCACCCCAATCGAGGTTTGAAGGGTCGCGCTCCGCTGTCGCAAGAATGCGGTGGCCATTCACGGTGATGGACTCGTCATCAAACTCAACCGTGCCGGGGAAACGGCCTGCGGTGGAGTCATACTTAAGCAAGTGCGACAGAGTCTTGTTGTCAGTAAGGTCGTTGATCGCGACGACCTTCTTGAGCTGTTCATCGGTCATCGCGCGCAAGACATTGCGTCCGATCCGTCCAAATCCGTTAATTCCGTAGGATGCCATAATAGGTTAAATAAGCGTGTTTCGTTCCAAACGAGGTCGCCCGTGCAATCTACACGGACATTTTTCGACTTCACCCGCAGGGAGCAGCCGCGGCTACCCTATTGAGGATTGTTCATCCGTCAAAGGAAAAGCCCCTGCCAAAAATGATACAGGAATCGAGTTTTGGATCGGAAATCCGGGGAGCCTTAACCCGGCTGGAGGGGATGAGACGCCGACGAAAGCCCTGCCGGACGAGCCTGAATCAAGAATCTTGGCCGAAACTCCTAAAAAAATGAACGTTCTGCCATAAAGGCAGGTCTCAATACGTCGATCACGAGTGGCTTGAAAGCCGTATCGAAATTAACACAAACAACCCCCCTCTGAATTAGGAGCTTTTATAAAGGATCCTAAATATTTTAAAAATATTAAACTTTTACCTTGCGGTCTAAATTATAAAATTTATAGTCAGACTGTAAATTCGACCTGCCATGAAAAAACTTATCGTCGTTGTCAATGATCTGGAGCGCTCAGGGAAATCCGCCCTCGCACGCGCTATCGCCCACCATCTCAACGAGTCTGAGGTCAAACACCTCCTCGTCACCTCAAACGAGATGGACATGTCGGACTCTTACAAAGGGGAATTCTGGGACTTGGAGGACCAGTTCGACGTCTCTCTTCTTATCGGAGCGCTCGATAATTTCGATGCCATCGTGCTCGACGTTCACACCGGAGCGGCCCGCAACTGGGGTGAGTTCTGCGAGAACGAAGATCTGGAGAATCTCCTCGCTGAACTCGACACGGAGATGACGATGGTGATCCCGAACAATCAGAGCGAGCGTTGCAATGAGGAAATGTCCGACCTTGCCGAGATTTTTGCAGACCAGGCTGACTACGTCATCGCTCACCTTCCGGGTGACGAACGCGCCGTGAAGTGGAAAGCGAGTCCTGCAGAGAAAGCGGTCCGCTACCTCGGTGCTTCCGAAGTCGATTTCCCCGGCATGTCAGACGATCTCGTGACCGCGCTTGAGACTTCTGAAGTCCAGTTCGCGGACGCGCTGAACAACCCCGGCGAGCTTCCCCGCTTTGCTGAAGTTCAAGTCACGCAGTGGCTTGAGAAAACGAACGAGGCGCTCGTTGGCGGTCACGATTACCTCATTCCGGAAGCCGTCGTCGAAGTTGCTCTCGACTACTGATCTTTCACGAGTCTAATCTACCCCTCACTTAAAAAGGGCTGCTTCCAAACGGGAGCGGCCCTTTTTGTTTTTTTGCGGCACTCCTGCTGTCGAATCAGTTTCCGGGCTTCTTTCAGTTTCTGCCAGCGCACGGCGGGATCGAAAAGCTCTCCTGAGTTCGACGCTGTCTTTTTATTCTAGTCACGATCACTTTGTTCTGCCTAGTCCAGAAACCCAATAATGAGGGATTCTGTTTGCGAGGTCTGCTTCGCGATCTCCTCAAGTTCTCCTGTGAGACTAACTGAATAGCAGAATCGACAGCATCATCGAAGTCGGGTATTGTTCACCGCCACTAAAACGCACATTGACAGCGGCGGAACTGAGATTAAAACGCTCCCCAAGATCGGCGACTAAGCGAGCAGGAGATTCCCGCCGGAAACCCAGTCCCGAAGATCTGGCGGAACACGTATTAGAGTTGATCGGTCAATGCAGACAAACCGCGTGCCCTTCACCACATTTTGAACCACTCTCCGCAAGTAGACAACCGACAAGCTCGACAGATCCTTCTAATCACTACTGCCTGTCGCCAAAATCACGACTCCCCCGGTCTAAATCATCGAAGCGATCACGAGCGCGACGACGCTCATGAGCTTCAGAAGAATGTTCAACGACGGACCTGAAGTATCCTTAAATGGATCACCGACGGTGTCGCCCACCACCGCAGCTTTGTGCGCTTCCGAACCTTTCGCAAGGACGACGCCATCGACTTCGCAGCCTTCTTCGATCATTTTCTTAGCATTGTCCCAGGCTCCTCCCGCATTCGACTGAAACAAAGCTAACAAAACACCCGTCACCGTGACCCCGACGAGAAGGCCGCCGAGCATCTCCGCACCGCCGATAAAACCAACGAGGACTGGCGCGGCAACCGCGAGCACACCCGGCTTCACCATCTCCCTGATCGCCGCCTTCGTCGAAATTTCGACACACTTTCCGTATTCTGCCTGTGTCAGGGCCTCGTCATAAATCCCGCGATCTTCTTCCGACCAATCTTCCATCGTCTTACCGTCGTTCCGATTCATCGCCTCAAGACCGGCTTTCAATCCGGGGATATCGCGGAACTGACGGCGCACCTCTTCGATCATCGCCATCGCGGCGCGACCGACGGCTTCCATCGAGAGCGCGGAGAAAAGAAAGGGCAGCATCCCGCCGACGAAGAGTGCCGCGACGACTTTCGGATCGGTCACTTCAATGACGAGCTTTATCCCGTGAGTTTGCTCCCAGGTCGTTTTAAAGGCGGCGAACAATGCGAGCGCAGTGAGGGCGGCAGAGCCAATCGCAAAGCCTTTGCCGATCGCGGCGGTCGTGTTCCCGACGGCATCGAGTTTGTCGGTCCGTTGGCGCACCTCTTTGGGAAGCTCCGCCATCTCCGCGATCCCGCCCGCGTTGTCTGAGATCGGGCCATAGGCGTCGACCGCGAGCTGGATACCGGTATTCGAGAGCATTCCCACCGCCGCAATCGCAATGCCGTAAAGCCCCGCCATCTCGTACGATCCCAGAATCGCAATCGCGAGGACAATGATCGGCGCCGCCGTTGAGAGCATCCCGACCCCAAGACCGGAAATGATATTCGTCGCTGCCCCCGTCATCGACTGGCGGACGATTCCGATGACCGGTTTCTTCCCCGTCCCGGTATAGTGCTCCGTGATGTATCCAATCACGATACCTGAAACCAATCCGAGAGCGATCGAGCCGAAAACTCCGAGAGAAGAAAACTCTTTTCCCTCTGCGATCCATTTTTCCGGCAGGACCTGCCCAATGATCACAAAAGTCCCGACAAGCAGAATCGCCCCGGCGGCGAGTTCGCCAATATTCAACGCCTTCTGCGGATCCCCGCCGTCTTTCACCTTCACGAGAAAGGTGCCAATGATCGAGGCAAAGATTCCGAGGCCGGCAAGAAGCAGGGGCAGGAGAACGCCGCCGAGAGGCATTCCCGCAAACTCCGGCATGACCATGAAAACCGTGCCCAACACCATCGTCGCAATGATCGAGCCGACGTAGGACTCAAACAAATCCGCCCCCATTCCGGCAACATCACCGACGTTGTCCCCGACATTGTCCGCAATCGTCGCCGGGTTGAGGGGATGGTCTTCGGGAATCCCCGCCTCGACTTTGCCGACGAGATCCGCCCCGACATCAGCGGCCTTCGTGTAGATGCCTCCGCCGACGCGGGCAAAGAGCGCAATCGACGAGGCGCCGAAGGAAAACCCGGTGATAATCGTCATCACCTTACTGATCGAGTCCGCGTCGGTGCCGATGGCTGTTACAAAAATCAGGAGAAGCGCTCCGAGCCCTAACAAACCCAGACCAACAACCCCGAGGCCCATGACCGAGCCGCCGGCAAAAGCGACTTTCAAACCCTCACCGAGGCTCGTCCTTGCTCCGTGAGTCGTCCGAACATTGGCCTTCGTTGCGACGCGCATCCCGATAAACCCGGCGAGGGCCGAACAAACCGCTCCGACAATGAAGGACACCGCGACAAAAGGGGAACTGTTCTCCGGATCACGAAACCCGCCGAAGGCGAGGAGCGCCGCGATGCAAACGACGAAAATCGCGAGGACTTTGTATTCGGCCCGGAGAAAGGCCATCGCGCCAACCGCGATGTTCTCCGCGATCTTTTGCATCGCCTCGGTTCCGGGATCCTGCCGTGCGACCCAGGCGGATTTCCAAAAGGTGAAAGCGAGCGCGATGAGACCAAAAACGGGGATGAGAACGAGCAGCGAATTCATGAAGTCAAAACAAGGGGTTAGTTTTACGGGGCCCTCATGTTC
>CAZOUP010000124.1:0-15006 GCA_964583035.1 uncultured Akkermansia sp.
CCGAAGATGACGTTGTAGAGGAAAGCCGGATGGTTCCCGCTTCGACCGGAAGTATCGAACTGCCCGGCGAGGAGACGACAAAGAAGCGTTCCGGCTTTTCGATTCCGAAACCCAGTCTTTCAATTCCAAGTATTGGCGGGGGTGGCAGTTCATCGGGATCGTCGGTGCCGACTTTGACGACAACAAACAGCTCCGGGAACGACTATTATGTGGTCACCAGCACGGCGCAGTTCATGGTCTACGGCGACGATCAAATGCAGTCTGAAGTCCGTGCGCTCCCGGCCGGCAGCGTTGTCCGAATGACGAAACCAGGTGATCAGTGGGCATCCATTCAGCTGCCTAACGGGTCCTCCGGCATCGTTCAAAACAAGTTTCTCCGCGGGGCTTCCGGATCTGAGGCCGGCGGACAGTTTGCTCCGTCGAACTGACTGGGGTCCGCGCTGCAATCTCGCCACGCCTCTTTAGTTCGGAAACGGTCAGTAAAACCTGAATTGTCGAAATCCTCGGGAAGAGCTTCTTTTTTCTCCCGATGAAAATCTCTTTGTGCTAAACTATATCCTTAGATTTTTAAAGCGACCATGCCGAGAAGAGCGAGTTCAGGAGCCAATGTAGGAATGATTGCCGGAATAGCGGCAGCGATTCTGGGATTTATCGTGGTGGCGGCTTTGCTGTTCCGCCTCATTGCCGGTGATATGTTCGGGGGAGGTGAGAGCGGTTCGAGTGGTTCGAGCTCCAACGCTTCGGCTCTGAATCTGGTGACCTACCGTGACAACGGGAATAGCTTGCGTGGAAATGTTTATCGAGTGGAAGGTCGTGTCGAGGAGACGCTGCGCTGGACACCTGATCGTGGCCGCCTCATTAGTTTCGAGGCAAATGATGCGACGCTTTCGATTCCTGTGCCGGTTCTTGTGCCGGAAGACTTTAGTAACGTGAATATCGAGCGCGGATCTGAGTTAAATCTCGTCGTGCGGGTGGATCGTGACGGCACGCTCGTCGCGGAATCGATCGACCAATAAACATTTTCGAAACCCCTCTCATGAAACCCCTCCTGCTCTCTGCTTTATCGAGCTGCTTGTGGCTCGCGGCCACTCAAGCCCAAGTCTACACGCCACCCACTCAGTCCGGTCCCGGTTCCGGAGGCGGCGGTGGAGGGGGCAACACCACGGTGATCAATCAGGGTGGGGGATCCGGTGGTCAGCAAGGGAGCCAGCAAGTGGTTGGAAACGATGTTCCCTACTTCGATCCGACGACTGATGTTTTCACCTTTGACGGAAAGAGTTTTAACGTGAATGACAATCGTGTCTTCCGGGCCCGCTTTGAAAAATATCTCAATGCCGACGCCGCAAGCTCGGAGCAGGATGTGGCTTATCGGGAAGCGCTGCAGTCGATTCTCGATACGCTCTCTCCTCACAATCGGGAGGGATTAAAGTTCGCCAAAGCAGTCGCGAAGCTTCAGTACACAGCGCAATTCCCTCAGGATGCTCGGCTTTGTGATTCACTCGCTAATGCCGTTTACCGGGTTTTCCTCGCGCAGAAAAGTGCGGGCCAATTGCAGCAGTTGAACTCGCAGCTCGATGATGAGCGTCGCCAACTGGACTGGCGCTTTGATACGTGGACGCAGCCTTCGAGTGTGAGGCGGGAACGAAAGCTCAGTGATGATCCGGATCAGGAGGAGGCGCCGGAGATTGGAAGTGCCGGCCACATTTCCCGTTATGTGCAGCGGATCGCCGAGGTTGAGGCGGAGCGGGTCGCGAACAGGGCGAAGATGGAGCTTTCCGAAATTGAGGCAAAAATTGAGTTCCAGGCACTGATCGTTCAGTTTTTTGTGCAGCGGAGGTTCGAGCACGTCATTATGGCGGCGCGTTTTTACACCGAGTTCTTTCAGGATGGTGCCGGTCGTCTGGAGTTCGAAGAGGGCTCTGAAATCGAACAGAGCTTCAGCAAGACGATTGGTTTTAATCCAACGATCACGACGCTCGATACTTTTGCGAACGAGGCAATCCGCGACGTGAACCAGCAGGTTGAGTCGTTTCAGTTTCTGAGTGACCAGGGGGAAATCGACGGGGCGATGCGGCAATTGCAGCAGGCCTTCGTCACCGGCGAACATCTTCCTGCGGTGCAAAGCGTGACGCGGGAGAACAAGCGCGAAATTCTTGGCTACGCGCAAAACTCGTTTCAGCTCGTGAATTCGATTGAGGTGAAGGACTACACCCTCGCTGAGGAGTTGGTGACGAAAATGAGGGAGCAGGCTCGCGATTTTGACTATTCGAAGCCGACGGCGGCGATCGAAGCGGCCCGTCTCAGCAGCAATATGCGTATCCGCACGGCGAAGAATGCGGCCCTTCAGGGCGATGAAGACGCTTATCAGGAAAACATCACGGCGGCGGCGCAAATCTGGCCAACCAATCCGATGTTGAAGGAGCAGTTTAATCTCATTGCCGACTCCGCTGATGTTCAGCAGCAGGCCAAGCTGGAATTTGATCGACTTCTCGGAACCCAGAGTTTCCGCCAGATTTTTGACAATAAGGCGCGCTTCATTGCCGCGACGGTGGATGACGCAGAGCGCCAGGAGGCCTTGAATCAGATCGTCGGGAATATTCAGGAAATCGAGACGGTGATGAAGCAGTCTGAGACGCTCAGTAAAGCGGGTAACGCTCATGCCGCCTGGGAGATCGTTGAGCGCACTTTTCAGAAGTTTCCTGACGATGTCATTTTGAGCTCGAAGCGCTCGGATCTCGCGACCGATGTGGCGACCTTCGTGAAGGCCTTGAAAAATGCCGAAAATCTGGAAAATCGGAAGCAGTTCGGATCGAGCCTGACCTGGTTTCTCTCGGCCCGTCAGATCTATCCACAGAGTGAATTCGCGACCGATGGAATTCAGAGGGTGATCGACGAGATCCTCCCTGAGGGTGGCGATGAAATCTCGGCAATTGAGGCCGAAGAGACCGGCTTTTGAGTTTTCTCCGGCCGCCGAAGGCGGAGGGTAATTCGTGGCAATTGCCAACGCTCCGGGCTCCGTTTTTTCTTAGCGTTTTGAGGGGAACGTTTTCGTTACGCGATTCTTAGAAAAAAATCTGACAACGCGATTGACTAGAGGTCAAAAACTGGGATTCTCTTTGGACCACTCCAACCAGTTCATGAATTTCGCTTTCATTCGCGTGTTTTCATTCGCCAGCTTCGCTGTTGCGACATCTCTCCTCCTCTCATCCTGCACTGTCGATCAGGATGCTGCGCTCTTCGCTTCCGGAAACGGATCGGGCAGCGCGACCAAGAAAAAGACTTCGACGGTCAGCACGGACGGTGAGCAAAGCTGGGCGGAAAGGATGAAGGAAGCCCGCGAGGAGCGCGAGAAAGAACGCGCCGTTGCAGAGGCGAAGAAGGAGAAAGAATTGGCAGCGCAGAAAAAGGCAGATGAGAAAGCGGCCGAAGATGCTGGTCCAAGTTTTGCAGAGCGAATGGAGGCGGCACGCGAAGAGCGTGAGAAGGCCAAAGCGGAAGCTGATAAACAGAAAGCGAAGGAGCTTGCACTGAAGAAGAAGCAGGACGAAGCCGACGCCAAGACTCTCGCTGCTGAGAAGGCGAAGGAAGATGCCGCAGACAAGCTTTTAGCGAAGAACGAGGCAAAAGAGAAAGCAGCGAAAGAGGCTGCAGAGAATGAGGCCCGGGAAAAGAAAGTCGCTGAGAAAGCCGCCGGGGAGAAGGCGCGCGATGAGGCCCGCCTTGCCGCGAAGAAGAAGGCCGAAGAAGATCGCGAAGTGCGTCGTCTTGCCCGCCAGACGGGAGATGCTGGTTCCCGCGATGTCGCCGCGGTCGCTGATCGCAGCAGTGGGGGAGGGTTTTTCTCCCGCCTTGCGATCGGAACGCCGAACGAATATAAAAGCGAGGGGCACGATACGTTTGTGAATCAGCGTCTCCTTGGTTCTCTCAACTCGTCCAATGCAAAGATCGAAGTTGATCTCAGTGATCAGCGGGCTCGAATTTACACGACCGCAGGTGGAGGGCAGCAACTCGTTATCGACACGGCGATTTCATCAGGCAAATCCGGCCATTCCACGCCGACGGGAAATTTCCGAATTAAGGAAAAACTCGTTCAAAAGCGCTCGACCCTCTACGGCACTTGGATGTCCGGGTCCGGAGCAACCGTGAGAAGCAGCGGTGACAGCCGCCAGCGTCCTTCTGGAGCCTCTAGCTTCGTCGGTGCGGAAATGCCTTACTGGATGCGTGTCAACGGCGGCATCGGGATGCACATTGGTTACGTTCCCAATTACCCTGCCAGCCACGGTTGCATTCGCGTCCCAAGCGCGATCCAGCCTCTCATCTACTCGAAGGTTGGCGTCGGGACTTCAGTGACGATTAAGCACTGATTTCTTCCGGAGTGATTCGTTTTTGAAAAGCGGTGCCGGAGTCCGGGACCGCTTTTTTTGTTTTTCGGGCGGACTGCACCACGTAGAATACAGCATGAGTGAAGTCTTAGCCTCGACCCTTAAACTGGGCGTTAACATTGATCATGTCGCCACCCTGAGGCAGGCTCGTTACGCCTTGATGCCCGATGCGCACAATGCTGAGCCCTGTTTGATCGCGGCGGCTCATGAATCGGAAGCGGCCGGAGCGGATTCAATCACGATCCATCTCCGACAAGATCGCCGTCATATCCAGGATCGTGATGTCTTTGAGTTGAGAGAGAAGATTCACACAAAGCTGAATCTTGAAATGGGCAATACCGCTGAGATTTTGGAGATTGCGCTGAAGGTCAGACCTGACTTCGTCTGCCTCGTTCCCGAAAATCGGCAGGAGATCACCACCGAGGGCGGCCTTAATGTGGTGAAAAATGCTGAGGCTTTGAAGGCGACGATCAGGACGCTTCAAGAGTCCGGGGCGAAAGTGAGCCTGTTTGTGGATCCCGGCCCTGCGACGGTGGAAGCCTCCGCTGCGATCGGTGCTGACATGATCGAGCTTCACACCGGAGCGTTTGCCAACGTCTCCCCCGAAGGCGGGCAGGAGGAGTGGAATCGACTTTTTGAGTCCTGCCGTCTTGCTCATGCCGCCGGTCTCGAGGTGAATGCCGGTCATGGAATTACCTTGATGAATTTACCGAAGCTGATGCAGTTGCCCCATTTGGCGGAGCTGAATGTCGGGCATCATCTCGTTGCGAGAGGGGTTTTCCTTGGATTGGGAAGAGCGGTTCGCGAGATGAAGATCATGATGGAAGCCTATCCTCATCTCTCTGGACAGAGCGATGCGATGACTTAGCGCTTTTCCGGGCCGGGGCGTTGGGCCGGGGCCGGACGGTTTACTAATTCAAGTCTTCGAAATCACCTGAGGCGTCAGACTTTGGCGTGGCAAAGACTTTTCCATCTTGACCGTAGCGCAGCGGCAGCCTTTCATTGAGACCACTTGAGTGATTCTCTAAAAGACTATTCCCGGCTCGCGAAAGGATTCCTCGGCATGTCCAGCCTCTGGATGGGCCGGGACCATCTCGTCTATGTTCGGGGGAACGGATATCTGATTCCGCTTTCCGAGAAGTACAAGCGCTATCGTTTCGAGGACATCCAGGCGATTTCGATCTCGAAAAAATCAAGAATCGGTGCGGCAATATTGTATGGGCTTGGATTACTGAGCTTCGCGGGGCCTCTTGTGCTCGTCCTGGCTTTAATGGATGAAGGAGACCTTGGCATGGGAGCCGCGATTTCGATTTCAATACTCGCACTCGGGGCCTTGCTTTTCACAAGCCTTCTCCTTCGTCATCTCATCCTCGGCCCGACCTGCGTTTGCGATCTTCAGACCAGTCTTTCGCGGGACCGGATCCGTTCGCTGAACCGTTTTCACGCCTCCCGCCAATGCATCGACGTACTCGCTGAACGAATCCAGCAGGTCCAGGAGCCCCTCAGAAAAGCGGCGGAAGTGTCAGTCGTCGAGCTTGATGAGGGTGACCGAAAAGAAGCCGAAACCTTTACCGTGCCTGCGCCTGTGATCCCGACATTTGTGGGTGTGCTTCTGCTGGGGATCGGCGCTTTGGCGACGCTGCATCTTGAGAGCATCACCTTGACGATCACGATGCTTCTCATCCTTTTGTTGGTCAGCTTCTCGCTCAATTTTTCCTTAATTGCTTCGGTCAGAAAACTCACCCCGGAGGCGATTCGATCCAACCTCTGGATTGCGATGGGTCTTCTCTTTGTCTTTGTCGGGTCTGCGACGGTCTATCTCTTAATTTCCGCCGCGCGGAACCCTGTCTACACCCTCGATTTTATGGGGCCTCTCGAAGCGCTGACGGGAGTTGCCAACGGCGGGGGGCTGGGCTTTTATCTCGTGTTTCTCGGACTTTCACTCGGATTCTTCGCCTGCGGGCTCGTGGGAATCCTAAACTCTTTGAAATGGAAGGCGCTGATTCAGGGAACGGAACCCGTGACGGTAAACCTTGAGTCCCCATCTTCTGAATAGTCATGGCGAGCATTCTCGGGGATACCACTTGCGTGACTCACGGCGATCGTCTCTCGGCTGCGCGATGCCCATCCTGCCGGGAGTTTTACTGCTCAGAATGCATCACTGAGCACGAGGGTAAAATGATTTGCGCCGCCTGCCTCGCTCTCAAGTCGGTCCAACCGATTGATGAGAAAAAGACGCGATCGGTTCCGTTCGCGGCAGTGCTACAGGCCTTCGTTGCCGCAACGGTGATCCTGCTCCTCTTTTACTTTTTTGCACAAACACTCGGAGATATCCCTGATGACTTTCACGATGGAACGATCTGGGAATAGGAAAAAATGAGTGTTCCCGGTCGCAGAAAAAAAACTCGTCGCGTGGAGAAGTCTGCGCTGCAGATTCTTGAGGAATCATTTCACCTCCTGCGGTCTATTGATCTTCAATATTTCTGGGTTTTCTATGCCGGGGCGGTGCCGTTTGTTGTCGCGCTCCTGTATTTCACGGCGGACATGAGCCGGAGCAGTCTCGCCGGGGAATCGATCCTTGCGAGTTCACTGATTATGACCGGATTGTATCTCTGGCTTCGTTTCAGCCAGGCGATATTTTGTAAGGGGCTCTGGAAAACGATTCAGCCGGAGAGCGATTTGATTGAGAAACCGATCGATCGTTTTAAACAACTGGCCGCTCTTTTCACGGTTCAGGCATTTCAGATTCCTTTGCTCGTGATCGGTCTCCTCCTCGCGGTTCCTCTCGGTTGGGTCATCGCATTTCTCCAGAACGCGACAGTGCTCTCCTTGACTCGCGCGTCGTCTTCCCGCTCTTTGAGAACAATGTTAGGCGACAGTATGAAGTTCGCCCACCATGAGTGGGCTCAAAACCACGGGATCCTCGTCGTTTTCGCGTTCGTGACTTTTTTCACCTGGGTGAATCTGGTCGCGACCTGTCTGATTCTCGCTTCGTTTGCGAAGTCGTTTCTTGGCGTTGAGAGCGTCTTCACGATCAGCCCGATGGCGGCGATTCTAAATACGACCTTCGCGTTCGGTTCGCTTTTACTCACCTATCTGGTGGTCTCACCTATTCTGAAAGCGGCCTACACCCTGCGGTGCTTTTACGCCCAGTCGCGAAGTTCCGGCGAAGATCTCTTGAGCCGGCTGGCGGCTTCAAGAGCCGATCAATCGAAGGTATCCAACTCCGGAATCAAAGGCGCGGCAGCGGGTCGTGCCGCGATCATTGTTCTCTGCTTCACGGGATTTTTGAACTCTCCGATCCAGGCCGGGGAGGCCACAGAGAGTGAAGTCTTCACGGAGATTCTGCTTGAGGAAAGCATCGGTGAGACGATGGCTCAGAAAAAGTATCAGTGGCAGTTGTCGCGGCGCCTTCAGGATCTCCCGGAAAGCGAATCAGAACGAGGTTGGCTCGCTCAACAACTCTATGAGCTGGGCGTGTCACTCCGGGCGATGGCGAAAGAGTTTTCCGAGTGGATCGACGATGTCTTTGATCGTCTCGACCGGCAGGAATCCCGGCAGAGTGATGATTCGAAAAAGAATTCGGTCGTGTTCGACGGACTCAGTTCCGCTTTATCAATCGGGCTCATTGTTCTTGTCGCCGGACTCGGGGCCTGGTTGGCCCTCCTAATCTATCGGAAACACAAAAACAGCGGGCCGAAGGATGCAGAGGAGGCCGCCGCCGTCGAAATTGTCGACTTGCAGCAGGAAGATATTGTCGCCTCGCAACTGCCCGAAGACGAATGGCTCCGACTCGCGAGGGAGCAGATTGAAAGAGGGGACGGGCGCCTCGCGATTCGGGCTCTCTTTCTCGCTTCACTCGCAAAGCTCGGAGACGAGGATCTCGTTCAAATTAAGCGGTCTAAATCGAACCGCGATTATCGTCGCGAACTGGGCCGAAAGGCACGGAAGTGGGAGGGATTGATTTCCGCCTTCGAAGTGAATACCCAACTCTTTGAGCGGGCCTGGTATGGGTGGCACGAAGTCAGGGAAGGGACCGTTGAGTCGTATTTGCAGAACCACGAAGTGATCGTAAAACTGTCGCAGGAAGCCGGCAGGAGCCGCTATTCCTCAGTCGGTGAACCTGCCGCCCTTTAATCCCATGCTATCGAGACGCTATCTTACCTGGTTTGGACTGATCGTGCTCGCGATTGTTCTCTGCGTCGGGTTTCTGGAGGTGCTGGAAAAGCGCTTCGCGGAAGGGGGTGTCTACCCGCATTACGCGAGCTATCGAAGCGACCCGCTCGGGACAAGTGCTTTTTACGAAGCTCTCTCAAGCCTTGAGCAGATCACCGTTTCGCGAAACATTCAGCACTTGGAGTCCATCAGCGGTCTCGATAAAAATTCTGTTCTGCTTTTGTTAGGGCTTCCCCGGGAAAGTTGGAGTGATCTCAGAGGCACAAAGGACTCGCCGGTTCTCAAGGCCGTAAAGGAGGGGGGGCGGCTTGTCGTGACGATCAACCCCGGCCTCGTCCCGGAGAAATTTCAACCCGCCAAGACCGCAGAAGAAGACGATTGGTTTGAGCGAAGACGAAACCTCAGGGAGGAAAGAATACGCTCTGAAAAAGGGGGGGAGGCGGAAGACGGAGAAGGCACCGACGAGGAGAAGGAGCTCGAACTCGAAATCGACGAAGCCCTCGGGCAGCGTCTCACGAAACTGTTGCGGGTGGAGTTGGAAAGCCTCGAAGAGTTTGAGCGTCCTGAAGGTGGCTGGGAGCTAAGCCCCGGAAAAGGAATGCCGGCGAGCGCGCTTCCCAGTTGGTATTCCCAGTTCCGGTTCGAACCCGACTCAAAAGCGTGGAAAATCATTGCTGAAGCAGAGGACGGACCGGTTGCGATCGAGCGGCGGTTCGGAAAGGGAAGTATCGCTTTGATCAGTGATTCTTTCTTTGTCAGCAATGAAGCACTGCACCTCGAGCCGGTTTCCACTTTCCTCGCATGGATGCTCGGGGGAAAGACTCAGGTCATCTTTGACGAGACGATTCACGGTTCCCGGGAAAGCGGGGGCGCCATGAAGCTCATGCGCCGTTATCGGATCCATGGCGTGTTTTTCGGGTTGCTCCTTTTCATCGCGCTGTGGGCGTGGAGGACATCGTCGCCTCTCGCACCGGGCGACGATGATTTTGATCGTGGATTGGTCGGCGGTGGCGGAGCGGTTGCCGGCGAGGAAACAGCGAGCGGTCTCGTCAGGATGCTCCGGAAGAGCATCGAACCGTCGAAATTGCTTCCTCAGTGTGTGGCTATTTGGAAGGAATCACAGCGGCGGACGGTTTCAACTGCGGTGGAGAAAGAGATTGAGGTCGTGTTGGAAGAGCACGAGAGGGACCGGAAGAACCATGATGCCATTTCGACCTACCGTCGCCTCACTGATTGTCTTCGGAAGCATTGACAAAGCGACGGAATTCCGCGAACTCTTTCGGGCATGATGGGATTTTGGTACCGTATTGGGCACACGATCGCGAAGTTACTGGGGAAATTTATGTTCTCCTATCGCGTCTACAATCGCGAAGGCTTCGACGCCATGGATGGGGGTACGATCATTGCTTCCAACCACGGCAGCTTTCTGGATCCGCCGATGATTGGCAGTGCAATCCGCACTCCGATCTATTATTTTGCCCGCAAGACGCTCTTTGATCATCCGGTTTCGGGTTATCTTTTCACGCGCTGCAACGCCTTGCCGGTCAATCAGGACAAGCCGGAAATCTCAGTACTCAAGCTGGTCATTCAATTGCTGAAACAGGAAGAACAGGTTCTCATTTTCCCCGAAGGGGAGCGCAGTTGGGATGGTGAGATCAACATGGAGGCTCAGCCGGGCATCGGCATGATTGTCGCTAAGTCGAAAAAGCCGGTTCTCCCGATTCGGATCTTCGGTGCTGAGAAAGCTCTCCCGCGTGGAGGAAAGAAGCTCGTGAAGACGCCGATTCAACTGGTGGTGGGAGAGCAGATCAACTTTGATGATTTGATCAATGACTCTGAAATGGGGACCAAGGAAAAGTATCAGCTGATCGCGAACCGCATCATGGAAGCAATCGCCGCTCTTGAAGTGCCTGCGGAGGCTTAGCGGAGAATGTTAATCTTTCCGGGCGGAAGTAAGGGCGGCAACGCGGAGCCGGAAGGCTCACGCCGTCCGCTGCGGGGAAATTGCTCCGGATTCAGTCCAGGATGAGAGTCCCGCCACCGGTTGGGGGCTTTGCTGGGGGCTTCGCCTTCGGATCTGGCGGAGGAGTCGGCTTGTTGGGCGGACGTGAGGCCTGGAAGATCCGGATCCCGGGAACTTCCGGTGGATGAATTTCAAGCGAAACCACTTTCTCGCCGCTCGCTTCTTCGGCGGCAAGCGCGGTTTGGAAGATACTGAGTGCGTAGCCCTGAAAGCGCGAGGCATTCCAGTCATTCCGCTCGGTCGTGAGATCGTTGATGAATTTGGTTCGCGCGCCGGGATCGGTCACTTCTACCGGAACGGCTGCTTCGATCGCAGCGGCGAAACCCTCCGATTCCTTGTTTAACTCGGCGACCATGTTCGGCCCGACGGCGTTGGCCACTTTCATGTAGGCATCGTCAGCGAGGACGTCGAGATTGTAGCGGGTCGTTTCCCGTATGGGGACGGCTCTGGGTTCAATTCTATCCTGATCCCAGACCGTCCATCCGGCGGGAACCCGGAACTCCTCTGACTTGGCGCGAGCCTGGAGATAGGTCTCGAAGCTGTCAGGGGCCACATAGTAGTAAAACAGCACCCGCCTTGAGGTCGACGCCTGCTTGCAGTATTGCTCGAATTGAGAGCCGGCGGCCGTGAATTGATCTGCTGTCCAGCCACCTTCGGGCTTCGGTTCGAGCGCGAGTTTGATGCGGTCTCCCCCCCCGGGAAGAACATGATATTTAAAGTCTTTCGGGCCGAACTTTCCGTCACCGAAAAAGGTCGTGATCTTGCCCAGGTCGAAGCGGAACTTTGAGACAGCAAGCGCGGCTTCTTCATCTGCCCCGAAAATTCGTTCAACAACACTGGCCTCTTTGGCTTCCACGCCCTCGCGGTTTTTCCAGACGGGCTTGAGTTGATCCCACGCTGCCAGCGCCTCTCGCTCTCTCCGATTGAGGCGATATTTTTCGTAAAAAGGCTCGAGGGCACCGTTGTCGTTCCTGCTCGTGTCCTTGACGTGATAAGTGTAAGAGCCAACGGCATTGCCTGTGTAGACGAGATCTGTAAAATTCTGATCGATCACGTCCCGAATTTTGAAGGCATGCTCGTAGGGGTCTCCGACGAAGTAGAGCCGATCAAATTTGCAGATCAGGTAAAAGGCGCTCGACTCTCGGTCGGCAACGCGCGGATTTGGCATCGCGACTTCCTTGGCTTGCTTGACTTCGACTTCAGGGGTTTGCGCGAGGATGGCCGCGAGTTCGCGGTTTCGAGTGTCGGCAACGGAAACTTTCCCGCTGAATTCTTCCTGCTTGGTTTTTTCCTCTTCGACCTTGGCCATCCACTCTTCAATGTCGGAGGTCTTCTCCGCGAGCTCTGAGTTGTCCTCTTCGAAGTCTTCAAGCTCGGCGACAAGCGATTTCGCCTCCTCTTCCGTGGGGAGGTTCTCGATTGTGGTGTTGTGAGTCTGAGTGAGTTCCTGAAGGTTTTTCAGAGTCTTGTCACGGCTGATCCGCATTGCTTCGAGCTCCTCCTGGCTCACTTCGGGGAGATTCTCAACGACTTTTTTCACCGCTGCGCTGATGCCGAGACTACTCACGATGAGAATGAGAAGGAGGATGCCGACCACGTTAGTCAGGGCATCCATGAGCGCATCCATGCTGCGTTCTTCTTCTCCTCGTCTTCTTCTTGCCATGGGGTGTTTAGATAAAAAAGATTAAGGCTCCAGGAACTGAGCGAACATTTTCAGATCCACCTTGCCTTCTCCTGGAAGTGGAAGCCGACCGGGGATAATCTGGGTGCCATTTGACTGATTGTACGACGAAACCAACCGAGATGCCTGCTGGAGCGTTCCGACCGCTGCCGGATTACCCCGGACGAGAAAAATCAGTGTGTTCTGGCTGCTGGAGCCAATCGTCTTGAGGAGTTCGATGAACTCTGCACTCTGGTTCAAGGTCGCGATCGGGATGACTGCGGCTTCCTCGGAGAGGCTTTTGTGGAGGTAGACCCCCCGGTCTGAAATTTCGACGAAAAACGGACGGTTTGAGGTGCTGGAACCGCTGGGGCGCACCCGGAGTTGAGCGGCTTCCGGCGGAAGCTTTCTTTCGGCAATTTCCTCTTCCTTGACCTTGATCTCAGCGAGGAGGAGTGCTTCATCCTGAACGAGTTGCTTATTCGTTTGCTGGAGCAGGTTGAACTTCGCGATCAGCTCTTCGCGGCTTTTCTCGATCTCCTCCTGATTTTCAAACATTTCCTTGAGCGTCACGAGACGGTCGCGCGTCGCGAGGGTATCTTTGTTCTGTTGGATCAGGTTTTCGATGAGCTGCCGCATTTTGTCCTGCTGCTCCTGTTTCTCGATCTTTTCCTGCTCAAGAACGATAAATTCACGCGCCCGCTCCACTTCTTCCGAAGTGCGGCCTTCACCCTTGTTCATCGCGAGCAGGTTAATGACCACGATGATCAGGGTCAGACACCCGATGATACAAATCAGGATACTGAGGAAGGGAAAAAGGCTTACTGAGCCCCCGTCGTCCTGTGATCTTCTACCCATCAGAAATTGGTTTTCGTTTAACTAAGCCTCGTCTTCAACGGGATCCGCCTTTTTTCTGCGACCGAACCAGCCCACCTTCTCAACAACGACCTGTTTGCCGTTGAGTTCTTTGAGGACGGTATTGAGATTTTTGATCCCCTCGGCAAGCGAGGCGACCTGCGAGTCGAGCGATCGATCGAGCTTGCTGCCGTACTTGTCGGCGCGTTCGTCGATCGCTGCGATCTGCTTTTCGACCGCTTCGGCGACGCGTTCGTATTGTTTTGTCTGATTGCCGAGACTGTTCGACATCCCTGTCTGCACGGACTCAAATCGGTGCATGATGTCTTGCTGATTCGCTGCCATGGCCTCACCGACCGCCTTGAGAAGTCCGGCGTCAGACCCAAAGTTGGAGGCGGCACCGCCGTCGTTGAGGCGTTTGAGGAGGTGGTCGATGCAGTATTCATCGACGTCGGTGACGAGGTCATCTTCCTGATTCTGCAGCGCGCTGGCAGGGAAACTCAGGAGGATACTGAAGACGAGTGCGAGAAGTGTTGTGTCGAACGCCACGCCCATCGAGTTAAGGACGTTGAGGAGCGGTTCCTTGATTTCGCTCATGTCGCCGCCTTCACCGGCCCCGAAGACAGCGCCGAAACCACCGATCGCGGCACCGATACCGAGAACGGTTCCGATGAATCCCATGATCGGGATCGCCCAGAGAAACACTTTTACCATCGAATAGCTGCTACTCACTTTGGCGGCATCAATCTCCGACTGCGCGGTGATCATCTGCGCGACGTCGGGGTTGTTCTGGCGCACGTAGAAGAACTCGAGCGCCTTGCGGATCCGGTTCACGATGTAGGTGTTACGGAGGGGCTTGGGAAAGTTGATGATGTGATCGTGGAACGCTTTCAGATTCGCTGGATTGATCTCGTCACTAATGTCGGTCGGTAGTGCCTGGATGAGCATGGCGCGACGCTGTTTCTGAATGTTTATCCATTTCAGGACGAGGATGGCAAGACACCAGAACATGAGCAGGGTCGTCACATACTGAGGCCATCCGCGCTGAGTAAAAAGTTCACGGAAATAGCTTCCGGCATTGTGCGGGATCTCGACCGACTCACGAACCGGAAGCAGATACATGATGAGAAACCAGAGGAAGGTCGCAGCGATGCCAACCCCTCCGCCAATCCACACATTGACGAAAGACGGGTGCACTTTGGAAATGGCGGTGGAAACATCGAGCTCAGGGATCTGATCATAATGCTCGTCGGCCATGTCCTCGGCAGCGTGCTCATGATCCGCCCCGGTGGGAGGCGGCGGACCAAAATCTTCCGGAATCTGGATTCGACTTGAGCACCCGGGGCACTTCACAGTTTTTCCAGCGAGGTCAGGCTCGGCTTGCAGAGTGATGTCGCAGGTCGGACAGGCAAAATTCATAGGATGTTTTTTGAAAGAAAGGTCATGCTCACCGTCGTAACTGATGAGCTATCAGTGAAGGAAAGTCGCATCATATGCGCTGTCTCGTCAGGATTTCGAGAAAAAATTTTAGAAAACCTTTTTAATAGCAAGTTTAAGCAAGACGCGGATGGTGGAGGCTAGAAAGTTGATGGACCGAATCGTACAGGCATTCCTGATCGTGAGCCTTCTCGGGATTATCCTTCCGGGTCTCACGGGTTGTGCTGTTCCGGTAAAGGTTCGGGAGGACTGGAAAGGAGCGGGTCCATCCGAAGTTCCGCTCGATCGTGTCACTTCCGTTTGGGAGGAAATTTCCTCCGGTCGGGTCCCTGATGAGGAGCGACTTGAGCTTTATAACGACGCCGTCAGGCAGACCGTCGTTCAGGTCGCACAGAACCAACTCTCACCGGAGCGCTCGCTCTCGTTGTTGCAGACGACAGAGGGTAGCGTGCATCTCACAGTCGAGTCGATCA
>CAZOUP010000125.1:0-6652 GCA_964583035.1 uncultured Akkermansia sp.
CGGTGCCCGAGGTTCGTGTAGAAAACACGACCTTGCCCCTGCGCGCGACACCAGGAGACAGGGATATCGAGATCCGCCGGATCGCCTTTGAGAGAGTCTTTGAATTTTCCGGAATCAAAGACCTCCTGATTCACTTTCTTCGTCATGTCGAGACTGAGGAGGACCCGCAGCTTTTCCCGCCCCTGATAGGATTCGGGGCGATACCAGTAAATCTCGTCCTGATAATTGAAGCCGCGCCCGCCGAAGGCCCGATTGAGCGGGTGCGCAGGGTCTTCGACCTTGAAGGCCCAGCTCCCGCCGCTGCCCCAGGGGTGCCCGTTGAAGACGCCACCGATCATGGCGCAGCCGTCGTCCCAATCCTTGAAATTGTCGGATGCGGCGTGTATCCCGACGACTCCTTTGCCACTTTCGACGAAGTCGAGGAAGGCACGCTTTTGATCATCGGAGAGCTGGAGGCCGGTTGTGTTGTTTAGAATGATCACGTCGTAGGCAGCGAGGCGCTCCGGCGTGAAAACATCATACTCATCCGCGAAGTCCACGGTGTAGGTGCCTAGCTTTTCGCCCATGACTTCGATGGCGTGATTCGCATAGGGGATCGATCCGTGAGCAACCCGCTCGCAGCGGTAGAAGCAGAGAATCCGGCGCGGCTGCTTTGGCTGGACCGAGGCTTCGGGCAGGGACGCGAGAAGTGACGCTTTCTCAGTGTCCTTCGGCCTCCCCGTGAATCCCGCTTTCTTGCCCTCCCAGGTATCTTTGTCAGGAAGACCCTCACCGGGAACTTCGTGAAGGGTGTAGAAGGCGTCGCCGTGAGTGAGTAGCTCTCCTTCCCGGCTCCTGAAGTCACTCATCGCGACACGATGGACGTTCCCTGCCGCGCGAGTGCTGAGGGCGAGTTCCAGGGTCTTTCCATCTTCGGAAAGGGTGGACGTGGTCACTTCATGGACCGCTTCATCGACGATCGGACTGCCGTAGCCTGATTGGTAAATGTAGCCGAAGGAATCGATTGAGATCGACTTCGTCGTGCTTTCATCGAGCGGCTTCGTGAAATCGAGGCGAAAGCCTGCCTCGGTCACTTTCATGTCCTGCAGCGCGAAGGGCGTTTCTTTCGACCAGACCACTCTCGCAAGGCCGAAGGACTGCTCACCGCGACTCCCCCAGCCACGATTCGTGCCCCCGAGAAGCATGACGCCCTTTTCCTGATTCATCGTTGCAGGGACGACGCCAAAATCGATCCCCGAGAGAAAGTTCACGACCGCTCCCTGGTAGACGCCTTTGACCTGCTCCATCATGACCCGCTGCACCTGCGAGTGAGTGATTTCACCGACGAACATCTGATTCGCAAAAGGCCCGAACTTGCCGCCGGAAAGATCCGAGATAATCCCCGTGGGCGACTGACCGATGAGCCCATGAGGAAAAATCACCGCCGGAGGCACAAACTCCGGGATGCGCTGTCGTTCGATCTCAATGCGACTTTCGGAAACCGGCTCGGCAGGGGCGGCTCCGACTTCGGGCGCCTGCTCATACCATTTCAAGCTGCTTGGGTTTCCGACAAAAGTGCCGGGGAGGAGCGGCTTCACGCAGGATGACCCGTTCCAGTGCCCCTGATTGTCGGTGTAAAAGGCGGTGCCTCCGGCATCAAAGCCAACCCCACCCGGGGAACGGAGACCGCTCACCGTCGGGATCATTTCACCCTCCGGCGTGATCCGAATCGCCCAGCCACGAAACGGCGTCTCGGATCGCGAGGAACCGGTGAGGCAAAGCGTGACCCAGACATCACCGTTCTTGTCGGGAGCAGAGCCGAAGGCGAAGTCGTGAATGTTGTGACCGAGGCCCCAGTCATCGTTCACCGTCACAAAAGTATCCGCCTTGCCATCGCCGGTCGAATCGAGAAGACGCGTCAGTTCGCCTTTCTGCAGAATATGCAGTGCACCGTTTTGGTAGAAAGAACCGAACCCCTCGCGGAGGCCACGGGCGAAAAGCTTCCACTGAACCTTGGAAAGATCGGCATCGTAGATTCCCGTCCCGATCCAGACATCGCCGCGTCGAGTCGTGACACAGATTTGCTCTTCGGGCATCAGCGAGATCGAGACGATCTCAAGGGTCTCGCCGGGAGGCAGGGGGATATTTTCGACGACGTAGCCGGTGTCGATGACCGGCTCTTCCTCCTGAGCGGTGAGAAGGTTTAGAGAAAAGAGGCAAAGGAAGCCGAAAGTCAGAAGTGAGCGCATGGGAGGGAAAGGGGTTAAATGGCGAGAACGAGTCATCTAGTTTCGGCGGTAGAGAATCGAGAGTTCAGCGCCCGGTTCGAGGACGACGACACCGGCCTGCGACGGCTCGGCTTTCGGGTCTGATTTCTCAGCCGGAATCCAGCGGACCTTGAGCGGCCGGCTCACCATTTCGAGAGCCGTCGATTGATCGATGAGATACGGGCTGGAGTCCCCCGGATCAGCCGCCTCCCCCGCTTCCATGAGCTTCAGGTAAAGCGGCGCATCACCGGGATGAGAGATCGTCCGCTGCAGCTTCGACCCATCGACGGGGCGGTAGTGATCTTTGATCTCCTGCCCTCCGATCCGATACCGAAAGGTGACCCCGAGACGGTCGGATTCGAGTTGATAACCAAGGTAGTCGACGAGGCGGTTTCGAATATCCATCTCGGTTTCGTCCGTGTCGTAGGCCGGCCATTCCTCCGGCATCGTCGTCTGCCAGGCGATCCCTTTTGCCAGGACCGAGATGTCCCGGCCCATCGGCAACTCGAGACCGGAGCCACGATTCGTCCAGTGACGGCCCGCGTCGATGAAGCGTCCCGACCAAAGCAAGGTCGGACCTGCCGCGACCGGATCAAAAACAAAGTGCAGCTTCGAAGGCGAACCAATTGCGATGGCACGGGCACTGCCGCCCTGATCGATCGACCCGCGATAGAAATACAGCTCCGTCGAAGGAACCAGCTCAATCGTCTCCCAGGCCTTCGCGCTGTCTCCGTAAATGAGGCTTTTCATGACCGGAGATTCCGCCGACTTCCAGGAGAAGACGATGTCGTCTGAGCGGAGACGTTTCAGGGTCAGCTTGAACGGGTAAATGCCCTCGGTCAGGTCGAGATCGATTTGCTTGGGACTTCGCGTCGATCCGGCTTTTTCAGAGCCGAGATATCTTTTGCCGTCGATTTCGAAGCGGGTCGCAAAGGTGGAACCGAGAAAAATCGTGTAGGCGTCATCCCGCGTGATCGTCATCTCACCGGTGAATTCGAGGACGTTCCCGTTCTTGATCGGTTCTCCCGCCGCTTTCAGGGAAATCAAATTCTGAGGGAGACTTTCGCTCGAGAGCTTGACCGGCTCGGCGTCTTCGCTCTCCCGCAGCGTCGCCTCAATTTTCGTGAAAAGAACCTCCTCCTTCGGCAGCGGGTATTGTTTCAGCAGTTCGATTGCCTCCCACGGAGCCGCCCGCTGCGCGGTCCGCTCTCGCTCGGCGGCAATCATTTCCGGAGTGACCGGCTTGGTTTCGCGATTCCCCCAGTTGGATCGCACGTGGGTCAGCGCCGCCGCGAGTTGATCATCGGAAAGGACGAGCCCCTGCGCCGGCATCATCGAGTTGTAGACCTTGCCGTTCACCTCCATTGGTCCCATGACCCCGTGCAACACGATCTGAATCATTCGATCCGGCTCCCCCGCGACCCAGCGACTCCCCGCGAGCGGTGGTATCCCCGCGATCGGCTGCCCCTGCCCCTCCGGCGCATGACAAGCACCGCAGTAGGTCGCGTAGATTTGCCCGCCGTCCTGAGCATCACTTTCAGTGGCGAAGACACACCCGAAGGTGATGACGAAAAGTTTAAGACGCAGACGCAAGGAGGCAGAGAAGAGATTCATAGGGGATTGGAGACGGACCGCACGGATTTATTCCCGCACCGTCTTGAATCAGCCTTTCAAAAGAGATAAATGTGAGGCTGGCCGTACTTTTTTTCAGCGAGGATTCAAGTCAGGTCGCCCTGCAGTGCCCGTCTCTAGGACAGGATTCTTGGCAACTCAAAACAATCAAATCCCCGCAACCGCCCAGCCTTCGCGATACTCGTCGTGAATGAGAGCATTCGCGGAATCAGAGTCGGTGAATTTCCCGGCTGCCGCGTCCCAGTTGAGCGTTTCCCCCGGGAGGCGCATTGCGACTGTCCCGAGAAGAACAGTTTCAGTCATGGGGCCTGCGTAGTCGAAATTCGTCCGCGCCGCCTCGATCTCACCACGGATCGCAGCAGCGAAGTTTCCATGATGATGATCCGACGGCACCATCTCGATCGTCTCATCAGAAAGAATTCCATCACGATAGATCATCGGCAGGCCGCCGCCTCCATGTGGAATCACGAGTGCTCCGGTCGTTCCGATGATGACAGACCCGCTCGGCGGAACGTTCTCGATCAGGCCGACCGCTGCCGTGACCTGTTCCGGCGGAAGCTGCGTGCCGTCATACCAGGTGAAGTCAAAATCGCCCTCAGTCTGGTCATTTCCCTTCATGCGATGATGGACCCGTGCATTGAGCGGCCAGCTGTCGGCGCCAACCGGACCGGGTCCGAGCGAGGTCACGCTGATCGTCTCCGGTTGGTTCAAGCCCATGAACCAGGGGTGGTAAATGTGGCATCCCATGTCGCCGAGCGTTCCTGTTCCAAAACCAATTCGTTTCCGCCACTGGCTCGGGTGAAATTCGCGCGGGAGGTAGTCGCGCATTTTCCCGACCCCGATCCACTGCTCCCAGTTCAGCGTCTCAGGTACCGGATCCAACGGCGCGGGGAGCGGGTCCATCGAACCCCACGACTTCGGATTCATGCTGTGAACCTCGCGGATTTTTCCGATGATTCCCTCCTGCAACAATCTCACCGCCGTCTGTTGACCGGACGATGAGGAAACCTGAATCCCCATCTGCGTCGCGAGATTGTTTTCGGCGGCAAATTTCCGCAGGCACCTCGCCTCGTGCAGCGTTCGAGTGAGCGGCTTCTCGCAGTAAACATGCTTTCCGAGCTGCATCGCGCTCATCGCGATGGGGGCATGCATGTGATCCGGCGTCCCGATGACGACCGCGTCGATCTCGTCCGCCTTTTCGTCGAGCAACTTGCGCCAGTCGCCGTAAACCGGAACCTCAGGATAAAATTCCTGCATTTTGTTGTTCCGTGAGGAATCCACTTCCGCGACCGCGACGAGCGTGGTGTGAGGAACTTTCATCATCTCGGTGAGGTCGCTCCAGGCACGTCCATTGCCGCCGAAGTTCGCGAATCGCAGCTCGCCACTCGGCGGACCACCCCGCGAGGTCGTCTGCCAGCCGAGGTAAGGTGCGGCAAGCGCAGTTCCGGTAAAAGATTTGAGAAAACGGCGTCGCGAGTTAGTCATGGACAGGAGCGTAGCAGTCCGGGCAATTTCCGTCAGCGGGCGGGTTTGCGGGAGATCGCAGGCAAACTCAGCGCCTAAAATCCAACTCCACCCGCTCCGGCCTCGGCGGGAGATTTTCGGCAAGGCTCACCTCGCTCGCCAGGCCCACCCCGAGAAGCACCCTGACAAACCACCAGCCGGGATCAGCTTGCTTTCCATGGCCGAGTCTCGCTGAATCGGGATAGGCATGGTGATTGTTGTGCCAGCTTTCACCCATCGTCAGCAGTCCGAGATAGGGAAGATTGTAGCCCTGCACGGCATGACCGCGGATACGCCAGCGCTGGATTCCATGATTGTGGGCGAAAAATCCGATCAACCAATGTCCTGTCAAAGACAGAAAAATACGGCCCGAGACTCCCATGACGACGAACGACCATCCGCCAAGCCAGTAGAGGAGCAAAGCAATCGGCAGTTGCTGAAGCATCCAGGTGCTTTGCAGAAAGCGGAGAAACCGATCATTCAATCGCTCCGCTTCGATCGTCAATTCCGGCGGATGATCGAGACGGATTCGGCAGTGAAGATTATACCACCAGTCAGTTAGAAATCCTGCCGAGTGGATGACGAAAGCGTGACACCGCTCGTGCCGCTGCGCCCAGTCCCGAATGTCGTGGAGGTAGATCATTCCAAACGGCCCGCCCATTCCCACCAGCGTTCCAAGGTAGATGAGAAATCGCTCCAGCCAAAGGGGACAATGCAAACTCCGGTGAATCAACATGCGGTGAAGCCCGACGGTGTGCCCGCAACACAGGGTGACCACGGTGAGCACTCCGCAAACCAGCACCGCCCTCCAATCAAAAAACACGACGGAACCATAGAGAGCGATGAAGCCATGAGAGGAATACCAAAGAGATTTCACCGGACTCCAACTGATGGTTCCATCGACGGGGTTTGTTTCCTCTCCCATCGATCGCATTCGTTTGATCGCATTGGCACTCATGATTCATACTTTCTTCGCTCAACCAACCGCATGCGGTCGGCTCATCCAGACGTCGAAAACACCGGGACTCCAATGGGCGCCGACGAGCTTTGCGGTGTCGGTCCATTTCTCGCGGAGGGTTGTAAAAAGCGTTCGGTTCTTCAGCTCAAAGCCATCGAGTGCCCCGACCTTCCAGGGCTGATGCCAGACGCGGAAAAACTGCGGTTTTCTCCCGGCAGCGGTGAAAGCGGTGTAGCGCTCCAGGAAAAAGGCGTCGCGGCTCCCGGGCTTCGCGGGGGCGAGTCGATGATCTTTTCGACCGGCAAATTCGATC
>CAZOUP010000125.1:6752-14887 GCA_964583035.1 uncultured Akkermansia sp.
AGTCGGACTTTCTCCCGATCCCCCGGCCCGGCGTCGTTTCGCTTTCGGGTGTCGGTAGAGATCGTGGAGAATAGTCATTATCTTCAGCGGGCTAAGGTTCGGACGAAGCCCCGTTCCGGAGCGGGGGCCGGTGCTTTCGCTTTCGGCCTCAAAAGATCGACAAGGGCATCTTCGAGTTCATGAAACTGAAACCGGAAACCAAGGCCGTGAATTTTCACCGGCAGTCCGCGACGACCGTTTAAGGCAAGGTCAGGGTCCGATCCAATCACAGGAGCCCCCAATTTCACGAGAGCGGCTGGAGTTGGCACTCCGAAGGGAATCCCGAGGCTTTCCCGCAGGGTCGTCATGAACTCCGCGTTCGGCACCGGCTGAAGCCCGCTCGCGTTGTAGATCCCGTGGACGGCCGGGTTCTCGATCGCTTCAACGAAGAGTCGCATCATATCGTTGAGGTGAATCCAGCTGATCCACTGCTTGCCACTGCCGATCGTGCCGCCAAGCCCGAGCTTCGCGAGTCGAGCAAGGGCGGGAAGAGCTCCGCCATCGCGTCCAAGGACGAACCCGATCCGAAGCATCGCCCATCGCATTTCCGGGCGGATTGCCCGTCCGAGCGCTTCCTCCCAGGCGACGCAAACGTCGGTGGGATACTCGTCGGGGACGAAGCCGCTTTCATCGCAGACGCGGTCGCCGGCATTGCCATAGATCGCGAGACTTCCCGCCTGCACCCAAACTTCAGGGACGCGGTAGACGAGGCGCAAGGCATCGCCAAGCGTTTCCGTCGGCGTGACCCGCGACCGGAGAATTTCTTCGCGATTCGCGGCAGTCTGGCGGCAGTTCACGTTTTTCCCGGCGAGGTTGACGAGCGCTTTGGCCCCTTCAAGCTCAGCGACCCAGTGATCTTCGACCGTTTCGCCATCCCATGTCACGGCGCGTCCGGGACCGCGGTGGTCGGCGGCATTGCGGGTGAGAATGACAACGTCGTATCCTTTCCCTTCGAGCGTCGCGGCGAGGGCGCGCCCTAGGAATCCGGTGCCTCCGGCAAGGACAACGCGTGGGTCTCGTTCTGTGTTCATGATCGTTTGTGATTACTAACTTAAAATTGGTTGGCAGTTGTTTCTGTGATTTCTGTCGTTTGAGAAATTCCGGATGAAATAAAAAGCAGTCTATTTGGAAAGGACGCCGAGAGACTTCGCGAGCTTATCGCCCATGCGGATTGCTTTGATCGCTGACTTCGTCGGCAGCTTGTTCATATTTTCGTAGAAATCGCTCACCATCTCAAAAAATCCGAGGAGCTCCTCGAGTTGCCCTTTGGCATAGACATCGCCCGGTTCGTTGGCCTGCCCCGCTTCATTGGCACACTCTCGAAGATTCGATAAGGTCGGGTCGATCTCGCGCTTCTTCCGCTCGGCGGCGATGATGCGGAACATCTCGTAAACGTCTTTGATTGACTCAAAATGGTCGCGCCGGTCGCCCGCGAGATGGACGTGTTTCACGATCCCCCAGTTCTGCAACTCCTTCAGGCTGTTGCTGACATTCGAACGGGCGACGCCGAGGCGGTTGCAAATTTCCTCGGCATGGAGCGGCTCTTCACTGAGAAAAAGCAGCGCGTGGATCTGTGCCACGGTCCGGTTGATCCCCCACTTCGTCCCCATCTCTCCCCAATGGAGAATGAAGTGTTGGGCGAATGGTGGGAGTTCGTTCATTTTCGTTATTTCTTTCATTACAGAAATGGAAGAAATGGAAGATGCAAGAGGTTTTGATCGTTTTCGGGCAATTTCCTCAGTTTACGGCTACCTGAAGGCCCCTTATACTTTCAGTAACATGGAAACCATTAAGGCTATCGTTACTCACCCATTCTTCTGGGGCTTCCTCCTCGGCTTTCTCTTTTGCGTTCTCTCGCTCGTTTCGCATTTTAAGACACGCGGCGAGTACAAGCGGCTCAAGGGTCATCTCAGTGATAAGCTCGAGATCGAGGCCGAAAAGATGTCGGAGATGAAGACGAAAATCGACACTCTCAAGGGCGAAAACGAAAATCTCCGTATGAAGATCAATGCCGGTCGCGTCCAGAATGATTACCAATCGCTGGAGCGCGAACTTGAGATCTACGCTCGAGCTGAGAAAGGCATGGTCCTGAATGCCCCCGGATTTGCGCAAGCCTGGGAGCGAGCCAAGGAATCTGCCGTCGGCGAACTCGAGGCTGAGGAATCCGGCAAAAGCCTCCCGAAGCGGATTTTTAAGAAATTTTTCACGAAAGGTGGAAACTCGATCGATGCCGAAGTGGTCGAGGCACTGCCGTCGGAATCGACGACGAAGAGTTCGAGCTGAGGGGACCAGGCATTCTTGGATCCAGCTTCCTCATCAGATGCAAAGAGTTTCAGACCACGGATGGACACGAATTGTCACGGATTTCTAATCGAGCTTGGTCATTGAAGCCTCTATGGCCCGCCTTTTCTTGACTGCCCTGCATTCTACGGCAACTTCGCGGCATGACTCTCGACCTTCCGGACCGCGATTTTGGTGGCTACATTTTTGACTGCGACGGGACTCTCGTCGATTCGATGCCGCTTCACTTTCGCGCGTGGGTCACGAGCTTCGAGCATCACAATGCGCCATGGAAATGGACGGAAGATGAATTTTACGCCAATGCCGGTGTCCCCGACCGCGTCACGACGATGGAGCTGAACGAGCGCTTCGGAGCCTCGATCGATCCCGATTCGGTGCACGACTACAAGCTGGCGTGGTATTCGCAGCACCTTGCCGATCTCCAGCCGGTCACGGCGGTTGCGGAATTGGCGAAACGCTACCACGCCGAAGGTCGCAAGATCTCGGTCGCCTCGGGCAGCGATCTTTCCATCGTCGAGCCGTCGCTGGAGATCATCGGGATCCGTGATCTTTTTGAAATCATCGTGACTCCGAAGGACGTCGAGCACGGGAAACCCGCCCCGGACATGTTTCTCCTCGCCGCGGAAAAAATGGGAGTCGCCCCGGCCGAATGTCTCGTTTTTGAAGACGGTCAGGCCGGGATCGATGCCGCCAATGCCGCCGGAATGGCGAGTGTCTTTGTCGACAGTCGCGGCGCGTGAGACAATTCGCGCGAAAATCTCATTGTTTCACCGCACGAAAAGGAAGACACTACGCCCGTGTTCCAGGTCATCTTTAACGAAATCAGCGCTGCCGAAATCTCTCAGCTCCCAACCTTGGAGCAGCTTGAGGTCTTGAACGAATTTCAGGTTCGCCCGGAGGATCTCGACGGGATTGAGAAAAACGATTCCGACGCGCCTTTTGGGCATATCAAGCGCGATGGAAGCGACCTCTATCGCTACCGGGCGAGCGATGTGCGCATTTACTTTGCGGTCTCAGACGACCACCGCTCAGTGATTGTGCATCGAGTCCTCAGTAAGGGCACCTTTCAGGATTTCCTGTTTCGTGCCAATCTTCCCGTCGATGATGACGAAGCTCTCGCCCAGTCGAAGCAATTCTGGGCGCTGATCGAGGAAGGGGAGCGTGCCCGCCGCGTCTAAGCTGCCATGAGTGCTCTTTTCGAACGCATTGACTCCGATGAGGCGTGGCGTCAGTCCGCGTTTCCCTGCTCGCGGGATCGTATATTTCTCGCTCACGCAGCGGTAACGGCGATCCCGCAAGTTGCCGTGGAAGCGATGAATGACTTCAACGTTGCGACCTCGACCGGCGAGCTGGACTATTCTCACGTCCTCCTCCAGCGGATGGATGAAGTCCGCGAGTCGGCCGCAAAGTTGATCGAGTGCGATGCCGATGAAGTCGCGCTCCTCGGGCCGACGAGTCTTGGGCTCAGTCTCGTCGCGAATGGAATCGCCTGGAACGCGGGCGACGAAATCATCACCTACCTCGACGACTACCCCGCGAACGTTTACCCCTGGAAGGATCTGGAGAGAAAAGGCGTCAAAGTCGTCTTTCTGGAGCCGAAAGAAGTCGGAGCGATCACGCCGGATCTGGTTGAGGCGGCGATCACGCCAAAGACCCGCCTCCTCGCGCTCGCTTCGAATAACTTCCTCACCGGCTACCGGCTCGATGTCGAAGCGGTCGGGGAGATCGCCCGCCGCCGTGAGGTGCTTTTCTGCCTCGATGCTATCCAGACCGTGGGAGCCTTTCCAACCCTCGCGAAACACGTCGATTTCCTGAGCGCCGATTCCCACAAATGGATGCTCGGGCCGATGACCGCCGGAATTTTTTACGTGAAGCGTTCACGCATGGAGGAATTGCATCCCGCACTTTTAGGAGCCTGGAATGTAAAGTGCCCGAATTTCGTCGCTGACAACCAGGTCGATTTCGAACCCGGAGGCCGCCGCTACGAGCCGGGCGTTCTGAATTCGCAGGGACTCGTCGGGATGCAAGCCTCGATGGATCTTTTAACCGGAATCGGGATTGATCACGTCGCGCAACGCCTCCTCGATTTAAAAGAGGTGATCATCGCCGGTCTCGAAGATTTGGGACTAACGATCATCGGCCCGAAGGAGGGATCTGCAGCCTCAGGAATTACCTCCTGCACGGATCGCAATGATCCGAATTCGATCGAAAGGCTTTACGATGCGCTGCATGAGGCGAACATCGTGGCGAGCTTTCGCCATGATCGCGAAGGAGTTCCGCACCTCCGGTTCAGTCCCCATTTCTACAATACCGTTGCTGAGATCGAAACGACACTTTCCGTTATCCACAAGTCTCAAGCTTGACGAAGTCTCAACTAAAGGCTTGAATCGGACGGAGTTTTTCCGCTGGAAACTCCTCCGCTCCTGCATGAGACTGGCGCGGGCTTTGAGCAGCCTACTAATCTCAAACTGAACAGACCGCCGTGGAATTCAAAGACATCAAAAAAATCGTTGAGCTCATGGACGAGCATGGACTTTCGCAGTTCAAGCTCGAACAGGACGAGACCAAACTGGAACTCAAAAAAGGCGGTGATATCGACATCAACGCGATTTCCCAGCTCCTTGCTTCGCAACCGTCGCAGCAGCATTACGCTCCCGGTCTCATGACGGCTCCTGCAGCTGCCGGTGCTCCTGCCGAAGTCGCAGTTGTTCCTGCCGGTGAAGAGATTACCTCTCCGATGGTCGGCACTTTTTATACTTCGCCTTCACCTGACTCCGATCTCTTCGTGAAGGTCGGCGACAAAATCACAGCAGACACCACTGTTTGTATCATCGAAGCCATGAAGGTAATGAATGAGATCAAGGCGGATATCTCCGGCGAGGTCGTCGAAATCATTGCTGAAAACGGCAACGCTGTTCAGTTTGGGGAGGCACTCTTCCGCGTGAAGACCTCCTGAAAAAACTTTCTCTCTGATCCGCGGCAATCCCGCGCAGTGATACCATGTTTAAAAACATTCTCGTAGCGAACCGGGGCGAGATCGCCCTCCGCGTCATCCGGGCCGCCAAGGAACTCGGAGTGCGCACCACGGCCGTCTATTCCGAAGCCGATGTCGATTCCATGCACGTGCATCTTGCCGATGACGCGATCTGCATCGGGCCGGCGGCGAGCGCGGATTCCTACCTGAAAATGGAGGCAATCCTCTCAGCGGCGGAGATTGCCAACGTTGACGCCATTCATCCCGGATACGGATTCCTTTCCGAGAACGCCCGGTTTGCAGAGCTTTGCGAAAGCTGCAACGTGAAGTTCATTGGCCCGTCCGCCGAGGTCATCACGATGATGGGTGACAAAAACACAGCCCGCGCCACGGCGACGAAATTTGGAATTCCTGTCACTCCCGGGTCCGACGGAATTATCGGCACCGAAAAGGAAGCGATTGAATTTGCTGAGAAAATTGGATTTCCCGTCATGATTAAGGCGACGGCCGGCGGCGGCGGTCGCGGGATGCGTCCGGCGCTAAACAAGGCGAGCTTCGTAAGCGCTTTCCATGCCGCGCGCCAGGAAGCAGAAGCCTGTTTCGGAAACCCCGATGTCTACATCGAAAAGCTGGTCGAGAATCCCCACCACGTTGAATTCCAAATCGTCGCCGACACTCACGGAAACGTGAAAGAACTCGGTGAGCGTGACTGCTCGATGCAGCGCCGCAATCAGAAAATTATCGAGGAGACCCCGTCCCCGCTTCTTTCTCCCGAGCTTCGCCAGCGCATGGCGGAAGCCTCTGAGAAACTCGTCCGGGAGATCGGCTACGTAAACTGCGGAACGATCGAGTACCTCGTCGATGACAACGAGAACTTTTACTTCATGGAGATGAACACCCGGATTCAGGTGGAACATCCCATCACGGAAGAGGTCCGGGGATGCGACCTCATTAAAGAGCAAATCCGCGTCGCAGCCGGTCACCCTCTCTCTGAGCACGTCATGGATAGTTCACCGCGCGGGCATTCCATCGAGTGCCGGATCAATGCGGAGGATCCCTACAATAATTTCGCGCCAAGCCCCGGCAAGATTAAGCTGTTCTACGCCCCCGGCGGTCGCGGCGTTCGCGTCGATACCCACGTTTACAGCGGCTACACGGTGCCCCCGAACTACGACTCGATGATCGCTAAGCTGATTGTCACCGGCGCGACGCGTGAGATCGCGATTGCCCGGATGATTCGTTCCCTGAACGAGTTCGTCATCCGCGGGATTAAGACGACAATTCCCTTTCAGGCGTCTATCTTGAAGCACAGCGCCTTCCGCACCGGTGACTACAATATTGCCTGGGTCGAAAAATTCCTCGCGTCGCAGCCTTCCCCACCGGACGGATTGCCCGAGATCATGCTGGAAGAGGACTGAGAAGTCTCGCAAAGGCCCTTCTCCTTCTTCCCTCAGGATACGGAGTTCTTAGTCTTGATCCCCTTTAAGGCGCTAGCAAGCAGGTTCGTTCACAGGCTCTGCTTCGGATCAAGATCAAGAGCTGTACGTGGAAACTCCCGGAAAGATTTCTCTCGCCGGGAGCTTCGATACCAAACCGCAGGGTCCCCCCTGCATCCAAAAATGTTTAGTGATTGTGGTTCGCGTGACTGCCACCCTGCCCGCCCCACTGGACCTGCACCTGAAGCCATCCGACATGCTCACTCCCAACTGAGGAACTCTGCACATGGTCATACTGAAAGCGAACCCTGACGCGCTGCTCAGGGTCAACAAAGGCGGTCAATGCCGGAGAAAAACGGTGCGTATCGGCCAGCTCAAGTGCTTCCGCGCTGGAAACCCAGTCATGACGGAAAGATAGCGTCGTTGCATCACTCAAGCCATACGCGAGGAGAGTCGAAAGACCATAGTCGTCGAACTTGTCCACATCGCCGTCTTCGTGAATCGCCTCGACCTCACGGCCGAAGAACTCAGTGCGGAACATGAGTGCTCCGGTGCAAAAATCAGCTCCGCCGCCACCGTGGTCGTGTCCGTTCCAGACTTTTTGAAGGCCAACCCCGAAAAGATTAGTATCACCGCCAAATCCGTTCTCGCCGGTCGCGATCGAGGTCGACATCAAGATGCTGTCATCGAAAGGAAGACGGAATTTGTAGTCGGCTGAAAAGACCCAATCGTTGAAGCCGGCGTCGTCAGCTTCCAAATGATGCTCCTCATCATGATCTTCTTCCTCTTCATGCTCATGGCTGTGCGTGCGAACTCCACCAAGAGCGAGGGTCAGCAATCCGGAATTCGGCGTACTAACAAGAACTTCACCACCCTGGGTGATCAGGTGGCCTTCGTTGAGCATGCGCCCATTAGCAACATTATGGTTTACAAAGTCCCAGCCGTGAACGTGCTGGTCAGCAACGAACCCAAAGGTGTTTAGAAACTGACCACCGCCGATGGCGATGTTATCTGTCAGCTGAAAATGGAGGAATGCTTCTTCCAACTCGGCCTCCCATACTTGATTCTCCACTTGAAAGCCGCTTCCGGCAATCAAGCCCGTCACAACATCGTTTAAGTTGAGAAACAACTCTACTTCGATAGCTTGGACGGCGATCTCATTTTGGGGGTCGTGCTCAGTGAAGGCGAAATCACCAAAGTCAGCACCCGGCTCGCTCACCCCGCCGGTGCCGATGAAAAAGAGCTCCGGAAAAAGAAAGCCGCCGATATTCACGCCTTCACCTGTTAAGTAGTTTACTTCGCCGACATTGTATTCAAACGCCTCTTCGGCAGGTGGTGTAAATAGTTGTCTGTAAGTCCGCCCGACCCAGCCCGCCGCAGAAGCG
>CAZOUP010000126.1:0-14846 GCA_964583035.1 uncultured Akkermansia sp.
TCATAGACTGGGAGGTGCGGGCCGGCGCTGTCGCCATTGCCGCTTTGATTGTTTCCGCAGGCGAATTCGAAGCTGAAATTGAAGAGGCCATCCGGGTTGGAATCCGGATTCTTAAATTGCTCCGGGTCCGGCATCGTCGTGAATGATCCGCTGAGCTGATGGTCCTCGATCCGGTAAAAGTAGCGCGTGTTGGATTCCAGATTCTCAATCGCGACGAGTCCGGTGTTGTCATTCTCAAGCGAGGTCGTGAGTACGGGCGCGACCTGGTCGAGGTTGTCCTCGCTCTTGCCGTAGAAAATATTGACCGGTCCGGCGTCGTTCGTTCTTACCCAGATCGTCATCGAAGTCGTCGTGGGGCGACCGAGCATCGGGCCGTGCGTGACGCGGATCGGGGTGGGCTTTCCGTCCTGTGCGACGAGGAAAGGGGAGGAAAACAGGGCAATTAAAATGAGGTATTTAAAGCAGTTCATGGTTGGCTGAAACGTGGGCCGACTTTATAACCTCCTTCGATGAGCGACGCACGCCCAAACATCATTTTCATTATCACCGATCAGCAGCGCTTCGACACGATCAATGCGCTCGGTTATCCACACATGGATACCCCGAATCTCGACCGGCTCGTGAATGAGGGGGTGACCTTCACGAATTGCCACATCACGGCACCGAGCTGCGCTCCCTCGCGGGCTAGTTTGTTCACTGGCCAATATCCTCACACGACCGGGATCATGAAGAATGCCGACGAGTGGACCCGAAGCTGGGTCGAGGATCTCGGCGCGAGCGGCTACCAGAGTGTGAATGTCGGAAAGATGCACACCTGGCCGTTCACGACGCCCTGCGGATTTCATCAGCGCTATGTCGTCGAGAATAAGGATCGCTACCTCGAAGGGCGCTACTTTTTCGATGAATGGGACAAGGCGCTCGCGGCTCGTGGTCTCGTCAAGCAACAGCGCGAACTTTACCGGCAGCGCGATGATTACGCCGAAGCGATCGGGAGCTTCACCTGGGATCTTCCCAGCGAGATGCAGTCGGACAACTTCGTCGGCGGGATGGCCCGCTGGTGGACCGAAACTTACCCGCCGACCGAACCGCTTTTTCTTCAGATCGGATTTCCCGGGCCGCATCCTCCCTACGACCCGACCCCGGAAGCGCTTGAGCCCTATCGCGAGCGCGAGATCCCGCTCGACCCGTTGACGGATGACGATATCAAGGGCCAGCCCAAAGCCTACCAGGGAATGCGGGTTCACAATCACGAGGTCGATCATGACTCCGTGATCCTGCCGCTCGCCCCGACGGAGGAGCAGCGACTCAATCAGCGCCGTCACTATAGCGCGAACGTCTCCATGATCGATGAGCAGGTCGGGCAGATCATGGAGAGCCTCGACGCGCAGGGGTATTTGGAAAACTCGATCATCATCTTCACGAGCGACCACGGCGATTGCCTTACCGATCACGGGCACTCGCAAAAGTGGACGATGTATGAGCAGGTCACGAAAGTCCCTCTCATCGTCTGGACGCCGGACGGTCGCTTCGGTAAAGGGCGGCGAGTCGATGAACTCGTGTCGCTTTTTGACATCGGCCCGACCATTCTCGAAATGGCCGACTGCGAGCCTCCGGCTCATTTCTCCGCCGAGTCGCTCCTACCCGCGCTGACAGCGGCAGACGACTGGACCGGTCGCGATTTCGTCTTCGCCGAGCACCCGCGCGACGGCAATTTCACGACCGCCGATTATCAGGTCATGGTCCGGTCGGAAAAGTGGAAGCTCGTCGAAATTTACGGCTCCGATGAAGTCGAAGGCGGCCGCGAGGGGATGCTCTTCGATTTGGAGAATGATCCGAAAGAGCTGACGAATCTTTACGGCTCTCCGGCGCAACGCTGCGTCCGCGAGGAACTCCGCGAAGCCCTCCTCGCGTGGCGGATTGAGACCGGAAGTGAGGCGTCGAAAACCTTTGCTAAGAATCGCTGATGTCAGAAATCAAGTCCCCACCCACGAGCGCCAAGGGCGTGCTCAAGTCGCTCGGGCCGGGTTTGATTCTCGCCGCGTCCATCGTCGGCTCGGGAGAACTCGTTGCGACGACGCGGACGGGGGCAGAGGCGGGTTTTGCCTTTCTCTGGCTCATCATTATCGGCTGTATCATCAAGGTCTTTACCCAGATTGAGATCTGCCGCCATTGCATTACCCATGGCGAAACGACGGTCACCGCGCTGAACCGGATCCCGAAAATGGGTCCGTTCATCGCCTGGTTTTGGCTCATCACTTTTCTGGTCGGACTTGGACAACTCGGCGGCATCGTCGGCGGAGTCGGACAGGCCGTTGCGATTTTCCTTCCCGTGACGGGAGATCACTCGGACAAATTCTGGGCGGGGATCGTTACTTTAGCCACCGTCGGAATGCTCCTGCGGGGAGGCTTCTCTTTTATTCAGATCTTCTGCACCGCTCTCGTCGCGTCCTTCACTTTTTTAACGATTGGAAATCTCTTTGCACTGCAAACGCAGCCCGACTGGGCGATTGGCTGGGCGGATTTGAAAACCGGACTGTCCTTTGGATTCCCGGAATCTCCCGGAGCAATCATCACCGCGCTGGCCGCCTTCGGGATCATTGGCATCGGGGCCGCCGAACTTGTCGCCTACCCCTACTGGTGTCTTGAAAAAGGTTACGGAAAATGGATTGGCCCTCGCGGAGGTGATCCCGGTTGGTCGGATCGCGCCAGAGGCTGGGTCCGCGTCCTGCAGTGGGACGCGTGGGGCTCGATGGTTATCTACACCCTCAGCACGGTGGCTTTTTACCTTCTCGGTGCGGCGGTCCTCCATCGCATGGGACTTGTCCCGGCGGGTTCCGAAATGATTGCGACCCTTGCCGAGATCTACGGCCCGGTGTTTGGAAATGCCGGGAAAATGATCCTCCTCATCGGAGCCTTCGCGGTTCTCTTTTCGACCTTTTTCGTTTCGAATGCGACGAAAGTACGGCTCATGACCGACGCGCTCCACGTCTTTAAAATCCGCCCGCTCCCCGACGAAACCTCGCGGCAGAAATCAGTCCGCTTTTTCAGCGTCGCGTTTCCGATCTTGTGCTTCGTGATCTACGTGATTTTTCCAAAGCCGGTCGTCTTGATTCTCCTTTCCGGGTTGATGCAGGCCTTGCTTCTACCCCTCCTCGGAATCGCGGCTCTCTATTTTCGCTACCGAACGATCGACCCGGCCCTGCGCCCCGGAAAGGCGTGGGATGTCATGCTTATTCTCTCCGTGCTCGCCTTTCTCCTCGTCGGAGCCTTCATCGCCTGGACCAAAGGGAGCGAGTTTGCGGAGATGACGTTCTCGTAAGCCGGGAAAAGGGGATTGCGAGTCATTCGTCGCTCCTGTCATGAAATTTAAAAAATACTAAAATTATTATTTTTATGTTTATTTATGAAAAATAAATATTAAAATGGTGGCTACTTCGTGCTGTACGCCATCAATGGAACTTTCGAATCCGCCAGCAAATGCCCGAGTGGCAATCTTATCCGGGACATTCGTTCGGGGGGGATGGACCACGGCTTCTGGCTTCGAAAGCCCCGGCGACTTCTGGTTAACCGGCCCATGGGATCACTCGTCTTTCCCGCCTCCGCGCCAGAGGAGAGGGTGCCAGATTCAAAACTCTCCCGAAAGACGGAGAGGTGTTGCATCAAATCTTTCAGATAAACCGCCGGAACGAAAATCAGAGAGAAGTTCTCCTCTCCGGTCCTAAAGCGGGCTGACACCAATCTCGGAAGGTCTCGAAAGAGGCCTTTCTGGAACACAACAACATAAAATAACATAACATAATGAAACACAACAAACTAACCAAGCAGGCCGGCCTTACTCTTATCGAGGTCACTCTTGTCATCGCAGTCCTTCTTGGACTGATTTCCGTTCTCTTTATTGGCGTTGGTGCCTACAAAGAGGGTTCAGACCGTGCGAAGTGCATCCTGAATATCACGAATACTCAAAAGGCTGCCCGTTCCTATCAGAACATGTATGAGAAGGATGCCGGTCAAATTCTTCTTCTCAACGAACTTGTCGGTCCGAATCGCATGCTCGAGAACACTCCAGTATGCCCCGCGGGCGGCACCTATTCCTATGATGATGCCGTTCCCCAGGTTGGCGAAGCATACCTTACCTGCGATTATGAGGCAGGAACCGCTAACGCACACGCTCCCAAGTCGACAGCCGGTTGGTGAACCGACTTCATCAAAGCTGACTGAATTCGTCAGCCGATAAATTCTGACCTGTCCGTATGGCCCCGCTGCCTTGCGGACAGGTTTTTTTATGCCTCGTCACGAGGGCATTCCCACCGCATTCTCTGATGGCATTTTCATCTTCCCTCGATTAAACTCGTGACGAAACAGGCCGGAGATGATCGCTGGTTCCTTCGGGGGCCAGAGGAAAGTCCGGACACCATACGGCAACATGCCCGGTGAAAGCCGGGGAGTCTGATCGAAATGATCGGGCGACGGAAAGTGTCGCAGAAAATAAACCGCCCTCCGTAGCCTTGGCGAAGGAGGGTAAGGGTGAAAAGGCGAGGTAAAAGCTCACCGCTCCGAGGGTGACCGAGGAGGCAGGATAAACCCCATGTGGTGCAAGACATAACAGAGCAAACGGGCAGTCGGTCCGGCCCCGCTTGCGGGATAAGCTCGGGTAATAGTCGCTCCATGCTTCGGCAGGGATCGGGCAGGCCTGCGGGTCTGTCCGGTTAGATAAATGATCGTCCGTTGACGCCGATTACGGCTCAGCGAACAGAATCCGGCTTACGAAGGCCTGTTTCACTTTTTTTCCACCTCTCGGCGATTCGCCTGCGGGATTGCGCTGCTAATAGCCTGTTAGCGTGCTTGCTTATTCGGTGGCTTTGCGCCACTTAGGTCGAACACGGAATGCGCGAAACAGAATCGGAAAGACCCAAATCTTTTCCCGTTCAGGGGAATCGTTGTCTGCGGTGGCGATGGTCGCTCCCCGCTGTCGGCTCGCTCATGATCCTGTCGTCCTGCACTCCTGATATTTATCATACCAGAGCGGATACGGAGGCGTATTCAACGATTTTCCAGAAGACTCCTGCCGTGGAAAACGTCAGCGACGAAGATGTCGAGATCACCCTTCCTGACCCCGTGGATCTTTCGAGTTTACCGCGAAATAACGATGATGTTGGCTTCCTCGGAAAAGTGTCCATCGATGAAAAAGGCGCTCAAACGCTCCAGCTCGACGGGGCGTTGGAAACCGGAATCACTCATGGGCGGGAGTATCTTGATGAGAAAGAGCGCGTCTTCCTTTCAGCCCTGGAATTGACCCTCGCCCGCTTTCGGCTTTCTCCGGTTTTCTTTGGTGAGGGCGGTCTCAACTGGGCCTCGGACAGCCGGAATTCGCAGTTCCGTCAGGGCGCGACAGATCTTGTCTCCACGAATACTTTCGCGAGAACTGGATCGGGCGGCTTCAATTGGCTCTACCGGACGGGCGCCCGCGTTTCGGCAGACTTCACGCGTGATTTTTTGAGATTCACGACTGGCAACCGGTCGATTAATGCCTCGGACCTCGCGGTGTCGGTGGTTCAGCCACTCCTGCAGGGAGGCGGCACTACCGTTACGATGGAGGCTTTGACTCAGGAAGAGCGAAACCTGCTCTATGACCTTCGGGAGTTCGCTGATTTTCGCCGGTTTTTCGTCGTCGATATCGTGAGTGACTATTACGAGGTGCTTCAGTCGAAGGATCAGGTGAAGAACAATTACGCCGCCTACCGGGGCTTCATTAAGAGCGTCGAAAGGGAGGAAGGGCTCGCCGATGAAGGTCTCCGGACCCAGAGCCAGTTGGGACGTTTGCGTCAGGCGGCCCTGCAGGCGGAGAGCCGCTGGATTGATTCGATCCGTCGTTATCAGACTCAGCTCGATCAGTTTAAAATCACGATCGGTGTCCCCGTGGATGACAAAATTGTCCTTGATGATCGCGAACTGGCGCGCCTCCGGATTGATGATCCTGACATCACCCGTGAGGAAGCGGTTAAGATTGCTCTCGTGACGCGGCCTGATCTTGCGACGAGTGCCGACCGGGTCGAAGACGCCGAACGGCGAATTAAAGTGGCGAAAAACGGATTGCTGCCCGGCCTCGATATCTCGATGGATTATAATCCCCGAAGCGATCAGGGCGACACGACTCCTGGGATTAACTGGGATCGCCGTCGGTGGGAGACCTCTCTGGATTTGGATCTGCCGCTCGACCGGAAAGCGGAACGGAACATCTACCGGGCGTCGCTGATTTTTCTCGATCGAGCGAAGCGGGCCGATGATCTCGCCCATGATCAAGCCCGCCTCGACATCTATGATGGGTGGCGTGCGATCGAACAGGCAAAGCTTAACTTCCGCGTTGCCGAGACGCAGGTTGAGGTGGCGAATCGGCGTCTTGAGGAGCAAATCCTGCTCGCGGAACTCGGTCGCGGTGACGCTCAGGATCTCGTTGATGCGCAGAATGATCTCCTGAGCGCCCAGAACCAGCGTACGTCAACCGTTGTTAGTCATACCTTAGCGCGGTTGCGCCTTTGGAGAGACATGGGGATCTTGTATATTGGTGAGGATGGAACCTGGGTGAAAAAGCTCAGGAACGAACCTCGCTAAGGTATGAAAAAATGGATCATTTCAGGAGTGGTGGTCGCGGGGATCGCGATCGCTTTGATTGGAGTCTTCGGCTCCAAAAAAAGTGGGGCCGACGTCGATGGGCTCCCGGTGGCCTCGGTTCAGAAGGGTGACCTGGTGATCGATGTCCTCGAAGGCGGGAACATTCAGGCGCTGAACTACCTCGAATTTCGCAACGAAGTGACCGCGAGCGCGGGGGTCAAGATTCTCGAAATCATTGATGAGGGTTACATGGTGACTGAAGAAGATGTCGAGAACGGGAAGGTCCTCGTGCGACTCGACCAATCGCAGTTGGAGGAGGAAATCGTGGATCATGACGTGGAGTTTCAGCAAACCGAAGCCGCTTATGCCGAGGCGAAGCAAAACATTGAAATTGAGGAAAGTGAGGCCCTCAGCGAAATCAAAGGGGAACGTCAGGTGCTTCGTTTCGCCTTGCTCGATTTTCAGAAATTTGTCGGGTCCGAGGCGGCCGAAGCGACCCTGAAGAGGCTGAAGCTGCCGTATGATAACGAGTCCCTGACGCGTTATGAGGATGAAGCAACGGAGCTCATCGTGAAATCCTTCGACACGAAGCGCCTTGCCGAGAGCGCGAAGAGCGAACCGGAAATGAATCCTTTCGAACTCGAGGTCGAAGGAAGTCTCGCCTCGGAAGTGAACTTTTCCGCCTTCCTTGAAAATGAAATTCTCGGAGACGGCGAGGCTGAGCAGACGATTCGGAGGATGAAGGACGAGGCCCTCGTGGCGGCGTCTGAACTTTCAGTAAAAGAAGAGTCAGTGCAGGGGGCGAAGCGGCTTCACGAGCGGGAATTCATCACACGGCAGACGCTGGATAATGAACTGGTCAGTCTCGACAAGGCGAAGCTGGCTTTGCAGCGTTCCGAGACGGAACTGGAGCTCTTCCGTGATTATGAGTTTCCGAAAGAAGCGGAAAAGATGCTTTCAAACTACGAGGAAGCCCTTCTTTCCCTGATCCGGACTAAGCGCGAGGAAATGGCGCGGATGTCACAGATCTACGCGCGGTATCGTTCCGCGAAGCGTCGCTACGAGCTTCAGTCAAAAAAGAGTGAAAATCTGGAGGAGCAGCTCGCGAGTTGTATTATCCGTGCCGAGTTGCCGGGGCTGGTTGCGTATGGCGGTGCCCAGGCCAACTACTACACTTCGCGCTACTACGACGGCATTTCATCAGGGGCGACGCTCAAAACGGGACAACCCATCATCACGATCCCCAACATGTCGGAGCTCGGAGTTGAGGTGAATATCCACGAGTCTCACATCAAGAAAATCGAGCTCGGCCAGAAGGCTTACATCACGGCAGAGTCCGTGCCTGACATGAAGTTGATCGGGCGGATTTCCAAGGTCGCGGTCCTTCCCGATTCGAATGCTTCGCGATACAACCCTTCTTTGAAGGTCTATCCGGCAACTGTGGAAATCGAAGGCACTCACGAATTTCTTAAGCCGGGAATGAGCGCCAAGGTGGAAATTATCGTGCGGGAGCTTCAGGATGTGACCTACGTCCCGGTTCAGTCGATCTTCGTCGAAGAGGACGAGCATTTTGTATTTCTCAAAACTTCTGGCGGGTATGAGCGCCGGGAAGTTGAGGTCGGAATGCACAACAGTGATTTCATCGAAGTGCTGGAGGGGATTGATCCCGGAGAGGAAGTCATTCTCAAAATGCCCGACGATTATGAGCCTCCTCAGGTGCAGATTGCGACGGAGCCGAAGGTGAAAGCGACGGAAAGCAAAACAGCGGCTCAGGATCTCGAACCGAAGCCGATATCGAAGAATGCCTGAATCAGAGGCGAAAACAGCGCAGGTCTCATCGGGGCAATCTCTCGATCCGGTCATCGAACTCCGGGGGGTTGAGAAGCATTACCAGATGGGTGAGTTTCTCGTCAAGGCGCTCAAAGGCATCGACTTGAAGATTCTTCCCGGAGACTACATTTCGATTCTCGGGCCGTCGGGGTGCGGTAAATCAACGATGCTGAACATCCTCGGCTGCCTCGATCAGCCATCGGTCGGAAACTACTTCCTCGACGGGACCGATGTCGCCCAGCTCACCGACGATCATCTCTCCAGTGTCCGTGGCAAGAAGCTCGGGTTCATTTTTCAGAGCTACAATCTCATCCAGCAACTTTCGGTCGTGGAGAACATCGAAGTGCCGCTTTACTATCAGGGCGTTCACGAGGATGAGAGTCGGGAGATCGCGGTTGAGTTGGCCAAAAAAGTGGGCCTTGGAAAACGGCTCGATCACAAGCCGAACGAACTCTCGGGAGGACAGCAGCAGCGGGTCGCGATCGCGAGGGCGCTTTCAAATGATCCGGCCGTTATTCTCGCGGATGAAGCGACCGGAAATCTAGACTCAAAATCGGGAGGGGATATCCTCGGCATTTTCGATGATTTGAATGCCGATGGGAAGACCCTCATCATGATCACGCACGATGAAGGCATGGCGAAGCGGACACCGCGAGTGATCCGGCTGAAGGACGGGTTGATCGAGTTTGATACCTACACGGAGATTACAAAATGAAGTCTTCGCTGATCCGAGAGTTTTCATTCTTCCGACTGAAACGTTCCGTCATCCTCGGTGTCAAGAGCCTCTGGATGCACAAGCTGCGTTCGTTTTTGACAGCCCTCGGGATTGTCTTCGGAGTCGCCTCGGTGATTTCGATGCTCGCGATCGGGGAGGGGGCCAGCTACGAAGCGCAGGAGCAGATCAAGGAACTGGGAAGTCAGAACATCATTCTCGAATCGGTTAAGCCGACGAACACGACGACGGCTGGTGAGCAGGAGCGATCTCTGATCCTCGAATACGGTCTCACCTACCGCGATATCGCGCAGATTCAGGCGACCGTTCCCGGGGTTGCGTTGACGGTTCCGTCGCGGGAGATCAAAGACTTTCTCTGGGGTGGTTCGAACAGCGTCGATGGAGTCGCGCTTGGAACCGTTCCGTGGTTTCCGACGATGAAAAATCGCGACATGATTCGCGGGCGCTATTTCACCGAGATGGAGATGAAAGATCGCTCTCCGGTCTGTGTTTTGACCGCAAGTCTCGCCCGGCAACTCTTTCCTCTGATCGAGCCGATCGGTCAGACCGTGCGTATGCAGACGAGCTACTTTTGGGTGGTTGGAGTAATCGAAGATGATCCCATCGTCGCGGCAACAGGAGAGGGTATGAAAGGATCATCTGAGTCAGGTGATGGCATGGAAATGATGATCCCGATCTCAACTCTTGAGGATCATTTTGGTGAAGTGCTTTTTAAGTATCGGTCAGGAAGTTTCGAGGCGGAAAAGGTGGAGCTTCACGAGGTCACCGCGCGGATCGGAAATCCTGATCAGGTCATGCCTGCTGCGCTCGCGATTCAGCACATCCTTGAGCGGAATCACAAGGAGGTGGATTACAAGATGACGGTGCCGCTGGATCTTCTCCGGCGCGCCGAGCGGACCAAGCAGATTTTTAACATTGTGTTAGGATCGATTGCTGCGATTTCGCTTCTCGTTGGCGGGATCGGGATCATGAATATCATGCTTGCGACGGTGACCGAGCGGACCAGAGAAATCGGAATCCGCCGGGCCCTCGGGGCGAAGAAAAAAGATATCGTCTTTCAGTTTTTGATCGAGACCGTGATCCTCTCCGGAGCCGGCGGTGTTCTGGGGGTCGGTGTTGGTCTCGGAATTCCGCTGATGGTGAGCTACTTCGCCGACATGGTGACGATCATTCAATTCTGGGCTCCGACTCTTGCGTTCGGAATCTCGGTCACAATCGGAGTTCTCTTCGGGATTTATCCAGCCTTCCGAGCTGCTGACATGAATCCCGTCGAAGCCCTCCGACACGAGTAGATCCTGCTCCGAAAATGTAGCGGCAAAGCGTGAGCGCGCCGACGGTGAAAGCGCGGGCTGCTGCAAAGGGGGAGTTCTCGCTCACGCTCAAACCCACTTTCCGGAAAATGTAGCGGCTCGCGTGAGCGTGACGACGGCGGAAGCGAGGGTCGCTGCAAAGGGGGAGTTTTCGCTCACGCTCAAACCTACTGCTCCGCCCGCAAAAAAACCCGCACCTCCCGGCGCGGGTTTTCAAATTTCCAGGGTCTGAAAACTGAAAGCTCAGGATCCGTATTCAGCTCGCTCTTTATAAACTTTATCCAACTCTTCCTTGCTCACGAACCCGTCCGCATCGGTGTCAGCTTTGCGAAGCTTGCCCCACATTTCGGCGGGGACTTCCGACTCGCTGAGCTTTCCGTCGGTGTCTTTGTCGAAGCGGGAAAACATCGCGCCCGCCCCGCCCTGTGAGCCGCCGTCCTGGCCTTTACCCTTTGCTCCGTCTTTTCCTTTGCCCCCGCGCATCGCGGCCATCGCGGCGCCGAGTTCCGCTTTCGAGACAACGCCGTCGCTGTCTTTGTCGAGTTTGCCGAGGCGGGCCCACGCTTCTTCGGGGACTTCGTCTTTGGAAATGTTTCCATCACCGTTTTTGTCCGCGCGCTTCAGCATTTCACCGGGTTCGCCCTTGCCCTTACCTTTCTCAGGTCCGCCGGGAGGCTGCGCTCCTTCAGGGCGCCCCGCCTTGGCTTCTTCTTGAGAAATAGCATTGTCGCCGTCCTTGTCCAGCTTGCCCATGCGCTCCCAGAGTGCTTCGGGCACTTCGTCTTTGGAGAGTTTGCCATCGTTGTTTTTATCAGAGCGCTTGAACATTTCGCCGGGGCCACCGTTTTCGCCGGGGCGACCGGGGCCTGTTCCAGGGCCACTGTGACCGGCCATCAATTCCTGCATCGTGACTTTGCCGTCGCCGTCTTTGTCGAGTTTGCCCATGCGTTCCCAGCGTTCACCGGCTTCCTCTTTCGAGATCGCTTTGTCTCCATCCGTGTCGATGGATTTGAGGAATGAGCCGTCGCCTTTGCCTTTGCCGGGGCGTTCTGTTTCCTCTCCGAGAAGAGGGGTGATTGAGAGAGCAGCAGTTAGAATGATTGAGATTGATTGTTTCATGGGATTTCAATGAGTTCGAAACCTGAAACCCCCCGGCCCCGAAGCGGTTGCGAAATTTTTACGCCTGTTTTCTCGAAGCGGAAATTCGCTTGGCCACTTCGTCCCCGACCGCCCCGGCGAGAATGACTGCCCCAATCACCGCGAACTCGATATTTTGCGGAATGTAATCAACCAGCGTGATCATGTTACGCAGCAACTGGATCAGCGCCGTGCCGATGATAACGCCGATGATCGTTCCCGATCCGCCCCGCAAGCTGCATCCGCCTAACACTGCCGCCGCAATCGCAAAGAGTTCGTAGAAATTACCGAAGTCGACCGGCTGTGCCGAGTTCGTATCGAGGACAAAAAGAAGGCCGCCCAGTCCCGAGAGAAGGGAGCAGATCACGTAGGCAAGAATCGTCATGCGTCGCGTGTCGATTCCGCTGAAGCGGGCCGCGTCTTCATTGTTGCCCAGGGCGAGCAGGTAGCGCCCGTAGATCGTTCGGTTCAGAAAGATCGAAGCAGCCACCGCGATGAGGATAAGAATGATCAGCGGAACGGGCAGCCCGAAGCCGGAGGTGATCGGAATCTCCCCGTTCGCAAACCAGCGCAGCGTTTTGAATTCCCCCTGAAAGCCCGCCGTTTGGTCGTTTGTCAGGCCCCGGGTCAATCCCCGGTAGAGCAATAGTCCGCAGAGCGTGACGATGAAGGGTTGCAACTTCAGGTAGGTCACGAGCACGCCATGGCTCAGCCCGATCAGGAGCGAGACGATCACGACGACGGGCAGAGCAATCCCGACCGGCACATTCCATTCCGTCAGCATCCAGGGAAAGCCCACGCCGACCAGGCAAATGACCGACCCGATCGAAAGGTCGATGCCCCCGGTGATGATGACGAAGGCTACGCCAATCCCGATGATTCCGAACAGAGCGGTTCGTCGCAGAAGATTCTCCTGATTGAAAGCTGAGAGGAAACTCTGCCGCCCCGTCATGAGGTCGCTCATGATCAAGGTCGCGAGATAGACGACGATGAGGAGGATGAAAATACCGAGGACGCGTTTCATGGAGAGTCCCTTTCTATCGGGTCGCAGGGCGCTCTGTCAACGCAAGGGCTGCCGCGTTTCAGAAATCGGGCTTTGCGTTTCCGGCTTGAGGAGGCAAAGTCCTGCCATGTCCACGGGAGACACTCCACCTGCAACCGGCCTGAAGTCGTCGCCCTATCCGGGGTGTATCATTCTCTGCACGATCGTGCTCGTTTTCGGGGGGCTCATCGTTCTCTACACCACCGTCGGCAATTATCAGAAAAAGGAGATCGCGACCTTCACTCAGGAAGCGGCGGCTGAGATCAAAGTCCTCGAACCTTCCGCGGAGGAGATTGCGGCGGCGAAAGCAAAGCTGACCTCTGTCGAGGAAGCGGTGAAGCAGGGCAAAGCCGAACGCATCCTCTTTTCGGCTCATGATTTAAACCTCCTCATCGCCGGCCTCGACGAGCTTGCAGACTTTCGCGGTCAGACTTACATCGAGCGCATCTCGCCGCAGGGGATCGTCGCGATGATGGCTCAGCCGATGCGGAAGGGGTTCATCAGAAAAGACATTCACTACCTCAACGCCACCTTCGTGCTCAAGCCGGAACTCCGCGCGCGGACCGTCGCCTTCAAGGTTGTCGACATTCGACCTGTCGTTGGCGAGATTCCGAAGCAGTTCATCGACAGCTACGCCGTCCTCGATTTTTTCCGCCTCGATCCGGAGCTGAAAGCGATCTCCCGCAGCATCCGATCAGTCGCCGCTGTCTATACCGAGGGAGCGTCGCTTGTCGTCGAGACGAAAGTGCCGGTCGCCGGAGTGCCGGCCACAGCTGACGAGGACGAGTGAACGATCATGGACGGAAAATCCTGCTGCGCTCCGTCCGGAGGATCCCGGGATCATGATTCGAGCCCGCAGGAGGTCGGCTTGTCGCCGCAGGCAGGCTCTAAATTGGGAATGGTTCAGCTGGACGGGGGAAGTTTTCTCATGGGTGCCGACGGACCCGAAACCTGGCCGTCTGATCGTGAGGGTCCCGTCCGAAAAGTCAAAGTCGAGCCTTTCTGGATCGATCAAACCACGGTCACGAATGATCAGTTCGCGGCTTTCATTGAAGCGACCGGATATGTGACCGAGGCCGGGCAATACGGGTGGTCTTTTGTCTTTCACAACCAGATCCCCAAACAGCATCGCAAACACGTTCAACTCGTCGATGTCGAGGGCACCGCTTGGTGGGCACGTCTCGATAAGGCGGATTGGAAGAAACCCGGCGGTCCCGGCACGAATTTGAAAAGAATCGGTGATCACCCCGTCGTCCACGTTTCCTGGAACGATGCCGCTGCCTACGCGAGCTGGAGCGGGAAACGTCTCCCCACCGAGACCGAGTGGGAGTTCGCCGCTCGCGGCGGCCTCGAGCAAAAAATCTATCCCTGGGGCGATGAGTTCATGCCGGAGGGGAAACATCGCTGCAACATTTGGCAGGGGAAATTTCCCCACGAAGACCTCGGCGACGACGGCTACGCCGGGACCGCCCCGGCGAAAAGCTTCCGCGCCAACGGCTACGGCCTCTATCATTGCGTCGGCAATGTCTGGGAGTGGACCGCCGACTGGTTTGCCGGACCCGGCACCGGGCGCGTCATCCGCGGCGGCTCCTACCTTTGCCACGACTCCTACTGCAACCGCTATCGCAATTCAGCGCGGACCAAAAACACGCCGGACTCCTCGACCGGTCACACCGGCTTTCGATGTGCCCTTTCCGTAGCGGAATGACGGAGCCGCCGCGGCGAATCCACCTTGACCCGACGATTCGTTTCCTTACCGTCAAGCTTCAGCAGCAACCTTTAAAATCTAATACCTAAACAACATGGCACTCTCAGTCGGCACCACCGCCCCGGATTTCGAACTCACCACCCTCGGAGCCGAAGGCCCCGAAGTCATCAAGCTCAGTGAGCAGCTCGGCGAAGGCAGCGTCCTTCTCCTTTTTGTTCCCATGGCCTTCACTGGCGTTTGCACAACCGAGTTCTGCTCGGTCACGAGCGAACTCAGTGAGTATGCTGATCTCAACGCCAAGGTCTTCGGCATCAGCGGTGACAATCCTTTCGCCCAGCAAAACTGGAAAGAGAAAGAAGGCATCGGGCTGACGCTTCTCAGCGACTACGAGCACGAAGTCGCCAAGGCCTACGACATCGCCTACGACAGCTTTTTGCCGGCCAAGAATCTCCACATGGGTGGCGTGCCGAAGCGCTC
>CAZOUP010000127.1:0-14711 GCA_964583035.1 uncultured Akkermansia sp.
CATCACTTCCTCCTGCACCTCGGGGCCACCGCCGAGGAGATTCAGACTCGCCCAGGTGAGCAGACCGGCGACCGGATTCAGGTCTGACCCGAAGGCCTCGCACCCGATCCGGGCCGCCTCGAAGGGGATCGATCCGCCCCCGCAGAAACTGTCGCCAACACGCGGAGTGTGGCCAAAAGTCCGCTGACCCAGCTCCTCGACAAGCTCGGGGAGACTCGTCGCGCTCGTGCCGAGGTGCGCATTGATCTCCACCCACGCCTCCGGCGAGGGGCCTTCGACATTCTCCGGTCGCTCGCAGCGTCGCAACCGCTCCGGGTAGGGCTGGCGGGAAAAGACCGCGATCTGGAGCTCTTCGACATAGGACTTCAGCGCCCCGTCCCGCAGGGCGACCGACTCGACCGCTTTGTCGATCGCAGCGCGGGCGCTCGTCTTTTCCTTCTCCGATGCACCGACAAGCTCTTTGCTCGCGAGGCGGAGACGCTCCACTTCCCGCTTCGCCTCCTCGACGAGAAGATCAAGTTCATTCCAACACTGCCGCTCAGCTTTCGTGGCGAGAAGCCCGAGTTCGGTGACGCTGAACTTTTTATCCCGCCGCCAGCGCGCGAGAGTCCCGGCATCATCCATCGTGAGGATTTTGAGAAAAATTTCGCGATCCCGCTTCGGATCATCCGACGCCGGCATGAGCATTCCGACGATGGAAGCCCGCACGAGGATGAGCGGCTTCCGCCCCCACCATTTCCCGAGCCGGGTCAGAGTCTGGCTGTTGTTCGCCTTGCGCTCCTTGTAAGCCTCAGCGGAAAGGCGGGCGATGGGGAACTGGGTTTCAATAAAAGAGGGCATGGGGGAAAATCAAAGATCGAGCGTCATCTGCGAATGCCCGAGGAGTTCACGTCGCGCTTTCGGGGAGAGTCCTTCACCCTTCACAAAAGGGTTGTCAGCCAATGCGGCCCGCAAGGCTTTGCGCCAGCCGATGCCTTTTTGCATCGCCTGTCCCGTCGTCGCCACGGTCATCGTAAAAAGCCACCACCGCTCTTCGGGAGCAAGGGCCTCCCAGTTGCGCAGAGCATTGGGAATGTCATCGGGTGAGGCTTCCTCGACCGCCCAGCAGAGGATGCAGAGTTCCTTCCCGAGGGAGGGATGCACCGGGACCGGTTTGGATGGGTTTTTCACAAATTTGGAATTCGGCAGGCCATTGGCGCGGAGGCGGCGATTTGCATCGGCCCAGAATGCCGGAGCGAGGGCGAGCCAGCGACCACGATCAATGACAACACGGAGTCCTGAATCGGTGAGGCTTTGAGGAACCGGAGCGCTCTCATCGTAGGCAGCTCCCTCCATCCGGTCCAGAGCGTCTCCACGATGCTCACTGATGCTGATGAGATCGCCTTTTCCCGATCCTTTTGGAACCTGAATCAAAAAGCCATGACGCGCTTCTTTGGCAAGAAAACCAAGGCCGGTGACTTTTCGATTCGGGGAAACTTTTTTACGAGGAGGCATGTGCTACTGGGTGACTCGATTGAGATCGAAGGACTGGTCACAGGATTTTAGCCAGTCGAGCAGTCCCTGGCCAGTAGGGAAATGCAAACTGCCAATTGTCATGCGGAGGTTTCCCCCGCCGACCATTTCCTGGAGCTTTTTCGCGACTTCCTTAAGTGCCGCTGCATCATAGCCGCCTTCGATCGCGCCGGAGTACTCTATATTTTGCGCTCCGTCGGAGCTTTCGGCGGTGATTCCGATATCGAAGGTAAGGACACGGTCGGCATTTTCCAATTTTCCGATCAAGTCCCAAACTGCTCCGGCCTCATCGAGCTTAGTGGTCTGGTTCCAACGAGCCGGAATCGCCGGATCAAGGGAGCGATCCTCTTCGCCTTTCTGGGGGATGGCGACGCGAATGGTCTCGGAGTTCAACTCATACCCGGGGGCAACTGCCATCGCACAGAGAACGCGGCAGCCGTCGGGAATGCGAACGGGTCCGTCGTAAACAGCAGAACCGGCACTGGTAGGCGAGGATCCGTCGGTGGTGTATCGGATCTTGACCTCTCCCGACTGGGGAAGCGCACGCAGCTCTACCTCGTAGTGGTCACCACGATGATGCAGGTGATATTTTACGCGGAGCCGGGCGGTCCACTCTTTGACCTTGCTCACGCGGGTGAAGTCTTCCGCATCGTAGGAAATGAAGCGATAGCGAAGACCGGTCGCCTCAAATCGGGTCGGGGTCGGGACCGGGCCGGAGGACGGGGTCGGGTCGGAGTCACCGGTTTCGAACGCGAGCGAGGTGGCATGGAGGGGCTCAATCTTCAAATAAGTGCGACCGTTTCCGTCTTCTTCTGAAGAGAGTTCCCGAATCGCCACCTCCGGGTCAGCCGGAGGAAATGGGCCACGACGGATGTGATTTCCCTCCTCCCGCCAAAGGCCCCGGCGCAGGCACTCCGCCTTTAGATCATCGAGAGCGGAACTCTTGTGAAGCGGCCAACTCGTGTTTACGGCTGCGGCACGCTTGAAGTCGGACCACAGGACGACTTTGCTTTCCGCCCCGCCGAAGAGTCGCGCCTCGGCTCGCGAACGAAAGCTGTCATCGTCGATCGTGGCGGTGAACTTCTGAGCGCTTTCCAGGGTATGCCGGATCGTCGCCTCCCCACTCGTATTACCCGCGAAAGCAAGATCGACACCGCTCGAGCGAAGGGCGGAATTGATCGAGGGATAAACGATCTGGTCAAACGCCTCCTTCAAGGCTGACGTAAACTGCAATCCCACTCGATCCCGGAGGATATCGAGGGCACGCCACTGCGGGTCATCGGCAGCAGTACTTTCCGCCTTGAGATCATCTTCAATGCTGTCGAGGGCTCGAGTCTGCCGCGCCGAATCAATGACCTGCTGAAAGGTGTCTCGCGATCCGGTCAGGAAGAGCACGCGGTTTTTATAAGCCTGCTGATTCCACCATTCCTGCCAGTCCGATGAGATGGGAAGCTGATTGGCCTGACCGCCGGGGCGAACAATAATGAGGGTGGTCTTGTCCTGTTCGATGTCGACCTCATCGGGTGGAGGAAGGACTTTCACGGTCTGGTAGCAATCTCGGAGCGAAGCGGCGAAGTAGTCTTCTAAGTGCTCGCGCAGCATGCGGTCCACGGTCTCGGAGTGAAGAGAAAGTGCCGTGGAGCGAAGCTTGGCAGCGAGATTCTGCTGATTTTTGAAGAAGAGACGTCCGTCCGCCGAGTTGTGCAGATACCAGGCTCGTGTCGCGAGCTTGTCGAGAACATTGGCTTTGAAGGTCGAGAGGTCCCGCCCTGGACGCTGGAGACAGTCGACGAGTTGATACTCGCGGAGCCCGTGGACAGCTCCCGGCGTGGTCGATAAAGATGCGATTAGAATCACGCGCGCCGCATCGGAGGCATCGGAATTCCCATTCGCCGCATCGATCTGCTCGACCTCGGCATCTCCCTCGTGAGCGATATCGTGCGCAATCGCTTCGCTCAGACTCGTGTTGATCGTACGGATCTCGGAGGCAATCTCATCGACATTCAAATCGATGTCATAGGGGTGAATCAGCTCCATACCGTCCGCCTTCTTCGATTTCCAGAGATCAGAGACGACAATTTGCATGAGTCGAATCACGCCCCTGGTTTGCTGAAAGCCCTCGTTTTCCTTGAACTTCCCCACCAGTTCCCGCAAATCCGGATGGAAGGGATAGGAATCGACCAGCCGTGTGTAGAGAGATTGAGGTGTCGTCGAGGTGAGATTCATCCGACCAGCCTCGGCCAGCGCATCGCGGTAGCTTTCGGCAACCTTCACGATCTCCCCCTCGGGAGCGATCGCAGAAAAAAGACGCTTCCGCAAAATGTGGTAAAGCTCGTCGCCGTTCGGGTTCACCGGTGTAATCGGGACGGCAATGCGTTTGGCCTCGGAGGTGATGCTGCCGACAGATCGGGTGAACGCAGCTTCGAGATTGGATTGCCCGACGCTGTAGTTTGATCCCGCCAAATCCGAGAGAACGAGGCAAACGTTCTCCATATCCGCAACAGCAACGAAGAGATTGGCGAGTGCGGCAGTGGTCACCGTGCCGAGGTTTGCGTTTCCGACAGGGACAGCGACAGCATATTCGAGATAGGGCGGCAACTCGTCGAGAAACAGCACTACCGGCTCGTCGCCAAAGAGTTGTTTCCAGGCTTCCGGGCCGGGAGCCTGCAGGAGTGGGGAGCAGTAACGAGCAAACTGCTCTCCTTTCCCCAGTTGCTCAGCAATCGAACCCCAGATTCCGCCGGGAGCATCGGTGCTGCGGCCATTGAATCCAACGACGTTACATTTCCCAAGCGATGGAGCCGGGTTCTCGTCTCCAAGGATCTTTTTGCGGAGATCCGGCTCACGCGCAAGCAGCCCCAGCGCAATCATACTGTGGGTCTTTCCTCCGCCCATGGCCTGGGAAAGAAGAAAAACCGAAGAGCCCGAGCCATTCCCGGCCAGATGTTTGAAGGCCCGTTCAATGAGCGTGCTCATTCCTGCCGTGAAGTAGTTTTCCTCGAAAAACTCTCCTCCGTTTACCTCTCCTCCCAGAAAAGTATCAAGACTGAGAACGGTAGCGCGACGGTCAGCCGCAAAAACAGAGGGTCGTGGCGTGCAATGCGATTGAAGTGACATCAATTTAGAAATTATCAGGGGAGTGAGTAAATAGCTTCTTGAGAGAGTAAACAGTATCAAGTCTTTCTGGCAACAGCGCTAGTCAGTTAGTACCTGCCGAATTACCAGCTTCTCTGGCACTAACTTCTAGCTCCACTGCGGTCCCATTGCTTGTAAGATGGATTAGGCATCGGGCGGCCCCACTTCCAGCCAAAGCACCCGCATACGCCGCCAGTTGCCCCGAATATCCCAACGCCTTCTCCTCCCAATCCTCCCTTTTCCCCGGGAAAATCTTGTGATCGAGGATAACCGGCCCGTCCGGGCCACAGGCCAGTCGCCCCGACCCCCTCCGGCTGGAGGGACACGGAGCGCCGTCACGGGAGCTGCAAAATAAGAGGCTCAAGGAACGTAGGCTAACAGATCGAGAAAATCAGGGGAGCGAAGATTCTCCGCAAATAAGTAAGGCAGATTTATTCCTCCCTCCCCTCTTCCTCACGCAGGATATCCGCCATCGGCGCACTCAAATCCGCAGAATTCGCATCCATCTCCCGCATCGCCCGGACCTTACGGCTCATCGCACGCTGTGACCCGCGCACCCCGGTTTCACCAACAGAGGCTGTCGCCGCGTTGTGGGCGTGGATATTCATCTGGGCCGCCGTGGCGATGGCGTCCTGACCGGCGGCGAGGAAAAGAAACTCCCAGCCGTCCTTTTCCTGACGCTTTCGGATCTTGTCGGCGATGTCCTGCCATCCATATTTGCACGAGGCGTTCTCGAGCCCATCGGTGAAAATCGCGAAGATCACCTGGTCGGGACGCTTCTTCTTCGGCAGATCCTGGATCCGCTTCTGAAAGCTCTTGATCGTCTTACCGATCGCATCGAGAAGCGCGGTCGTTCCGCGCGGACGGTAGGTCTCCTGATCGAGGCAGGTCACTTCACTGACCGGCAGGTTGTCGGCCGGGACCTCGTATTCATCATCGAAAAGCACCAGGGTGATCCGGGCGATGCCGTCGACCTCCTGCTGCTCACGAAGGAATTGATTGAAGCCGGCAACAGCGGCCTCGGCATGCGGATTCATCGATCCGGAACGGTCAAGGATGAAGGCGATTTCGGTGACGGGTGGTGTCGTGGGTTTCGTGCTCATATCCAAAATTGCCACAGGGGGTGGGACAAACGCAGGGGGATGGGCTCATTTCGACGAGAGCCGCTGCTGCATTCTATTTTGAAGCACTCTCATTGAGATTGTAATAAAATCGATCGAGAAGCCGATATCGTTCCTCAGGTTCATGAACCTCTTTCAGGAGCGAGGCAAAGACAGCCCGAAACGGAATGTCGGCGTGTTTGATATGAGAAGGCATCTTCCGGGACTCTTTGGCTTCCCGGCTGATGCGCTCGTAATCCTCCTGCGAAACGCAGAAATCCTCTTCAGTGATTGTCTCGCGTTCCTCCTCGGAATATTCCCCGCAGAATCCCATCTCCTCGGCATGAATCGTTTCCCAGGACGTGCCCTCCAAGCTGCGGCGCTCAAGACTTTCCATGTCATCGAGGAGGATTCCCATCGTATCTCCGAGGTCGAAAACCGCAGACTCCGCCCCGTCTTCCGACGAATATCTCTCGACCATGGCCTCCTGACACTCCGGCACCGGGATATCCGTTTGGTAGAGGTAATCGGCGAGCCAGCGCAGGTAGAAACGGTAAGACTCAGACGTGGACGCGACGCCAATCTCTTCTCCCTGCTCATCCGTGGGGACAGTCCAATCAACCCAGGCCCGGGGCGGTGGTGGTAACATCATGATTTCATCCTACACCGGGGGTGGGTCAACCGCAGGGTCAGGGGGGTGGAAAGATTCGTCATTCTACGGGTGAAAAATGACGAGTTTAGCATCGGACCACTACGGGGTGACCCATGGTGTATAGTTCTCACGATGCCAGCGAAGAAAGCCGCCCCAAAAATCAGGAAATCCCGCAAGGGCGATACCCGCCGCCCTATCGAACGGATCTTCACAATTCACGAGGCGATTCAACGGGGCCGGTTCCCGAATTGCCGCCAGCTCGCCGAGCAGATCGAGGTGACGCAGAAGACGGTCCAACGGGACATCACCTTCATGCAGAATGACTTAGGCCTCCCTCTCGCCTACGACGGGGCGAAGCACGGGTATTTCTACGAGCGGCCCGTGCATGAATTCCCCATGATGCGATACACGGTGGAGGATGTCGTGGCGCTTTTTCTGGCACGGAAAGCGGTGGAGCCGCTCCAGGGATCTCCGCTGGAAGCGACGCTGCGGGACAGCTTCAAGCGGCTCTCCGGGGCTTTGCAGGGAGAAGTCTCTTTTCACTGGTCGGATCTCGATGAGGCCTTCTCGGTCAAAGATCCCGGGGTCGTCCCGGCCGACGTTCGCCTCTTTGAAAAGGTCGCCCGCGCCGTGCTGGAATGCCGAACTCTCCGATTCGACTACCGTAAGATCGAACGGGAGGACTGGGAATCACGATCGGTCCGTCCTTTCCACGTCGCCGATTTCGATGGCGGCTGGTATGTGATCGGGTATGACGAAGATCGCAAGGCGAGACGCACCTTTGCCTTGCAGCGGATGAAGGCGGTGCGGGTGATGAAGACTCGTTTTGCACGTCCTGCCGACTTTGCTCTGACCGAACATCTCGGCGGAAGCTTCGGGGTCTGGCACAATCCCGAGGACAAGGAAAAGCGGCAGCGCATTCGCCTGCGGTTCACCGGCTGGGCTGCGAGAATGGTTTCCGAGCGACGCTGGCATCCAAGCCAGCAGACAAAGTGGATGGGCAGGAAAGAGGAAGTTCTCGAAATCGTATTCGATCTGAGCGGTTTCGAGGAAATCAGCCGCTGGATCCTGAGCTGGGGTCCACAAGTCGAGGTGATGGAGCCGGCAACACTTCAACAGACAATTCGTGCTTCCCTCGCGGCGAGCCTGAAAAACTATAGCTAGGACGCCCTTTAATTTTTACAATTTGCTTAGAAAACAATGATCGCATTTCAAATTGGTCAGCAGGTCCGCTGCGTAAACGGGAGGGTCTCCGGTGGATTCTGGGAGTGGGGAAATGAATGTCCCGCCACAGGAATCGTCTATACGATCAGGGCGGTGAATTTGGGTCGGCACCCGGAATCCGGCTACTGTGGGGTTGGTCTTCTTCTCGAAGAAATCAGGAATCCATCCGACACTTATCAAGAGGTGATTTTTGATGCCCGCAAATTTGTTCCCCTATCAAACGCGGAGCATGATGCGATTTCCCGGGAAGCGGACACAACACTCAACACAAGCCCCGAACGTTTGGGAAATCTCCGGTGACCAAATGACCTCCCCCTTCCCCAACTCTTACTGGCTCGAACCGGGTCGCATCCTCTGCGGCGAATATCCCCGCGACTTTGATGACCTCGAAGATCACGAAGGAATGAGCGCGATCCTCGGCGCCGGGGCTCGTGTCTTTATCGATCTGACAGAGGAAGGCGAGCTGAAGCCCTACACGACCATTGCCTTGGATGTAGCAGGTAAACTCGGCATCGATTCTGAAGAACTGGAATTCCATCGGTTTCCGATCCGCGATGTTTCCGTTCCGAAAAGTCAGGAAGAGATGCGCTCCATTCTCCGGACGATCCGGCTGGCCCGGCACCAGGGCAAAACGATTTATCTCCATTGCTGGGGCGGGCGCGGGCGGACCGGAACAGTGGCAGGGTGTGCGCTGCGGGATCTCTTCGATCTCGACGGTGAAGAAGCATTGGCCCTGCTCGTCAACCGCTGGCAGGCCTGCGCCAAATCCGAGTGGTCAGAAAGCCCGGAAACCGATGAGCAAAGAGGGTTTGTTCGGTCATTCAACCCTGTTGAGTCGAGGGAAAATCAGATCCGCAGTGCCCTGCTCGGAGCAGCTGTCGGAGATGCCCTGGGTGTCCCTGTCGAGTTCGCAGGACGGGAGTCGAGGAAGAATGATCCTGTCACCGATATGCGGGAATTCGGCAGCCACCACCAACCGGCGGGAACCTGGTCGGATGACACTTCGATGATTCTCGCCACCATGGAAGGATTTCTCAAAGCAGGAGGCTACTCGCCAGTTGCGGCGATGGAGGAATTCTCCGCATGGCTCAATAGCGCAAGGCACACCCCGCACGGTTCTGTCTTCGATGTCGGCAATGCCACCAGTCAGGCCATTCGACGTTTTGATTCCGGAACACCCGCTACGCAGTGCGGAGGATCAGAGGAGTGGTCGAATGGGAATGGCTCGCTCATGAGGATCCTGCCGGTGGCGCTTGCCTATGCCAACGATCCGGATCTCGTCGAAAAGGCCTCGCAAATGAGTGCTCTCACTCATGCCCACGAGAGGTCACGGATGAGCTGCGCCTTTTTCTGCCTCGTCGTCAGTGAATTGCTTCATGGCAACCCGATCCAGGATTCGGTTGCCTTTGCGTGGCAAGTCATGGACATGCGATGGGATTTCTCCCTCGACGAGCGCCCCCGCTTCGAGAGTTGGCATCCGGACCCACTCTTCTCAAGGGAGGAATCGGACATTCACGGAACCGGGCACGTTGTTGACACGCTGGAGGCGGCCCTCTGGCTCAATGAGAAACACGATACCTTCCGTGAGGCCGTCCTCGGCGCGATCAATCTCGGAGACGACACCGACACGACCGGCTGCGTGACAGGTGCCCTTGCCGGGTTGATCCATGGGGAGGACGGTATCCCCGTCGATTGGAGGGAGGTCCTGGTGAAGCGCTCCGAGCTTGAGAGACTCGCGGTTCGCTTTGCCAAGTTCTGCAGGGAGCAACAACCAGAGGGTCAGGGAAAGGTGGTTTCGTGAGGGTGCTCAACTGGAACACCGAGTGGGCGAAGCCGGGCTCGACACGGGGAGACCGGGTAACAGATCAGATCGCCACCCACCAACCTGATGTCGCTTGCTTGACGGAAGCCTATCCAGACATCGTTCCGGAAAACGGCCATGTAGTCACCAGCTCTGACGAGAGTAGCTATGAAAACGAAGGAGGGCGGAGAAAGGTAATCCTCTGGAGCCTAGACCCGTGGACCGATGTGTCGCAGGCGGAAGAATCCAAACTCCCCGGAGGCCGCTTCATCTCCGGAGTAACGGCAGGCTATCGTATCGTCGCACTCTGCATCCCCTGGAGCATGGCTCATGTTTCCACCGGGAGACGTGACCGCAAACCGTGGGAGGACCACCTGACTTTTCTCAAGGGCCTCGCACCGATCCTCGCCGAGCTTCGCCGCTAGCCTGAGCCGCTGCTTGTCTCAGGCGACTGGAATCAGCGGATCCCCCGAACACGACAACCTGATATAGCTTTCGAGTCGCTCATGGAAGCGCTCGAAGGTCTCGACATCGCGACACCCGGGATTCTTCCAGAAATTGGTGAACCCTTTATCGATCATCTCGCGCTCACGCCCTCCCTCAAAACACCCCCCCTGCGAGTTCTCCCAGCGCGGGGCGAAGACGGAAAACCTCTCTCCGATCACGTGGGCTATTCTCTAGACATTTCCGGCCACGACGTATGACACGGAAACAGGTCTGTATGACAGCGACTCAACTTTCTTTGATCCCCTTCTCCCTGTTTTGTGGAGGAATGGAAGATAAGATTGATATCAAAGCCGTCTCGCAACGTCACGTCTCCAGCATCGACAAGCTCTACCGGATGCATGGTGGACTGTCCTCGGAGCTGATCTCCTATGATTCCGGCGTCATCGAGCTGGAGATTCGTAAAGGAAAACGGTGGCCAAAGACTCCGGAGGTGACGGCCCGGCAACTCGCCGAATGCTGGAAGTCCCGCAATCGGGAACTCTCCGACGCGGTAGCCTTTGTCGTCCACATCTACGAGGAAAAGACACCGACGGGATTTTCCGTTCCCGCTGATCAGCTCAAGAACAAAGACGCCATTTCGGTTCTTGCCGAAACCATTCGCCAAATGATCGAGGCACCAAGGGCGGATATCCTCATCGCGACGGTGCGGGGACGTTTCGATAATCCCCGGCCCGCGAACTCGTAAACCCGCGACACCTCAAACACATGATCTCATCCATCCGGCACATTCCCCACAGCAGCACGGAAATTCCGGCGCAATATCGGGAGCCGTTTCTCCTTTCCGACGACGGCCTTGCCCGGGAACTGCTGCGAATGACGGATTCATTCCATACGCCTGAATGGCTTTTGGAGGCAGCGCGCGAGGGGTTCTCCCGGGTAGGATTTTCAGTGGAAATCGATACCCCCCTCTCAGGCGCCCTGACACCGGCGAAGCACTACCGGAGCGGGAAAAGCGTCCACGCTCTCATGATCGAGGTCCGCCGGGATCTCTACATGGATAAGGAAACGGGTGATCGATCCGGGCAACTCGGGGAAGTAAGGAATGCCATTCAGAAGATAATCGAGAGGCTGGAGAAGACACTGGAAGCCCGCCGAGCTACCTCGCCCACCCCCGGCAAAATTCACCCACCGCGCCCATCCAACTCATCAGCCCCGAAAGACCAGCCATGAAACGACGGCACTTCCTCTCTCTAGCCGGCATCTCCGCCGGATCCTTCCTCATTCCCAGGAGCACGGTCCGGCAAATTCAGGAAATCTCACAGGGGAACGCCGACCCCCTCATCCTCGTTCCTGAGCGCGCCGATCTCGACCTCATCGCCGTGGAGGATTACGGAGCCTACTCATTCGAGTTCGGGGAATCGGAAGACGATGTCGAGCCCCCGAGCCTCGCCGAGTTCATCGATGGCCGCGGGTATAATCCACACGAGAAGGAGGAACTCCTCTCCTTTCTTGAAGAATGGGGCTACACCGATCCGGAAGCCGACGAGGAAGAGAAATCCGATACGCTCGACAGTTTCCAGCTCAATCTCGACGAGCCGATTACGGACGGATTCTTTGATCACTGGATAGAGTGGGACTACGCCCTCCGCGAGAGCCCGAAAGCGCAGGCCTATTCCTACCTCGAATCGCTCCCCCTTGAGAACAGTTCCTCCATGGAGGGGTTTTCCCTGGGGGAACTCTCCTTTATCCAGGGGGATCGGCCGGGATCCAATCTGACCTGGGTCGAGGCTGACTGCATAGAGGCCGTCGTCAGCCTGCAGCATCGCTTAAATGAACTGGATACCGGAGTGCAGATCTCGTTCCGGAAGGCCTAGCTGTTCTCCGATAGAAGCCAGCCCGATCCTTACTTGCCTGTCAGGATCAGAAACGCTTCAATCATCCCGACCATTTTCACTCCCTTCATGAAAGTCATCGCCTGGAACCTCGCCCATCAGGTCAAGAAACGCCCCATCCCCGATTACATGGTCGAGGTGATTCAGGATCTCGAAGCCGACACGGTTCTCTTCAATGAATATGTCGATGAGGGAATTCGTGAGCCCTTCAAGGAGGCGATGCGCGACGCCGGTTATAAATGGCAGGCGGTCTCCCCCACCCCGGCAGTTCACAACCAGATCTACGCCGCCTCACGGTTTCCTTTTTCGGTCGGAGACCTGCAGCCTCCGCAGTTTGACGGGTCCGCTATTTCCAACTTTCTGCACCTGAAGTTCGACGACTTCCCTGTAGAGATGGTTGGTGTAAGGGCACCGGCCTACTCTAAGGCGGCTGACAAACACGCCTACTGGGCTGAGCTCGCCGGCATCATGGAATCAGCCAACGATCGGAAGATCCTCTTCGCCGGTGATGTGAATTACGATCCATTCAAAAAGGCAAAACAGCCCGATGCGAAGACCGTCCCGTTCCACCTTTGCGATGGCTACGTTATCCCGAATCCGAGAGGCGACTGGAGCTACCTTGCCTACAGTGGAAATGGTTTCAAGATCGATCACGTCATGCACACCCCGGAGGTCGAGGTCAGCAAGGTTGAATATCTCGATTGGATCCGGGGACGCTTTCTCGCCGGTGAGAAGATCAAGAAGCCGGTGTCAGATCATGCGGTGCTGCGATTTGATGTCGGCTACTCGCCAGCATCCAGCTGAGACAGCAGAAAATACACACAGTCAGGACAAATAAATCGCCTTTGATAGGTGATATCCTCACGCCCCCCTCGAATTCCCATCGACCGTTTTCGTTCCGAGGTCTCCCGATTCCAAAAGAGAATTCCCTTCTCTAGCTGAATGGCCTTGCGGAGGTCCTCTTTTGCAAGGTTTCCATACCTGCGGTCCTCACCCAGCTTGAAACAGCTTCCACAAAGCCTGCAGGTGCCCAAGTGGAGACATTCCAGCATCCGAAGCCGAAAGTTCGCATAAGGGTCGTAGTAGGGACTGGAAAGAATTTCTCGAATATGAGTGCCCTCAATCTGAATCAGTCCAATTCCAAGATTGCTGGCAATCTGCGTCTCCTCGTGAGAAAAGCCCTCATCTCGAACATCCGCAAGGTAGACTCGATTCGCATAAACCTTGTATCCGTAAGCTTGTCCACAGGAAGTCGCGAAAGCCGAGCGGCCCGCTTTGACTTCGACCCCGATAATCTCAACTTCACCGGAAAGGTCACCACCGACATCCCGGACCCCGACAACATCAACACGGCTATGCTTGAGACCCTTGTTGATTCCTGTCTCGAAGCACTTGTGCTCCTCCTCAAGCCATCTTGCTACGTTGGGGTAAAGGTCTTTCTCTCTCATGGTATTGACGTTGGTCGATTTGATGATGCTTTACGATTCACTCAACCGTTTCAGTCTTGGTCGAAAGGTGTTCACGAAGCGATTGATCGCATCGCAAAGGAATTCGAGAATCTCTTCCCGGTTCTCGGGATTTTTCGCGCCCCCCTTTCCATAGATTCGACGGGTACTCACGCTGCAGAGCTTGCTCACCGAGGCATCCCTCCACTCGATAGGCATTCCGATCTCTTTTTCAATCGTTTCCTTCTCTTCTTCGAGGCTCTCATACAGACGGTCGCCCAATTCCCCGGAGGCGAATCGCAGGTAGACGCCCACCATACCTTTCGCCTGCACGAAAAAAGCACTCACCCAGACCTGTCCTCCGCTCGGGGGCATTGAGAAGAAAATGTTTCCGCTTCGGGTCACGTTCGCTACGGATTGCTGAGGATCATCCAAGCTGATACGGTCAAGAAGCTCCGTCCAAAACTCCCGATACCATGCTTGATTCTCGTCATCCTCAGAGAACTCGTCCCCGGCCTCCACTTCGCTGCTTGCGGTGATTCGGTCGTCGCGAATCTCGAAGACAGAGCGCTCGATAATCTCCGTTTTCGCCAGCACTCGAGGCTGAACGAACAGGTCGCCACCATTCCTCTGATAGAGTGCCATCTCCACCATTCCGAGCGTGTATTCAGAGGTTCCCGTCTGCTGAAGGAACGACGCGATGGACGCAGCTCCCTCCTTGATTCCGTCCCCGACCACAAGCAAGAGGAACTGCCCCCGCTTCAGCGAACGTGAGACCGTATCAACAAAGATTGATTCATCCATGTCGCAGCCACCGGAGCGGGCGATCTCGTAAAGAACATTCCCTTTGCGACCTGTGGCTCGGGCAATCTCCCGCTGGAGGTCGTCATATTGCCAGCGCTGCAGCTCCTTCGCGTAGTCGAGGATCTGTCCAATCACCTTGCGCCGCGCCTCAGGGTTCCTCCAAAGCTTGGCCTCGATAATCACGAGACGCCCATTGGCCGTGATCATCAGGGCATCGAGTGGCCCCGCCGGAGTGGACAACTCCTTGCAGACGGGGATCGGATTGAGGTATCCCGTATCGATCTCGTTCACGGGAAGGCAGCTGGGAAAATCAAAGGCAAGATTCCGAATGTAGTCCTCGCTGAGGTCGTCGTTTGCTTCCAAGTCCCCGATCATGATCCGGGACAAGGGTTCCGTGTTGCCGCCTTCGATCAGGAGAGGAGTGCCGTAGTAGTTATTTGCCATTTCAGAGTGCGTTCAGGTTAGGGATCGGAACATTGCAGTTCAAGCCTCTCCGCGTAGGTTCGGCGCACGGGAATGCGGCGACACACGTTCTGACCAAGTAAAACTCCGTTCAAATAGGAGCATTTTTCACTCTACTAATCGCAAATGATGTAGGACAGCGGTGGGGAGACCCCGGGAAAATACTCCCGATTAGGGGGCGTGCTGACTGGACATTCACGAACAGTTCACCGAAAACACATTCATGGCCCGCTGGTT
>CAZOUP010000128.1:0-14616 GCA_964583035.1 uncultured Akkermansia sp.
ATATCAAACCAGTGTTTCGTAGAGAACCATGGCTGACAGAAGTCTCTTTTACGCTTATCAGGATGATTCACCCAGTTAAACTTCCATTTACCACTCAGCGGCATAAACCAGGGCGAATCCTCGCGCAAAAAATTTCATAGGTAAAAATGGAAGCAGTCCCCACCGCCACATTGAGATGAGTCTTCTTTATTCTTTGTCACGTAGCGAAGACAAAGCGACAAAAAAGCGGAAAAAACCTTCGCGGGCTGTTCCTGCATTCGAACAATGGGACGACCGCGATTGGGGCTTCCTCCAGCCTCTTATCGCTTTGACGGCCTCCCCCATCTCCGCTACCCTCGCTTCCTTTTCTGCCAATGAAGACAAAATACCTCCTTCTCCTTGTCGCCATGATCCCGCTGAGCAATCCCGCTCAGGAAGACAAAATTCTTGAATTGGGAAAACTCACCTTTCAATCCTGCGTTGCCTGCCATGGTCCCGACGGTAAAGGCGTCAACGCCGGCGACTTGCAGATGGCACCGACCCTTCACGGATCCGCGTTCGTGAAAGATGAAAACGCCGACCTCCTCACTGCCATTATCCTCAAAGGAATTCTCAAAGAGGATAACAAATACATTCAGGCTATGCTCGCTCTCGAAGAGGCGCTCAACGACGAGCAAATCGCTGCTCTCGTCGCCTATACCACGAAAGAATTTGGAGGAAAACGCCAATCTCCCACCGCCAATGACGTCGCGAAGTGGAGAAAAGATTACGCCGCCCGGACCAGTCCCTGGAAGCGAGCTGCTCTTCAGGAAATGATCAATGCTGCGAGCGAGCCGCGCCTCCTCACCGATCTGAAATACTCAGTCTACAAAGGAAAATGGGAAGAACTTCCTGATTTTTCAAAACTCGAGCCCGTCAAAACCGGCATCCTCGATGACGGCCTCATCACCCTCGACCCTGCCAAAGACATCAAAGGCGGATTCGGAATGGTCTTCGAAGGCACCCTCAACATCGAAAAGAGCGGGAAGTTTAACTTTGCCGTCACCTCAGACGATGGATCAGCAATCGCACTCGATGGGGAGACCCTCGTCGGCAACGATGGAATTCATCCCGCCAAAGAAGCCCGCATGCCGCACGAGTTGGAAGCGGGCACGCACACCTACAAGCTCCTCTACTTCGACGGCGGCGGTGAGCGCTTTCTCTCGGCCTCAATCAAGATGGGTAAAGAAACGATCTGGCTCTCGAAAGAACGCGGCAACGGAAAGGCAAAAAAGGAGCAAAGCTACGACCCGATTCTTCTTACTGCGCACAAGCCGGGCGAGGCGATCGTGCATCGCGCCTTTCTTCCCGATGCGAAACCCCGCGCGATCGGCGTCGGATATCCGGAAGCGGTCAATCTCGTCTGGGACGCCGATCTCTTAAACCTCGCTTACGTCTATCGCGGTGAATTCATGGACGCATCCCCGCATTGGAACGGTCGCGGTTCAGGCAGCACCCCGGCAGGAACCGACCGCGTCATCACCGCGCAGGGCCTCCCTTTTCAAATCCTCGAAAGCCTCGATGAACCTTGGGAACCATTCTCCGAAGCGAAGATCAAATATGAGCGCGACAACCCCGACCCGGAGAAAGAAATCACCTTCAACGTGAAGCATCCCGACTATCAGTTCCGTGGTTACCGCCTCGACGCGAAACGCTTCCCCACCTTCCGCTATGACTATCGCGAGGCCACCGTGACGGACCGCTTTGATCCGGCCATGGTCGATGGCGTTCAGTCGCTTGTCCGCACCCTGAAAGTCGAAGGCGAAGCCGATGAAAACCTCTACCTGCGCCTCACCAACACCGGTTCGCAGGAATCGGGAGATGGCTGGATCGACGCGGGCAGCAATTTGAAACTCAAAGTCGAAGGTGCCGAACCCATTCACCGCCAGGTCGAAGGCGACAAAGAAACCCTCGTCCCCGTCACCAGCGATACCACCATCACCGTGACCTACCGCTGGAACGCGCCCGCGAAACCCTGACACGCCGCTACGACCTAACCCTCTTTACTCATCCACCCAACCCTGTTTGGTCTATGACTCAACCCTCTTTCCTCTCTCTCCTGACCCTCTTAGGGCTCGCCTTTCTTTCCCTTCCGCTTCTCGCGGAAGACCCTAAGGAGTCGGACTACTACACCATCACCCAGATCCCCACGCCTGAAGGCGAAGTCGTCGAAGGCGGAGCGATTGAACTGCTTCCCGACGGAAAAGTGGCCGTCTGCACCCGTCGCGGGCAGATTTGGACGATCGAGAACGCTTCTGAATATCCTGACAAAGAAGTCAAATGGACGCTTTTTGCGGAATACCTTCACGAACCACTCGGTCTCGCCTGGAAAGACGGATGGCTCTACGCCGTGCAGCGGCCTGAAGTCACCCGGATGAAGGACGAAGACGGCGATGGGCGCGCCGACATCTTCGAAACCGTCAGCGACGATTGGGGCATCAGCGGAAACTATCATGAGTACAATTTCGGAAGCCGTTTCGACAAAGAGGGCAACCTCTGGGCGACCCTCTGCCTCACCGGTTCTTTTTCTTCTGAAACCAAGTTCCGGGGATGGGTCCTGCGCGTGAACGAAGATGGCGAAATGATTCCCACCGCGAGCGGAGTTCGCTCCCCCGGCGGGATCGGTTTCAATGCGGAAGGCGACGTTTTCTACACCGACAATCAGGGGGCCTGGAATGGCTCCAGCTCGCTCAAGTGGATCAAACCGGGTGCTTTTCTTGGAAATCCAAACGGAAACATCTGGTATGAGTATGCCAATGGAGCCATCGGTGACCGCCCTGTTGAGCCCCCTTATTCTGACGATGGAAGCCGCCTCGTTGTCGAGCAGGAAAACATCCCTGAGTTGGTGCCTCCCGCTGTGGTCCTCCCCCACCAGAAAGTGGGCAACTCCCCCACCGTGATCGAGCATGACATGAGCGGTGGAAAATTCGGGCCCTTCGCCGGCCAGGTCTTTGTTGGGGAGCAAACGCATTCGAAAGTTCACCGCGTCTTCCTGGAAAAAGTGAACGGTCTTTATCAGGGAGCGATGTTCCCTTTTCTCGAAGGATTTCAGTCCGGCAACATTGGTCTCCGCATTTCAGAGGACGGCAAGCTTTTCACGAGCGGATCCAACCGCGGCTGGGGTGCCCGGGGCGGCAAGCCGGATGCCTTTGAACGCGTTGACTGGACCGGAAAGGTGCCCTTCGAGATTCACGAGATGCGCGCGCTTCCGGATGGATTCGAGCTCACCTTCACGAAACCGGTTGATCCTGCGAGCGCGGTTGATGCCTCGTTCAAGATGGAAGCCTACACCTACATTTACCAAAAGGCTTACGGAAGCCCTGAGGTCGATCAGGTCATGCCGACTGTCACCGTGGCTTCCGTTTCCGATGACGGCTTGAGCGTAAAACTGAAAGTGGAGCCCCTCACAAAAGGGCACGTTCACGAGCTCCACGCGGAAGGGTTAAAAGCGAAAGAAAGCGGCAACGGCCTCCTTCACGCCGATGCCTACTATACGCTGAACGAGATTCCAGAGTAGTGTGCCCTTGTGTCTCCTCTGCGAGCAGGCCCCGTTCGCAACGGCCTGAAGTGAGTGACGCCAAGAGGGCGTTCGCTCGGGACTTTAGGCGTGAATTTGACCTGAAGAGTCTTCATTTAGTCGTCTTTTTCGATTTGCTATAATTTCAATAACTACGATATTTAGTATTTCCGGAAATCCCTTTGAAGACCGATTCTCAACCGCTTGATGCGACTTCTCATCGCGATCGTTCGATCCGACTGGCAGTGATCACCTCTTTGGTGTCAAAGCTGGGGACGATTGTTTTGCGGCTTGTTTCCATCCCGATCGCGATTCGTTTGCTCGGGATTGACCAGTTCGGGGTCTACACGGCGATCACAATGGCAGTCGGACTCATCGACATGATGCAAATCGGCATCGGTCCCGCGCTCACGCGTGAGCTTTCCCGCGCGCTGGCGAAGGGCGATCACGAGCGGGAGAAGACAATTTTTGCGACTTCGATTCTTCTCAGCACCGCAATCACCCTCCTCCTCGCCTTCATCGCGGCGACACTTCTTTACACGCTTCCGATCCCGAGTCTCTTTGGCTCTGAATTTGCCTCAGTGAGCGATGTCATGTATCGGGCGGCCTGGCTCGGGTTCGCCATCATTCTCATCGAAATGCTCTGCGTTCCCTTCGAGATGGCGCGCGACGGCTACCTCGAAACCCGCTACTCGAATGCCTGGGGGGCAGCTGGAAATATCGTCGGGGCGGGCGCTCTCCTCATCGGCATCTGGCACTTTCCCACGATCGAGTTCCTCATCCTTGCGGTGAATGGTTCGATCGCTCTCGCCAAGATGGGAAATATGATTCATCTCCTCATCCAGCGGCCCTACCTCTTTCCGCGATTTCAACTCTTCAGGGCGAAGCTGGTTCCTCACCTCGCGAAGGACAGCATTCGCTTTTCGGTAACCTACATTCTTGCCGCTGCGGTCGAATACAACGTGATGGCTTTTCTCATCGGTCGCCACATTGGCCCGGAGGCAGTTGGCGTTTATAATGTGATGATCACGATTCATTTCTCCCTCGCCGGAATAGTCGGCATGATCACCCGCCCCTACTGGCCCGCTCTCATGGATGCGGTCGAGCGAGAGGATCAACCCTGGATCCTGCGCTCCTCAAAACGACTCCTCAAAGCGGGACTCGGCTTCGGCGTCATGTGCGGAATCGGTCTCGTCGTCGCCGGCACTTTTACCCTGCAATTGTGGATTGGTGATGGTTTTAAGGAAGTCGCTGACGGCTTTCACATCGACCGGGCCACTCTCGCCGCTTTTTCCGCCTACTTTCTCCTGCATCTCTGGCGCCACATGAATCAAATCCTGGTTCTTGGCATGGGATTAATCAACCAGGTGGTCTGCGTTGTCATCGCCGAGGCGCTCGTCTTAATTTCGTTCACTACCTTCGTCCTCAATAAAACGAGCGACCTCACCCTCGTTTATCTGACGATGGCGGGAACGATCCTCCTTTTCACAGGCTGGATGCTTCCCATGCTCTTTGTCAAAGGCTTGCGCAGTTCTTCAGCGAAGAAGCCGATCGAGAATGCCGAGGAGCTGGACCCCGTTTCCAAGGTAATTATCTGAATCGCTCAAACGCCTTGGGAATCGATGACTGAAACGACATTCGCTCTCCGGACGGATGGGTAAACGCCAGCTTCCATGCATGGAGCATCAGTCGCCCCGTCTTGATCTCCTGCCGCTTCGGTTGCCCGTAGATCACGTCCCCGAGAATCGGGCAGTGGAGCCCTTCTTTGAGATGCACCCTGATCTGGTGAGTCCGACCCGTGTGAATGACACACGAAAGAAGCGCCCATTTTCCGGAAATATCGGCGTTGATGATCCGATAGTCGGTGACCGCTTCCTTCCCGGCCGGGGCTTCCAGAATCGTCATTTTTTGCCGGTTAACCGGATGCCTTCCGATCTGCGTCCTCAACGTCCCGCTCTCCGATCCCGGAGTTCCCTGTGTCACGGCGAGGTATTCCTTTCCCGTCTCGCGGCCTGAAAACTGGGCGACGAGAGATTCGTAGGCGCGGTCACTCTTCGCCGCGACGAGACAGCCCGAAGTATCTTTATCGAGCCGGTGCACGATCCCCGGACGGTCCGGGTCAGCCAGTTTCGAAAGCATTCCCCCTGTGTGATGGATGAGCGCGTTGACGAGGGTCCCGTCTGCATTTCCTGAAGCAGGATGAACCACGATGCCGGCTGCCTTATTGATCACAATGAGATCTTCATCTTCAAAAATTACTTCCAGATCCATCTTTTCACCGACGAGCTCGGTCGGCCTTGCTTCAGGAACCCTCACTTCGATTCGGTCCCCTCCTGAGACGGCATGCCGAGGTTTGACGCGATTCCCGTTCACGAGAACCCCGCCGTCCTTGATCCAGTTTTGAAGAGCTGCCCGCGAAACTGAAACACCCGATTCTTCGAGCAGGCCCGGAAGAACCCGATCGAGACGCTGGCCCACAGAGGCTCCGGCGACGACAAATTGATGAACTTCCGCTGACATAAAGTTGCCTACGCTCGCTTCTGACGGGCACTTGTCAGGCGGTTTCCAAAAACTAGTCCAGCTTTGGCGTGTAGATCGGAAGCTCCAGATTCATCCGCAACTGATCTACCATCTCCCAGGTCGAGAGCGTTTTATATTTACTCAAAGGAACGACCCTCATTGCGATATTGGATCCGATCTCCCGCGTCGCCGCGCCCGTGTATTTCCGCCCGAAGACAATCCCGTGAGCAACCCGGATTTTATCATAGGGATAATTGCCGAGGCGGTCTTCGATTACTTCATACTCATACAAACCGAGGGCATTGGAATAAGGCAGTTCGTTAAGACTTTGAATTTCAGATTTCTCGACCAGCTTGAGGACGAGATCGAGTTCCTCGTGCTGGGATTCGGAAACTTTATTAGTCTCCATCGAACTGTATCCGCCGGACGAAGAAGACGGAGTCTGAATCGGCAGCGCGCGCACAATTGCAGGGCCGGACTGCGAGGGCGGAACCTTCATGAAATCATTGAAGTGCAGAGAGACCTTCTGCGCCCAGCCACGGGCATCTTCGGGTCCGTAGTGAATCCCGTCAGTCGCCGGATAAGGGTCATCAAAGTGAGTCACCTCCTGACTCTCAAAAACCTTTCCTTCGTAGCGATCCACGACATTACGCATGATGGAAGACAACTCTTCCTGAAGCGATTTCGGGTAGCGCTGCTCATGCGAATGGGGAGGAAGCACCCAGTAGGAAATCGCCCCTGACTTGGCGATCGAGTAACACATTTGCTCGATCAATGACTCCACTTCCCCGATATTCTCCGCTTTCGTCCGGCGCTTGGAACGAAGCGTCGCGTAAAGGTTGATCCCCGTTTGCACGACCACCACATTGGGGGCGTGCGAATCGAGCAGATCTTCCAGTTTCGGGACCGCTCGGACATAGCCGACCCTCCGCTCGCTGAGAGGCGATTTCTCCCAGAAGCCAATCGTACAAGGAAGCGATTGATAGCTTTTCAACCAATAGTAGGGACTGGCACCACCGGCGACAACCGTATGAACCTCAAAGCCCGACGAACGCATCGACTGGTCAAAAGTCTGGCCGAACGCACCAATGCTCAGGGAATCGCCCAAATAGAGAACCCGCGGCGCCCTCGCCGCCTCGACAGTGGGATCCGAAGCGAAAAACCCACTCGCAACAAATGCGATCAAAAAGAAGGAAACCCGATTCATGGCGGAATCTTAAACGCATTCCTCGTTTTTTTCCAAGCAGAAAAGCTGCATTTTTGATAATTTTCGCAATTCAGCGAACAAACAATGCGAGCATCACAGGTCCAGGCCCGCTGCGCAGAGTCGCTGGAAATCATCCCACTCGATCGAGAGGTCTGCGTCCTGCTGTTGGATAAAGGCCATCGTCTCAGTCGCGATCTGTGTGCGCGCTGAGGTGAGGGAACGGCTCACGCGAGTCTGATCGCATTGCCACATCCGCGCAATGAGGGTCTGGCTGATCCCGTGGAGGTATGAGAGCTTCAACATGAGGAGGGTGTCCGGCTCAAGCGAGTCGAAGGCGTGCTTGATTGCCCTCCCCATTAAATCACTGAGATCTTCATCGAGCAGCGCCTCATCCTCGGCGCCGGCGACTCGGTCGAAGCGATCACCGGAGCGCTCGTCGTCATCCTCATAGCTTGGAAGCTCACCACGAAATTTGTCGCGCCGCTTCAGGTCGAGCCACCGATTCCAGGTGATTCGAATCATCCAGGTCGAAAGCGAAGAACGCCCCTCAAACTTCTCCAGCAAAGGGCGTGTCTGCCCCTTCTTCCCGGCTCCGAAACACTCAGCAATGATGTCCGCGACGACATCCTGAGCCTGAGTCCGCTCCACCCCGCGAGACATCATGACTCGCTCCAGCATCGGCTGATACTCTTCTTGAAAGGCCCTTACCGCCGCTTCATCTCCCGCCACGGCTTTATCGACGAGATCGAGATCTTCGGCGTGCTTCAGCGGTTTGATTTCAGAAGTTGATTCGCTCATGAAAGAAAAAGTCCTGACAAGGAGTGTTCGTATATCAGTTTGTGGACTCTCGCAATTCAAGAATCAAACAGCAAGCATTGAGTTGGCTAAGTGAGCCTGAGCAACGCGCCTGCAGCTGCGGTTTTATACTTGTGCCACCTTAACCCGCTCATCCGACACGATAACGCCGTCCTGCAGATGCACGCGACGATCGACGCGATCGAGAAGCCGGTCGTCGTGGGTCGAAAAGAGGAAGGCAGCGCCCTTGTCCTGATTGATCCGACGCATCAGATCAATAATAAGGTTCGCGTTGTAGGTATCGAGGTTGGCGGTGGGTTCGTCGGCGAGAACAAGGAGCGGATCGGTGACCAGGGCTCTTGCGATCGCGACCCGCTGCTGCTGACCGCCACTGAGTTTCTGGGGACGGTGTCCCATGCGGTCTTTCAACTCGACCTCTTCGAGGAGGGCCTCCGCCTTTTCTCTCGCGACTTCCTTACTCACTCCGTTGATCTGGAGCGGGAGCATCACATTTTCAACGGCGGTGAGGACGGGGATCAAATTGAAATTTTGGAAGACAAATCCAATCGAGGAGTTGCGAAGTTCGCTTCTCCTCGCGTCGGAAAGACCCGCCGCTGAGTGACCGTTGATAATCACCTCGCCCTCGGTAGGCGCGTCGAGGAGTCCGATCAGATTACAAAGCGTCGATTTCCCTGAACCGGATGGACCCCACACGGCGATGAACTCTCTTTCCTCAATATCAAACGTCACTTCATCCAGCGCAGTCACCTCGGTGTCACCAAAATGATAAGTTTTCTTGAGTTTTCGGGTTTCAACAACTTTCATCGTTACGAATCTGCGGTATTACTTGCAGTCTAGTCACCCATCTTCATTTTGCACGGGGTAAATGATCGAACGCGTTCTCTTAATTTTCTGGGCTTTTTGGCTGTCGCTCGTGCTGCTTGCGGCATTCCGTGTCTTTGCCTTCTCCTTCGCCCGGCGACGACAGGACAAACGCTGGGGTGATGGCTCAAGGGATCAGAAACCAGCCGTCGTGATCGTGCCGGTTAAAGGCTTCGATCAGCAGTCGAGCCCCCGATTTTTTGACACACTCTTCGCTCAGGACTATTCCGACTACCGGGTCATCGTGGCATTTGAATCGTGGAACGACCCCGTCGCGATCTGGCTCAAGGACGAGTTGGAAGTCTCCGGTGACGACCCCGTCTGGACCCACCCCGAATCCGGGAACGCCCTGAAAAGCATCACCCTGGTCTGTGCCGGTGCCTCTGAGGGAGAAGGCCAGAAAGTCCACAACCAGCGAGCGGCCTTCGGATATCTCACCCAGGCTGACGAAGTGGTGACCTTCGTTGACGCTGATATCGTCTTCAAATCGGACTGGCTCGCCAAACTTACCGCTCCGATCAATCAAAAGACGCATCCTCTTTCGACCACCTACCGGTGGTTGATCCCGAAACGCCCGACGCTCCCCAACCAGATCGCGAGTGTCATCAATGGATCGATCACGACGCAGGGCGGCTGGGAATCCACGACCGTTCTCTGGGGTGGCTCGATGGCAATTGACCGGAGTGTTTTTGATAAGTTGGAAGTGCCAACGCTTCTCAAAGGATCATTGAACGACGATCTCAGGATTTCCAAAGCGGCACGGGCTGCCGGCCATAAGATCGCCTTTATTCGCTCGCTCATCGTTCCGACGATGATTGATTTTAACTGGAAGTCTTTCTTTGAATTTGCGAAGCGCCAATACACTCAGGTCAAATTTTTCAGCCCGATCCTCTACACCGGCACGAATATTGTTCTCGGCTTCTACGCCCTTGGGGTTCTCTCCATCATCGCGGCGCTCTTCTACGGTTACTTCTTTGCCTGGATCCCGGTGGCAGCGGCTTATGTGATCGATCAATTCCGCAGCCTCGCCCGTCAGCAGGTCTATCTCTCTCTTTTTCCAGAGAATGGAATTCAGCGGAAACTGTTTTCAGCGAGTTGGCTTGAGCACATGCTCACCCCCCTCTGGATGCTGCTGCACTGGTTGCTTCTCATCAGCACATGGACCCAGAACAAGATCACCTGGGCCGGGATCACCTACCGTATCATCACAAAGGACAAAACCCGGATTCTCAACCGCCCTGTGATCGCTGAGAGACTTCCTGTCGGAGTTCCCGGCCTTGCTTTGATCGCTGCGTTGAACGATCGCAAACGGGGCAGCTACACCCAGCCGATCCGACCTATTTCGACCGGCCCGATCACCGCGATGGTCTCCCCGACCGAATCGACCATCGAGGTTACGGAGGTTCCAGTCGAGGTTCCGGAATTGGAGACCGTGGCAGTTCCGCCAGTCGAAGATACCGTCACGGCTGAGGAGCCCGCCGCTCCCACGACAGTCGAGACACCGGCACCGGCGCTGCCACATCCTCCGCTCGCTCATCCGGGAGTATCGGCTTTTGTGACGCCTTTGACCGCCCTCGCACTTCTCCCGACAAGACACCGTGCTTCCGATCCGGCAGGGTCGTCGAAGACCTATCTCTATTCCTCTCCGGCAGCAGAGAGACGCCGACCTGTTGCGTCGCTGGAAAAGCCGGCGATCCATCTCATGCCGGTGCGATTTTATCCCACGAATCCGGCGCTCGCTCAGTCCAGTCCACCTTCCGGACTTTCAGCAGGTATCGCGGTGGCGGACGTAGTGGAAGAGACGAACCAACCGACGGAGCCACCCGGGGAAGTCCTCGCGAAAACTCCCGAGCCTCTTTTCACCGGGGATAGCTTTGCAGCGCACCGCAACACCTACCGGCTGAGTCGGCGCGTCGGCGTGGTTGGGCATCGTTCGGCGAAATCGTCGCGGGTCAATGCCGTCGGTCAGTCTTTTCAGGTCGGCCGGAATTTCCGCCCCGTCAGCCCGGGTGCCGCAGGACGCCCCGGTTGAATTTGCTTCCCTTCAGAGAGCGTAAAAACTAGCGTCGTGCTCATGACTTTGATCAAGCACCTGTTTCTCATCGCTGCCTTCGTTCTCTTGCTTCCGCTGGCAAATGCCGATGACTCAAGAACCTGGACTTCATCAGCGGGAAAATCGTTTGAAGGTTCGCTTCAGTCCGCGACGGAAACGACTGCCAGCGTGCGGCGATCAGACGGTCGTGTCTTTGAAATTTCGCTCGATCAATTATCGGCTGACGATCAGGCCTTTGTGCGACAGACCCTGAGCGACCTGAACCGCGCCGCGGGGCTCGAATCCGGACCCTTTGCGGAACTGATCACCGACGAGTGGGTGCGGGTCCCAAAAGAATCTTACGGAGTTCTCTTCCAGATTTACGGCACCTCAAAACTCAAGCGCCTCAAAGAGCCGTTCCCCCTTTTCATCCATCTCCATGGAGCCGGGAGTCGCGCCAACGAAGTCGAAACCGGCAAGGTCGAGATCGCCCCTGAAATGCTCGCGGGGGAGGAGCTCCACGACGACTTCCCCTGCCTCATCATTGTCCCGACCTGCCCCCCGGAATCCAACTGGGGAGATGAGGCCGGAGCCCTCGAATCGCTCATCGACACCCTGACAAATACCCTGCCGATTGATCGAAAGCGCATCTACCTCTCTGGCTACAGCATGGGTGCCCGCGGCATCGGAACGCTGATCGAACGCCGCCCCGAATTCTACGCGGCCGGACTTTTCGCCGACGGCGAAGCCAAAATGAGCTGGGTCGAACAAACCGACACCGCTCTCTGGCTCACCTTTTCCGGAGAACGCGATCTGGAAGGCGCGAAAGCATTTTCCGAAGCCTATACCGCCGCCGGGAAAACAGCGCACTTCGAAGGCTTCCCTGATCATACCCACAACCAAATCCACTGGACCCTCGCGAAGACCGAGGGAGTCTTTGCATGGTGCTTTTCGCAGGCGCGGAAGTAGCGCCTTCAAACTTCCTTGATCCTATTTTCATCAACCGCTATATTCAAAAGATGAGAATCACCGTCGAAATTGATGAAAAAAAATTAGAAGAACTCTGTTTTCAAACTGGAATCTCTAAAAAGTCGCCGGCGATAGCGAAAGCGATCGAGGATTATCTAATTCAGAGGGATAAGGAGGCTTTTCTCAAAAAGGTGTTAGACGGAGAAACTGACTATTCCGCGACCAATGACCAGATCGAAGAAGTCTCTCAGTGGGAGTCAGTGCCGTCTTCGTCATGATCCTGATTGACACTTCGGCGTGGATCGAGTTTTTTCGAAGGAAGGGAAATCCTCTCGTAAAACAGAGAATAGCTACGCTGATCACCGCCAACGAAGCCGCCTATTCCTGTCCCGTCGTCTTCGAGCTGATCTCAGGTGCATTGGATCAAGAGCTGCCGGCCATCTCGAAAGGATTGTCCTTCGCTACCCGGATTCAGCTATCGCCCTCAGATTGGGACATGGCTGCCCATAGTGCTCGAACATTGCGAAAAGCAGGAGTGACCGTTCCTCCCGATGATCTTTTGATCGCGACCGTCGGGTTTGAGCGTTCCATTCCTATCATGTGCCGGGACAAGCATTTTTCGATGATTCAATCGAACGTGTATTCCGAGCTGAAATTGGAGAACATTCTGTAGCGAACCATTGATTTGATTTCTGCCCCGAAGAGCTTTTTGCGGAGTCTGCGGGAGCGCGTCTCCATCCTTACTTCCGATAAATCCCGGTCAGATCGAGAATGAGATTCTCCGGAGTGGAACTCGCATTGACGGTTCCGGTGACGACGAGGCCGTCCATTTCTGCAAGATCATTGACGCCCTTCAACCCTTCGGCTACCGGAAGTCCATCTTCACCCGGAATTTGAATCGTCATTCGCTGCTTCGCTATTTCTTCAGGAACTTCACAACAGGCGTCCCAGGGAGTAGGGCACTCATCTCCGGGGATGAGGTCACAGGTTTTCAGTGCTTCGTCAGCAAGCACAAGTGAAGCGTATCCATCGGTGAACGGATTCATAACACCGGCGATCTTGCCGGCGACGACGAGAGTTTCTCCGGGCACCGCCGCAGCGCGAGCCTCAAGCACCGTGATCGCATCGGCTGGAGCTTCGCTGAGAAAAACCCCTGTGACACGATCGTCGCTCGCAGGAACAAATTCGGTCGTCTCGACTTCGGTTTTTTCCCCGGTGCAGGAAAGCAGGAGGAAGGAAGTGAGGGTGAGCATGGTGATATATGATTTTTTCATGGATGATATAGTTGGGGTAAAAATTACGAAGATCGAAGGGCAACGGGCAGTGGGGCCTGAAGACAGCGCCAGGCCGGAGGCAGGGCTCCGGTGAATCCGAGGACAAGGCCGGTCCCAAGTCCCATCACAATGACGGTCGCCGAGAGGGATAATTCAAACGTGCCCACCGAGAAAGGAACCCGCACCCCTTCGAGGAGGATCACCGCGAGAAAAGCCGCGAGCAAGGTTCCCAGCAGCGTCGCAAGGAGACTCTCCTGAATCAGCGACCACAAAATCGCGAGGCGCGAATAACCCACTGCTTGCAGCGTCGCCATTTCCACAATCCGCGACGCGAAGGAAGCATAGAGCAGATTCAATCCGCCGAAGATTGCACCCGCCGCGACGAGCGCCGCCGTGACCCAGGTCATCGCCCGGATCGGTCCGTAAAATTGCGCCAGCTTCCGGTAATAATCCGACTCCCGGATTGCGACGAGCTCGAGGTCGAGTCGCTGTTTTGTAAAGAGATCGGCCTGCGGGAAATCCTCGACCGAGTTCAGCCGGATCACGACGCAGGATAAGGTATCCCGCTGCACCAGAGTCATGAGATCATTCCGATCCATCCAGATCTCAGACTCCATCACCGTGCCCGGTGCTTCAAAGATCCCCGAAACCGTAAATGTCTGCCCCTCGAAGTTCAGAGTGGCGCCGGGCTGAAGCTCAGCGTCGCCCACCCCGAGCGTGTGTGGCGCGACCCGTCCGACCATGACCTCCCCGGAATTCGGGTAGTGCCCCGTGAGTAGCCTTACCTCGCGGTGCACCTCGAACGCTTCCGGCAAAATTCCGCGGAGGAGCGCCTGCGAAGTAGTCCCCGGAGCCAGCGAAAGATTTCCCATGTAGTGAACTTCGCCACTCACCGCCGCGACTCCGAGCCGCGTCTCGATTCCACGAATCCCGGCGGCGGCCTGTTCCGCCGCCTGAACGGGGACCTCACTGCGCTCGACCGACTCCTCGGACCCCGCGCCTAACAGGATCACATTCCTTTCACTTCCACTCGCACGCAGGACCTGCTCCATGCCTTCGTTAAAGGAAGCCGCCGAGAAAATAAGGAAGACCACGAGCGCTCCCCCTCCTACTTTCTGGAGGAGCTTCACGGGGTCGCGAAAGAGATTTCGCACGGCGTAGGAAAAAGGCAGCATTTCAAGTCGCGCGTAGTGATTCAACGATCGGCTTCCGCGAAGCAATCACGGCAGGCCAGATCGAAGCACCTAACCCTAACGAAACCGCAATCAAGAGCCCGTAAGCCGTAATAAGAAAGTCCGGCTGCAACGCGAGGGTGAGCCCCTCATTGCCGAGCGTGAACTGTTTCCACCTGAAAAATCCCATCGCCGCAAAACAACCGGCGACTCCACCGGCAAGTCCGAGC
>CAZOUP010000129.1:0-14579 GCA_964583035.1 uncultured Akkermansia sp.
AGTTCCCATGGCATCACGCGCGTTCCCGACTTGCAACCAGGTCGCAGGAAATTCCGCCGGATTGGGACGCTCCGAAATGATCGCGACGGCACCATTCTCTATTGCCTGATCGAGATAATCGTGACCGTCACTCCCGAGCCCCTCGAGAGCGCAGAAAACGCCCCCCGGGACAACCTGACGCGAGTCGTAAAAAACCCCGCTCACCTCAACGGCGATCGGGCCAGCCACGGACTTCACATAAATCCCATCAATAATATCTTCGAGCTTCATGCGCGTGCCTTACTCCTCCCCTTCCGAATGTTCAACTGCTGCAAGCCCTTCTTCGACCGCCGGAACGAGCTCCTCGGGACGATCAGGTTCGATTCCCAGAATTTTGACCGCGTCCTCAGCAACCCTCTTAAAAAACGGTGCCGCGACCGAGCCGCCGTAAACCTCGCGATCTTCGAGCCGGGGGTCATCGATCACGATCAGTCCGACGAGCTCAGGATTCTCCGCCGGGAGAAAGCCCATGAAAGACGCAATGTAGCGCCCTGACACATAACCGACATTCTCAACGTGCTTTCTCGCCGTCCCGGTTTTTCCGGCGACCGTGTAACCCCGCATTGCGGCGTTCGTTCCAGTGCCGTTTTCCCCGATCGAAGTGACCATGCAGCGACGAACCTGTGCTGCCGCCTTTTCGCTGATGACGCGACGAGCGGGCGCTCCGAGCCCGCCAACCAACTCGGCGTCACGGCGATTATCTCTAAGTCCTTTCAAAATCGTCGGAGGCCTGAGCACCCCTCCATTCGCGATGGCACTGCAGGCCACCGCCATCTGGAGCGGAGTCACCGCAACCTCGTAGCCCATGACCTGACTGGAGAAGGACGTTGCGGTCCATTTTGAAACCGGAAAAATCCGCCCGTCACTTTCGGCATTCAGTTCGATGCCGGTTTTTCTACCGAATCCGAACTCATTCATGTAGTGATGAAAGACATGCTTGTTGAGCGGTCGGGAAACAAGGTAAGCCCCGATGTTCGAAGACTTGGCAAAGGCCATCTCGGCAGTGAGGCGACCGTAGTCATGATGATCCTTAAGGACAAAACCCTCCTGATCGTAGTTCCCCATGTGGCAGTCAACCTCCATGGACGGGGTCGCGAGTTCGCGATCAAAGGCACCGCCATAGCCAACTATCTTAAAAGTCGAACCCGGCTGATAGAGATCCGTAATCGCAATATTCCGACGAATCGGATCCATCCCCCTAATCCCCTCCCGGGTTGCGAGATCAAAATGCGGCCGGCTCGCCATCGCGAGAATTTCACCACTCCTCGGATCCATCCAGATCGCGGTGACTTTCTCGGGGCGATACTCATCGATCACCGCATCAAGTTCGCGCTCAAGCACCGATTGCAAGGCCATATCGATCGTGAGATAAACATCGCGCCCCGCCTGAGGATTAACCTGAAGGCCCCGATAGGCGTGGATTTCCCGACGGCGACTGTCGCGCTCACAATAGCGATACCCCGGCGTGCCGGTCATCTCCGAATCAAAAGTCTTCTCAACGCCGGAAGCTCCGACCCCGTCTGAATCAACAAACCCAATCACCTGAGTGAGCGAGAGTGGACTCGGATAATACCGGCGCTGCCCCCGCTTGAGGTAAATCCCGGCGAGAGCCTTTTCATCGATCAATTCCTCTAACTGCTCAGCGAAATCATCCTCGATCCCTTTCGCAAGAACAAGAGGCCCGACCTCTTTCTCACGAAGCTTGCGTGCCAACTCCTGCTTCGGTTCACGCAAAACAGCAGAGAGGCTCTCTGCGACATACTCGCGGTAACGGCTTTGAATTTCCTGCGGGAGATACTTCTTCCGAATCTCATGCGAACTGACTTTCTCAGCCCTGGCCAACCCAATTGAGGCAAGCCCCTGGTCGCGCAAATGCTGACTGTCGACGACGAGCGAAAAGACGGTTTGGTTCCGCGCCAGCAACTCGCCGGAGCGATCAAAAATTCGGCCACGCTCCGCGGGAAGCTCCTCTTTGTACTCGTAATGAGCGCGCGCCCTGGCAGCAAGCCTCTCCCCATCCAACGCCTCGATAAAAAAGAGCCGGGCACTAAGCAGCGATAAGGTCAGCACCAGCATGCCGCACCCCACCACCAACCGGGTCTTCAGTCTTGAATTTAACACTAACATTAATCGAGGCCGTCAATCGTTTCAGGAATCACTTGAATCACCTTTGTAGCATCAATCTCGCTGAGATCACTCTGCACCCAGCGCAACCTGCGCGAGAGTTCCTGCCGGTCACGAACGCCGGCGATCCGGAGCTCCCACATTTCGATCTCCTGACTCAGCTCTACGATGCTGTCTTCGAAATTCCGGATCTCATGCCCGCGAATCACATGCTCATTCCGAACCATGACAAAACCAACGCCCGTCGCAAGGAGGAGAGCCCCTCCCAGAAAGAACCGGCACAGAGTGAGTCCCCCAATGCGATTGCGGTATCGATTTCGCTTCTCCATGATTCAACTAAACTCTGACTGCGACCCGCAACTTCGCACTTCGGGCCCGCGGGTTTGATGCTATCTCCTCTTCCGACGGGGAAATAGCGCGTCGCGATGGCTGAGTGAATGCGTAGTCAGGATTCTCACGCGGCTCAGGCCACTCAGGACGATCAATAAAAGGATTGCTTCGGCGATGCATGAACTGCTTCACCATGCGGTCTTCAAGCGAATGAAAAGTGATCACCGCAAGGACACCGCCGGGAGCAAGAACCTTGAGAGACTCCTCTAAAGCTGTCTCAAGCACCTCCAATTCGCGATTTACTGCGATCCGGATTGCCTGAAAAACCCTCGTTGCAGGATTTTTTGGACCAGTCTTGGGAATGGCACGGCCGACGACCGCAACTAGCTCCGTCGTGGTCTCGATTGGCTTCTCCTGACGCGCCGCAACAATGACCTTTGCCGCCCGCACCGCGCGACGCTCCTCACCATAATCGCGAAAAATGCGAATCAGCTCCGCCTCAGGCCATTCATTGACCAACTCTTTCGCTGTAAAAGTCGCACGATCATCCATCCGCATATCCAACTCCGCCTCCCCGCGGAATGAGAACCCCCGGGAAATATCATCCAATTGCCGTGAGGAAACCCCGAGATCGAGAAGGATGCCGTCAACCGCATCAACTCCAATTCCGGCAAGAAGGGAATCCATCTCCGAAAAATTCCCGCGTACGGGGAGAAACTGATCCCCGTAGACGGCGAGCCGACTCGCGGCATGCTCAATGGCTCCGCCATCCTGATCGCACCCAATGACATGTGCCCCTTCCCGCAAAAACATCTCAGCATGGCCGCCACCACCCAGCGTCCCGTCAAAAATCTGCTTCCCATCAATGGGCTGGAGGTAACTGAGGATCTCAGCTCCCATGATGGGCTCGTGATAAAATTCCATGCGATCAGTGATTCCCAATTCAGTGTTATTCCCCCATGAGATTGAACCATCCCGAATCAGACTCTCTCTCTCGACATCAGCCGCAAGACAGAGCCCCGATGCAACCATACCGCGCTCGAAGCCGAAGCCTTTCACTCCGCCGGAAGATTCGGCTAGCTCCAACCAGGGCTTAATCGGGATAATCATGTCGAACTGCGGGGCCTCAGTCGGAGGCTAAATTTGAGAAGGAATGGCCGGCTTGCCTTGTCATAATTTTCATAAAAAAGAAAAATACGACAAGTTTACTATATTGTCCGGAATTATTTTAAGGCAAGCCTAAATTCTAAGATTTCCGAAATAAATCGGATTATCTGGAACCATCACTCTCTCAATAAACCTTCAAGAATACCTAAAGGCCGAAGCTGATTACGAAACGACGCTCCGCCGCATCAGGTTCCGTCCGCCCTCATCCAACGCTCACGATGCTTTATCGCGCCTCGCGCCGGAGTCAATTACTCCTCAGCTTCGTCGGGCGCTCCGGATTGCTTCTTCCCGCCGGGACGACCTTTCCCCTTCCCGCCCGGAGTGAATCCGAGTCGTGACTGAAGGCTTTTAAGCTCTGGATCCTCCGCGAACATTGCTTCAAGAACGGCCCGCCTCATCTTAAGATGGGCCTCCATCCGCTGCCGCCGCATTTGATCATCCTGAAGTCGGAGAGCTTCCATCTCTTTTCGCGCGGCCAGAACGTTCTCGGCATCCTGAACTTTCGCCTCAGCGGCCTTAAACCTGGCGCGTTCTTCCGGGGTAAGATTTTCAAGAAAGGCGGGAGCCCCTACCGGCGACTCAAGCCCTCTCGTGGGACCGAAGCGCCCCGGCGCGTCCCCCTTAGATCGCGAATTGCCACTGCCCTCGTTGATGTGTTGAATTTCTTTTAAGAGGTCCGCCACGGAAGGATCCGCACTTCCGACCGCCTTACGAATCGCCGCCTGATAGGCCTCTGACGCCAACTTCACTTCCTCGCGGGCACTCAAGACAGCAGGGTCAGTCCAAACCTCACGCAAGGCCCCGCGTAACTTCTCACGATCTTCTTCAGAAAGTGAATCCCACTTTTCGCGGCCCGGCTTCATCTCTGGAGACCGCATTTCATCCGCTTCAACATGAAATGCAGATGAAACTAGAAAAAGGGTAATCAAAAGGGGAAAAATCCGGGACATGGCAGGCAAGTGATTGGGATAACGGATACAACCGTCCACCTCAAGAAGAGTTGCACTGATTCTTTAAAACTGCCAGCCTATCTATCCTGATGCGGCATCTCCTCCACGATCTGTTTTTCACGTTTATCGCGACTCTTTTAGTCGCCGGTGACGCTGCTTGTGGGAATGAGGGAAAGAGTTTTGACCGCCTTGTCACCAAAGACGGGCGGGAATTCCTCAACGCCGAGGTCAAACGTGCTGACGAGGAGGGGCTGGTGATTCAGCACTCCGGCGGGATGGCAAGGGTCTCCTTTTTCGACCTGAGTCGCGAAATACAGGAGAAGTATGACTTTGATCCCGTGGCCGCGATGCAGGCATATCGGCAAAATCAGGAGAAAGAGCGCGAATTCAGGCAGCAACGCACCCTTGAAGCAGCAAAGCTCAAAGCCGAGGCTGAGCGAAAGCTTGCGGCAGCGGAACTGCAGAAAAGAGCCGAAAAAGAATGGCTTCCAATTGAAGCGCACATTGTCTCAGTCCAGGAAAACGGTGCCTACGCAATCGTTGAAAAGATTCGATTCGAACCGACGACCATCACTTCAAAATTAGGCTTCGAAAACCCCGGTCCGCCCAAACGAATTACCGAACCCCTCGGGGGAGGACTTCTCTTTCTGCGAAGCATCGCCCACGAATTCACGCCTAGTGCCCGATGGAAAGGTTACATGGAACCGTTCCCTACCGCGATGAAACCCCATCCTGACACGGGAGAAAAATCCGTGCCGGTTCACCTTGCCGTGCCCCCTCCCTGAATTACAGTCCCCGTCCGGTGCCCCGATGCCGGACCTGCCAAGTCATGCGGCCTCGACTGAAACACTTTCCCATTCTCTCCACTGCGATTCTGATTGCCCTGATCGCACGTCTCGTCATGAGCGGACTTTCCTGGGTGGGTGTCACCGCTCTTGTCATTACGGTAATCTGGACTGGATTCGAATTCGTTCGCTGGCTCCAGCCTTACCCCGAGAAAAAATTTCTTTCGGGAAAGAAGCCAAAAGAGACGGGAAGCAACGAAGAGGAACCGGAAGAGGACCTCGTTTCACTTGTCTATTTTCTTTCGGAACCGAGAGAAGCCGATGAAGATGCCATCCGTCGATGTGTCGCCGGCGCACTCGACATGACTTTCGATGCCTCCAATCCGGACGCTGAGTTCTTCGTGATGCAGTTCAGTCCACCGAAGTCACCCAGGTCCGGAGACGACAACATCCTCCATTTCATGATCAAGATTCCGCAGGGAGTCTTTGCGGTCCTTGTTTCGGATGAACCGTATATCGATAAACCGGAGGATTTTGCAAAACACTCCATCCGCGACAAGCGCCTCCGACAGGCCGTCGAATCTCACGAAGCCTGGATGTCCGTCGACCTGATGGATGAGGCCCGCACCCCATTTGATCGGGAGGAAGCCTACGGAATCATCGGCAGAATCCTCTCCCATCTTGCCGGACCTGACTGCCTCGCCGTTTACTGCCCGGAGCTTCAACGCTGTAATGAGTTTGACCTCACCTTAATCGAGACCCTCGCTGGCGAATCCCCCCTCGACCTTTTCGATGAGCCGACTTTTGAACCGATTATCGAAATTTCGGACAACAATCCAAAAATGGCTTCTGCCGTTGCGGAGGCGAAGCGGCGCTGGCCTGAATTTGTGCGGGCCTATGAGAAAAAAGACCTCGACGAGAGCGACCGTTACATCGTCAAAGCCGAATTCCGCGAGGCCTCCAAATGCGAATACATGTGGGTCCAGGTCGAAGCGATCGGGAAAGATGAGATCAAAGGCATTCTCATGAACGATCCCCACGAGCTTCTCGACATCCACCGGGGAGCGAGGGTGAATCTTTCCATGGATCGCCTCAACGACTGGATTTTCCCAACTTCGAACGGATCTCACGTCGGCGGATTCACCCTCGATGTGCTTGCCGAGGGCGACGATTGAGGCCGTTAGTCCATCCTTCCCCCGATACCGATCAAACCCTTCAGGAATCGCTGAAAATCATCGTTTGCATTTCGCTTTTTCCAGCCTAAAGTCGCGGCTCACTCAATTGATCCCTTTTCCAGTCATGTCACAGCACGCCAGCCTCAAGAAATCCAGCAATGTCGGAGCCAAGCGCAGCGTTTTGAAGCGTTACGAGCGCGTGAAACTCCTGCAGAAGCGTGAACTGTGGAAAGATGGAAGAAGCCCAATCGGACTTCCTAAGACGACTCCTGACGTCTGAGCTTGTCTCGTCTTCGGCAGCTCTGACAGATTTATCCCTTTATTTCGGCTTCCACACTGATGGATTCTGCCCCGGAAAAGGGAATTCGCCTGAACAAGTTTCTCGCTTCCTGCGGTATCGGTTCCCGGCGTGGCGTTGAGAAACTCATCCTTGAGGGTCGCGTCGAGATCAACGGGGGAATGATCCTCGACCTCAGCGCGCGCGTGCTCCCCGATGATCACGTCAAGTGTAACGGCAAACTTCTGCAGGAGAAGTCACCCCTTACTCTCGTCTTGAACAAGCCGATCGGCTTTCTTTGCACCCGGGACGACCCCGAACGTCGCAAAACGATTTATGAGCTTATCCCGAAGAAGTTTGATTTTCTCACTTACGTCGGGCGGCTCGATTTCAACAGCTCAGGCCTGATACTCATGACCAACTCCGGCGAGTTGACCGAGCATCTTACGCATCCTCGATTTCACGTTGAAAAAGAATACGAAGTGACGCTTGAGCACCCCTTCGACACGGAGCAAACCTTCAAGCTGCTGGAGGGGATTCACATGACCGAAGGCCTCGCCAAGGCTGAATCGGTGAAATTTGAAACGCGGCGGAGACTTCGCATGGTCCTCACCCAGGGATACAATCGCCAGATCCGGCGCATGTTCTCCAAGCTGGGGTATAAGGTGAGGCGCCTCGAGCGAATCCGCATCGGGAATCTCACTCTGCCTGCCCTCTCAACCGGGGAGTATCAAATTCTTAATCACCGTGAAATCGAACTCGCGGCGGCAAGGCTGAAAGATAAATAACGCGTGGTCAGTACGAACCCGTCGCGGACGTCATCAGCCTTCCAACCGCATTGCCCCTGCCGAGCAAAGCGATCATCAATAAATTCGCACGGACCAGCTCGCGACGGGTTGGCGGGAAAGTCGCAGGGTTGAGAGCGACCGGGCATCCTCCTCGGGGAAACCGTGGATGGTCTGGTTCTCAAATGCATAAGTTGGGCTGTGGGTCACATAGCGCTTCAGCACTGGAAACGGATCGGCTGCGTTCAGGTTCTGATCCGCGATCGTAAGTTCCAGTCGAACACCCAAGGTCGATTCCAGCGAGTCCAGCGTCCACTCGTGCTGATGGAGATAGGTTCTCGGCACTCGAATTTCGAGACTCCTTCCCCCCGCAGAACTCGTTTCAAGAACTGAGGTAATCCCCCGCGGGTCGAGGATCATGTTGTAACCGTTACCAAATGATCCGAGTTCGATCGCGGGGGCGAAGCCGGGACCATCAGTCCCCTTCGTGAATATTTCGACCGGCTTGATTGCTCCGAAAGTTCCCACTTCATTCAGAGTCCTCGCATCAAGAAAGAGGCGTGCCTTCAAAGCCGCCCGATCACCTAGATCGGGGATGCTCACTCCATCAAGAGAGGCGATAACATAGAGCGCATTCTCATCGGCATCGAAACGAGCACTGACCCCCGAAGCGGCGCGGCGACGCGCCGCATCGACGAGCGTGGGGGGGGCGTTCACATAGCCTTCCCAGCCGCGCATTTCCATTTCCTCCCCCAGAACAAGGTCTCTCGTCGCTTCCAATTCTCTCGCGAAACGAGTCACTTTTCCATCCACCTCAATCTGAATCCAGACACTTTCCTGAAACGCATGCGAATCCTCCGGAGCAAATTGAAACAGGGAAAAGACCGTTTTGGTTCCCAGCGGGGAGACCGAAAAACTCGTGGGCTCGCCGACCCGATCCCCCATCGCGACCTGAAAGGTGCCGGAGACAGGTTTGTCGGATCCATTGACCAGATCCCACTCGACCCGCATCCGATCTGTCACGTTGACGAATTGCCGCGACTTCCATACTGCCGTGATCGGCCCGATCCTGACCGGTAAATCCACCATCTCGGAGCGGTAGGTATCTTCGAGGAGGAAGCTGAAACGACCGAACTCATCCGACGGCTCCAGCGGAAAAAGAATATCGGAGCCATCCCGCATTTTTCCGATGATAGGACGACGATAGGTAAACTCGACCTGAGTGATCGCATTGGCCGGCACCGAGAACCGTTTTGCCGCGTCGACAGGAATCAGCCCGCTCCCCGCCGCGAGCGCACTCACAGTGCCTCCCTTAACCTCAGGCGTCTGATTCTGGATTGCCATCGCGAGGGTCACCGTCCCGTTCTCATTAAATCGGGCCACTCCCGCATACGTGAAATCGGAGAGTCGGGGGCCCTCCAAAAACTCATCGTAAAGCGACGCGCCGAGGTAGTCATTCACCTTCAGCGCAGGGTGCACTTTTTCACGAACTTCCAACTCCGGACCGTAATTGAAGATGCGTGAGAGCCGGTCCTGAATGATGTCAGCAGCAGCTGCCGCTTCGGTATTGGGATCAACCCCGCCCCCAAATTTAGAGAGATGCTGTCCCGCATCGAGGAAGAGAGTTCCATTGGCCCGGGCCACCTCTTTCGCGGCCATCGCGTAAGGACGAGTGATCCCCCATTCGATCTCACCGGCCCCCATGTTGACAAGTGTGGGCGCAAAAATGATGATGTCGACTTTCTCGCGCCGACCAATGTCGATCATTTCCTGGAGGGCCAGCTTGTAGGTGTCGATAGAAATTCGCCCGAGAGAATCATAGATTCCGTATTGAACGAGAAAGAGATCAGGATTGTGCAGGTAGGCGTCCGTGCCTGAACTCCGCAACCCTGACAAAATCGTACCGTCGATGCGAGTGAGGTTCTCGAGGGTGATTTCATCCCCGAGATACTCCGAAACTTTGGAGGTTCCGTTCGCCGGCGGATTCAAGAGTCGAACTCCGCCGGGATAAAAGAACTCCCGCGCAAGTTGCCCCAGAAAGACTCCGGTGTACGAGAAAAGCGGATTGTTCGCCTCCCAGGCGGAAGGAAGCGGCGTGTAGCCACCCATGACACTGTCACCAATTGCGACAACATGAACCGGGTCCCGAGCCTCCAGCTTGGGAAAGGTCCGCGGCATGTACTGCTTAAACCGCTCCCGCTCTTGAAGCGTGAGGGGATAATCCGCCCGAGCCGGAGTCAAAGCCGCCGTTCCCAGCAGGAAAATGGCTGATAATGCCGCAAAAAATCTCATGTCGTTCAACTGCGGAACCATAAACGCTGAGCCTTCCCAATTCCTTAGTCAAAGAGTGCTGAAAATCAGCACTCTTTGACTGATGGAAAAAGTCAGGAAGCTTTCGAGGACCCTAATTGCTTCTCGCGGAAGGCGGCAATGCCGTCCTCCGAAAGAAAGAATCCGGTCATCTGCAATCTCGCCGGGGTCACCCCGATCTCTTCAAGATACTCATAGTGAGCGAGAGCATCCGCATTCTCCAGCGGTCCCAGCGTTGGCGCCACTGCTTCGCTCAGTCCGGTGAGGAGGCTCACAAGAACACAGCCTGTGATCTCATTTTTATCCCGGCTGCTGAGGAATTTCATAAAACCGAGCTGCACGGCATCCTCCATCTCTTCAACGCCTTCAGGGAGATAGATAGTCTCAGCAACGACATCGGTCATCTTCAGCTCGCCACCGGTGGTGAAAAGGATGTCGCGCTCCGTCGTGAAACGTTGGATTGCTTCATCGACCCGGAAGACCGGCGGAAAGCTGTAGTCAACGACGAGAGCGCCCGGTTTCAACGATTTCACATTGAGGACTCCCGGAAGATTAGTCGAAGCAACCACAAGCGAACCGTCGTAAACCTCAGGAGGAAGGGCACCACCGTTCTTGACGATGTCGATCTGTCCCATGAATCCGGCATCCCTAACCTGGTCACGGATGCGACTCATCTGATCATCCGTCTGATAAGGATCACAAAGGATGAGATGCTTCGGATGATCCATGACATCAAGCATAAGGCGAAGAGTTCCGAATCCAATCGATCCCAAACCGACGACGGAAACAGTCTCAGTCGTGATCTCACGACCGGCTTGTGCGAGAATCCCCTCGACCGATTTCACAATCGTCGCTGAGCGCGTCGCATCTCCTGTCGTGATCGACGGCAGATCCTTCGATCCTTCCATCCACCCTGCGATCTCGCGGCCATGATCTGTCGTTGAAGGAATCACTCCGGTGAGAGATACATTCTTTGCTCCCGCTTTGCCCGCCATCTCAAGAGCAGCGAGGGTCGCCGACTTCACCGACTCGGGGTCTTTGTAGAAATCAGACTCAAAGCAAGGGAGCATGATGACTCCGATCTTACCTTCGCTCAGCGTGTAGGTATTGCTCAGGAGTGGTTTCCCACCAAAGAGACGCTCCGAAATTTCATCCCGTTTCATCCCCGAAATCCCGGCAAGCACGTCCGGAATGTAAGTGAGAGCGACGGCGTCCAATTCAGGAAGCTCGCTGATCGCATCTTCCACGTCGATGTGGGCAAGATCTTCGATATCAATGTCGCCGACGCTGTCGGCGGCCTCGGCTTCCGCAGGAAGTTTGGCGAGCGGCGAATCTCCGTCGAGGTAGGAAGCCAACTGTTCGATCGTGGGATGAGTGAGGAAGGCATCCACCGCAAGGTCACGCTTGAACGCTTCGGAAACATCCACAACGATGCGAAGAGCCATGAGAGAGTCTCCTCCCATTTCGAAAAACTGGTCCGTCACTCCGATGTCTTCTGAGTCGAAGTTCCGGCAGAAGATATCCCAGATCTTCTGCTCAGTTTCAGTGCGGGGCTGAACCCTTTCCCCTACGCTGGCTGAGCCAACTTTCGGCATTGGAAGCTGTTTACGGTCAATTTTCTTATTCGGCGTGAGCGGGAACTCTTCGAGAGCGGCGAAATATGCCGGGATATAACTCGCCGGCAATTTGCCGGCAAGTTGGCTCCGGATCTGAGCGGCATCGAGAGTCGGCCCCTCCGAAAGGAAATAACCGACGAGACCTTCACCCGTCGGAAGATCCTCCCGCTTCGTCACCACCGCTTGTTTGATTCCATCGATCGCTTCCATCTGCGCTTCGATATCACCAAGCTCCATCCGCACTCCGCGAACCTTCACCTGGAAGTCGACACGACCAAGGCACTCAAGCTTCCCGTCACGATTCCAGCGCGCGAGGTCGCCGGTACGATAAAGGCGCTGCTTTCCAACCTCGGGAAGTTCGATCTCCTGAAAGGCCGCCGTCGTTAGATCAGGCTGATTGCGATAACCGCGGGCCAGGCCGTCACCACCGATCCAAAGCTCTCCGGTGAACCCTTGTGGAACCGGCTGATGAGCCGGATCGAGAATGTAAACCTGTGTGTTCGCGATCGGCGTTCCGATCGAAATCGCGACGTCGCTTTCTTCGATCCTCTCGACTGCAGACCACACCGTCGTCTCGGTCGGACCATAAAGGTTCCAAAGTTCATCGGCGGAATTCACGAGCGTGTTCGCCAGCGTTCGGTTGAGCGCCTCACCACCGCAGAAAATGCGGAGGCCGCTGTTCCCTTCCCAACCGCTCTCAAGGAGCATTTGCCAGGTCGCGGGGGTCGCCTGCATCACGGTAATATCCTCATCGTTGATGAGATTCGCAAGGCGTCGACCATCCTTCACATCGTCAGCCCCGGCCACAACCACCGTTGCGCCAGCGAGGAGCGGAAGGAACATTTCGAGAAGAGAAATATCGAAGGACAAGGTCGTCACCGCAAGGAGACGATCTGTGCTCTTCAACCCCGGCGTTTTCTCCATCGAGCGAAGGAAGTTGATCGCGGCCCGATGAGGAATCTCGACCCCCTTCGGAGTCCCGGTCGATCCTGACGTGTAAATGATGTAGGCGAGCGAGTCGGAATTCAGTCCGGTCGGCGGCGCAGCCTTCGATGTGCCTTCGATCGCATCGAGATCGAGAACCTCCCAAGCTCCTTTCGGCAGGGTCGGGAGGAGACGTGAGGAAGCCACGAGCGCTTTCGGCGCGGCATCCTTGAGCATCATGTCGAGACGCTGTTGAGGGAACTCAGGATCGAGTGGAATGTAGGTCGCCCCGGCCTTGAGAGCACCCAGAAGAGCGGTGATCATCTTCGGAGAGCGGTCCGCGAGCACGCCGACATTGTCGCCCGGCTTCACCCCGGCGGCAATGAGATCACGAGCGACGCCATTCGCCTGACGATTCAAAGAACCGTAGGTCATGTGCGTTTCGCCGAAGATCACGGCGGTGTCTTCGTCACGATCCGCGACGACCGCTTCGATCAGCTCATGGAGGAGCGCTTCGTCTTCGTAGTCCGACTTCGTATCGTTGAATTCCACGAGGAGAGCTTTCTCCTCCTCGCGCCCTAGCAGATTCAGCTCCGAAAGACGGGCGTCAGGATTACCGGTGATCTCATTGAGGACCTGCTCGTAAAGACCGCTGAGCTCCTGAATCGTCGCTTCGTCGAACAAGTCACTGTTATACTGCCAACAACCGAAGAGCTGTCCCCCTGCTTCTTCGAGGACCAAAGTAATTTCAAACTGCGACTGTCGTGTCGTGAGATCGATTGTCTCCATCGAGAGATCGCCAACGTGGAAGGTATGACCACCTTGACCGATCAAGAAAACAGCAATCCCGGCTTCATCGATACCGGGAACCTTCTCCATCGAGAAGCTCACCTGGAAGAGCGGAGAACGACCCGGATCGCGCGGAACCTTGAGTCGATCCACGATGCGGGAGAGCGGATACTGCTGATTCTCGAGGGCACCATTCACCTGACGACTGTTACCCGTGAGAAACTCAGAAACGGTGGGGTCGTCCTCGACTGTGCTGCGCACCGGAACCGGGTTAATGTAGTAGCCCACGGTGCTGCGAAGCTCCGGCTGGGTCCTCCCGGCCAGTGGCACTCCCACCACGATATCGTCCTGCTGGCAGTAACGATGCATGAGAATTTCGTAGGCAGAGAGTAGCGTCGTGAAAAGAGTGACACTGTTTGCCTTGGCGAGTCCATCGACAGCTTCGGTGAGTTCCTCCCCATACTGGAAGCCGAGGGTTCCGCCGTTGAAGGTCTGAATCGCGGGACGCGGACGATCTGTCGGGAGATCGATTGCGCTCGGCGCCCCGGCAAGATGTTCCTGCCAGAATTCGAACATTTTCTCACCGGCGTCACTCTCGAGGTGAGCCTTTTCCCAGTTCACAAAATCAGCATAAGTTGCCTCGACCGGCTCCACCTGCGGAGTTCTTCCCCCTTTGGCAGAAAAGTAGTATTCAATGAGATCCTGAATCACCACGGCGACGGACCAGGCGTCCGAAACGATGTGATGCATCGTCAGCAACGCCACGTGAGCTTCATCCGCCGTGCGGAAAAGCTCGAGACGAACAACCGGACCGCGCTCCAGATTAAACGGACGGCTCGCATGCTCACTGATCGTCTTCTTCAACTGCTCGTCATCGAGATTCGTGCAATCATGCTCGCGGAAATCGACAGTTCGGCCTTTATGAACGACCTGCATTGGCTCGCCATCCTTTGTCGCGAAAGTCACATCCATCAGAGGATGACGCTCGAAGAGAAGCGAGAACGCTGTCTTCATCGCATCGATATCGAGGAGAGGACGGAACTTACCGGAGAAGTTCAGGTTGTATGCGGAGGAGTTCGGAGCAAGACGGTTCAGGAACCAGAGCGCTTTCTGTCCCTCCGAGAGAGGGAAAACGTCCGGCATTTCACCGGTGGCTTCAAATTCGACGAGAGTGCTCGCATCGATCCCTGCAGCATCACCTGCCGCACCGCCCCCGTTTTCGAGAAGTTTCTCAAGAACCGGCTCGGAAAGGTCACGGATGTTGGGACCATTGAGGACGGACCCCATCGGCATTGTCATGCCGAGTTT